>JBOHHM010000186.1:0-14163 GCA_050725495.1 Burkholderiaceae bacterium | reverse complement strand
CATAGGCGTGCATGTCGCCGAACAGGCTCTTCTTCCAGCCGCCAAAGCCATGCCAGGCCATGGGCACGGGAATCGGCACGTTGATGCCGACCATGCCGACCTGGATGCGGCGGCCGAATTCACGCGCCACATGGCCGTCGCGCGTGAAGCAGCTCACGCCGTTGCCGAATTCATGGGCGTTGATCAGGTCCACGGCCTCGCCGAAGTCCTTGGCGCGCACGCAGGAGAGCACCGGGCCGAAAATTTCTTCCTTGTAGATGCGCATCTCGGGCGTCACATGGTCGAACAGCGTGCCGCCCATCCAGAAGCCTTGCTCGCAGTCGCGGCCCGCGTCCGCGCCGGCGAACGTGCGGCCGTCCACCAGCAGCTGCGCGCCTTCCTTGACGCCCTGCTCGATGTAGCCTGTGATGCGTGCATGGGCCGTGCGGGTCACGATCGGGCCCATCTCGGCGTCGAGCTCCTGGCCGTTCTTGATCTTGAGCGTGCGGGCGCGCTCGGCCAGCATCGGCATCAGACGGTCGGCCACATCGCCGACCAGCACCGCGACCGAGATCGCCATGCAGCGCTCGCCGGCCGAACCATAGGCCGAGCCGATCAGCGCGTCCACCGTCTGCTCCAGATCCGCATCGGGCATCACCACCATGTGGTTCTTCGCGCCGCCCAGGGCCTGCACGCGCTTGCCGTGGCGCGCGCCGGTCTCGTAGATGTAGTTGGCAATCGGCGTCGAGCCCACAAAGGACACGGCGCGCACATCGGGGTGCTCGAGCAGCGCATCGACCGCCTCCTTGTCGCCCTGGACCACGTTGAACACGCCGTCGGGCAGGCCGGCCTGCTTGAGCAGCTTGGCGATCAGCAGCGAGGGGCTGGGGTCGATCGGGCTGGGTTTGAGCACAAAGGTGTTGCCGGCCGCAATCGCCACCGGGAACATCCACATCGGCACCATGACGGGGAAGTTGAACGGCGTGATGCCCGCGACCACGCCCAGCGGCTGGCGCATCGTCCAGTTGTCCATGCCGGTGGACACCTGGTCGGTGTAGTCGCCTTTCAACAGCTGCGGAATGCCGCAGGCAAATTCGACGATGTCGATGCCGCGCGTGACCTCGCCTTGCGCGTCGGTGAACACCTTGCCGTGCTCGGCCGTGATCAGGCGCGCCAGGTCGTCGCGGTGCTGGTTGAGCAGCTCGAGGAACTTGAACAGCACGCGCGCGCGGCGAATCGGCGGCGTTTCGGCCCAGGCCGGGAACGCGGCCTGGGCGGCGGCCACGGCGGCGCTGACCTCGGCGCTGCTGGCCAGTGCGACCTGGCCCGTGACGGCGCCGGTCGCGGGGTTGAACACATCGGCGCGCCGCCCGCTTTGGCTGGGCGCGACGCGGCCGCCGATCCAGTGCTCGATGGAGGCGGTCAAGGTGGTTTGCAGGGACAGGTCGGGTGCGTTCATGGGTGCCTTCGGAGGTCTGGGGAATACCTCCAGTCTATGCCTCGGCGCTGTCTTTGAAAATACCGAATTCTTGACTACATTGTTCATGTCCTTGAACAAACAGCCCGGCCATGAGCACCCATTCGACCGCCCCCGCCTTCGCCGACCTGCATCTGCTGACGGTGCTGGCCCAGACCCGCAGCTACACGCAGGCGGCGCGCCGCCTGGGCATCTCCAAGGCCTCGGTCAGCATGCGCATCGGCGAGCTCGAGCGCGCCGCCGGCGTGCCCCTGGTGCGGCGCACCACGCGCTCGGTCGGCCTGACCGAGGCGGGCCAGCAGCTGGTGGACGACACGCAAGCCTCGTTCGCCCGCATCGAGCAAAGCTTTGCCAGCGTCAAGGACCTCGCGGGCACGCCGCGCGGCCTGGTGCGCGTGAGCGCGCCAGTCGCGCTCGGGCGCCAGCACATCGCGCCGACGCTGGCCGGCTTTTTGCGGCGCCATCCCGAGATCCGGCTCGAGCTCGACCTGTCAGACCGCTTTGTCAACCTCGCGCAGGAAGGCTTCGACCTCGCGATCCGCCACGCCCAGGCCCCGCCCGACACCCATGTGGCCTGGGTGCTGTGCGAGTCGCGCTCGGTGCTGGTCGCCAGCCCCGACTACCTGCGCCGCAGGGGAGCGCCGGCCCATCCCGCGGAGCTGGCGTCGCACGACTGCCTGCTGTACCTGCGCGACAGGGCGGGCCAGAGCTGGTCGTTCGAGCGCGATGCGGGCCGCAAGCCCGCCGAGCGCGTCATCGTCGCGGTCAACGGTCCCTTGCGGGCCAACAACAGCGAGGTGCTGCGCGAGGCGGTGCTCGGCGGCTTGGGGCTGGGCCTGCTGCCCGACTTCACGGCCGCCGGCCACCTCAAGCCCCGCAGCCTCGTGCCGGTGCTGCCCCAGTGGCGGCCGCGGGGCTTCTTCGGCGAGCGGCTCTACGCGATCCGCCCCTGGACGCCCCAGGTGCCGCGGGCCGTGCAGTGTTTCGTCGACCATTTGCGCGAGGCGCTGGCTGCCGGGTTTGCGGTGCAGGGGTGAGCCGGAGCATCGCTCGGCGCCGGATAAACACTGTTCGCTTAGCCGAGACAAGACAAAAAAGCGAAGGCCCATGCCTGGGGATGTTGCGATGAGCAGCGCCAGGATTTACTGTCTGAAGTGCGAAAGGAGAAAGACATGAAAACCTTGTCTCAAGTGGCGTTCTGGTTGGGAATCGCGTCGATCCCGCTATTTGGTGTTGAGTCTTGTCCTTGAAAGGAAAGGCGCAGGGAACAACGGATAGGAGAAACACGGCGCGACCCTGGTGGGCCATGCGTGTTGCGCGATGGAGGTGACGATGCCCGAGCAACTCACAAAGCATCCAGAGCTCACGCTGCAGGTCCTGCGCAGTTCGGGTGCCAAATGCGCAGAGGGCGCGGCGCAGGACATACTCACCCAATGCCCCGCCGAGCGCTTTTGCAAGCTCCCTGGAGGGGAGATCTGTGTCTTCGGCCTGCCCGATGCATCGCGGATGACCCAGATCAGCGCCACGGAATTAAGAGCTCTCGTTGCACCCGTCCCGTCCGAGACGCTTCGGCCAGAGGGGGCGCTCAGCGGCGAGCTGCTGCTCAGCGCGGGCATCGGCCTGCTCGCCGGGGCGGCCATTGCCATTGCTGTATCGCGCTTGCGGAACCATCGCCACTGAGCGGGCGTAGGCGAGGTGGATCAGGGGGACTTCCGCCCTCTCCGCGTCTGCGAAATTGGCGCTACATAGGTCGGACTCCAATGCCCAAGGGGCCTTGCTCGCTTGCGAGGCATCGCCGCCGAAACGTCCCACCGCACGTTCGAGCGGGCCCTCGCCGCTTTGCGGCGCGGCGGCCGCTCACGTCAAACGCTGACCGCCGCTTGCCGTCAACCTGAATGTCGTGACTGGGCCGATGCCACCCATCAGGCTCCCACCCGCCACTTTGCCGCGCCACCGCCTACAACCAGTTCCTCGGCATCCTGAGCGGCATCGTCAGCAGAATCTGCGCCATGCCCTTGCCTAAAGCGTCGTTGCGCAGGCTGGCCATGCCGCCGCCGTCGAGTGCCTGGGTGCAGACGAAGTTCAGCGCGTGGATGCCGGGGACGTCGTAGCGCGTGACTTGGCCCTGGACCAGGTGCGCGAGGTATTGCGCGACGCGCTGTTCGCTCAGTTGCTCGCGCAGCAGCGCCAGCCATTCGGGGCGGCGCGCGATGACGCCGATGTTGGAGGTGTCGCCCTTGTCGCCACTGCGGGCGTAGGCGAGGCGGATCAGGGGGACTTCCGTGAACGCCGCCTCATTCTCGGTTGGTTCCGCAACATGGGGGTCAGAGTCCAATTTCGGGTTGGCCCCCTCTGCGGTGGAAACGTTATCGCCGAAACTGGAATCCGACCCCCATGCCGCTGCCGCGGTGGGCATTTCCACGGCCCAGGTCTGACCGTCGATCACGACGACGGGCTGCAGGCGCGACTTGTCGAGCAGGAACGCGAACTGCTTGATGCACGGTGACGGGCTGGGCCGCCCCTCGGCGCCCGTGGTGCCGGGCGACCAGCTGGTGCCGGCCGGCGCGATTTCGCGCGCGAACAGTTCGAGCGCGGCTTTTTGCGGGTGCATCACGGCCACGCGCAGCACGGCCTCGCGCACGTGCTGCGTGCGGGCGTGCGGGCCGAAGTTGCCGGCCTCCGAGCCCAGCACCTCGATGTGGGTTCGGCTGTAGTCGCCCAGGCCGGCCTGGGCCAGCAGCTCGCGCGTGCGCGCAAGGATCGCCTCGCCGGTGCGCCTGGCCTTGCTCGCCGCGTCGATGCCGACGATGGTCAGCTGCGCGCTGCAGCGAAAGCCGTCCATATAGGTGGCCGAAACCTTGTAGGCCGGCCCCGGCGGCTGGCCGCGCGCGCCGCGCACCTCGACACGCTGCTCACCGGCCTGCTGCAGCCTGACCTGGCTGAAGTCGCAGCTCACGTCGGGCAGCAGGTAGCGCCTCGGGTCGCCGATTTCGTAGAGCAGCTGCTCGCTGATCACCGCGGTGTTGACCAAGCCTCCGGTGCCGGGCGGCTTGGTCACGATGAAGCGGCCGTCGGCATGGCATTCGACGATGGGGTAGCCGATGTGCGGCCAGTCGGGCACGGCCTCCCAGTCGGTGTGCAGCCCGCCCGTGGCCTGAGCCCCGCATTCAATGATGTGGCCGGCCAGGCTGCCCTGGGCCAGGCGGTCGTAGTCGATGTTCTGCAGGTCATGGGCCCAGCCGAATTCATGCAGCAGCGCGCCCAGCGTGACCGCGCTGTCGACGCAGCGCCCGGTGATCACGATTTGCGCGCCGGCGTCGAGCGCGCGCCGGATGGGCAGGGCGCCGAGATAGGCATTGGCTGTGACCACTTTGTCTGGCAGCGGTGCGCCGCTTTGCAGCTCGCGGATGGCCTCGCCGCGCAGCTGGGGCAGCAGCGGCATCACGTCGTCGCCCTGCGCCACGGCGATCTTCACGTCCAGGCCCTGTTCGGCGGCCAGCGCCGCAATCGCCTGCGCGCAGGCCTGCGGGTTGACGCCGCCGGCATTGCTGATGACGCGGATCTTGTTCGCGACCACGTCGCGCAGGATGGCCTTCATCGTGACCGTGACGAAGTCGGTCGCGTAGCCGAGCTCGGGGTTTTTGGCGCGCGCGGCCGCCAAGATCGACATGGTGAGCTCGGCCAGGTAGTCGAACACCAGGTAGTCGAGCTGGCCGAGCTTGACCAGCTGCGGCGCGGCCACGCTGCTGTCGCCCCAGAAGCCGCAGGCTCCTCCAATTCGTACGACTTTGCTCATGGCTTCAGCACCCCTTCCAATTCGGCTTGCGCTTTTGCTGAAACGCCTGCTGGCCTTCCTTGGCGTCCTCGGTCAGCGTGAACAGCGCGATCTGGCTTTCGGTAAAGGCCATCGATTCCTCGAAGGCCATGGACTCGATTTTCTTCATGGTGTAGAGGCCGCGGCGGATCGCGGCGGGCGACTTGTCGAGCAGGCGATCCAGCAGCCATTGCAGCCGGGCGTCGACATCGTCGTCCACATAGTTGACCAGGCCGTACTCGAGCGCCTGTTCGGCCGTGAGCGGCTCGCCGGTGAGGCACAGCTCGGCCAGCTGGCGGCGCGGAATCAGTTGTTGCAGCACCGACAGCACCTGGGCTGGAAACACGCCAACCTTGACCTCGGGCAGGCCGAACACTGCGTGGCGCGCGGCCACGGCCAGGTCGCACATGGCCAGCAGCCCGATGCCGCCGGCCATGCAGGCGCCGTTGACGCGCGCGATCAGCGGCACGGTGCTGGCCTTGGCCACACGCAGCAGCTGGGCCAGATGGCCGTAGGGCTCGGAATAGTCGGTGGTGAAGGCCTGGGCCGCCTGCAGGTCGGCGCCGGCGCAAAACGCCTGGCTGCCGGCGCCGGTGACGACGATGGCGCGCACATCGCGGTTGGCTTGCGCCGCCGCCATCGCCTGCGCGAGGCCAGCCAGCACGGCATGGCTCATCGCGTTGCGCCGCTGTTCGCGCGCGATCGTGAGCCACAGCACCGGGCCGCACTGCTCGACCAGCAGCTCGGGGGAAGGAGGGGAATCGCTCATGGTCATGCCTCCTGCCGAGCCGCCTCAAAGGAGGCATGGCCTTGCAGGCCGCACTGCCGCGAGACGCGGCAGTTCTTCGTGCCGTCCAAGCCTGCGCAGGCAGGCTTGGAGCCGCGGCACTCGGCCCCCTCGGGGGGCAGCGAACGAACGTGAGCGTGGGGGTCCATAGCATCTCCTGCACAGGTTTTCGTCGTTATACCTGCGTGCGATCCAGCCGCCCTGTCGCCGTTGCGCCACAAGCGGTACGATCTCAGGCTACATGACTTCAACCGTGCCGGCCATGGAAGAATCGACCCCCCGCATCGCGCAGCAGGACAGGCCCGAAGGGATGTGCGCCGTTCTGCTGGGCCGCTGGACCGCCGCGCAGCTGACGGCCCCCGGCGTCTGGCCTGCTGCGACGCAGCAACTCGCTGCCCTGCCGCCGGCCATCGGCTGGGATTTGCAGGCCCTGCAGCAGCTCGACCACCTGGGCGCGCAGCTGCTGTGGAGCCACTGGGGCCGGCAGTGGCCCGCGCGGCTGCAGGTCCTGACCGATCAACGCTCGATGCTGGAGCGGGTCGCGCAGTTTTCCATGACCCCGCCGGCGCCGCCGCGCCGCACGCTGGCGCAGCGCTTCGAGGCCCTGGGCGCCCAGGTGCTCGGCGCCATCGAGCAGGCCAAGGACCTGCTGCGGCTGGTGGGACAGCTGCTGATCGATCTGCTGCGGCTGGCGCGCGCGCCGCATGAAGGCCCCTGGCGCGATGTCTCGGGCCACCTCTACCACATTGGCGCGACAGCGCTGCCGATCACCGCCCTCGTCGGCTTTCTGATCGGCGTCGTGCTGGCCTACCTGACTTCGCAGCAGTTGCGCCAGTTCGGCGCCGACCCCTTCATCGTCGACATCCTCGGCATTTCGCTGATCCGCGAGCTCGGGCCGATGCTCGCTGCGATCTTGTTGGCCGGCCGTTCGGGCTCGGCCATCACGGCGCAGATCGGCGTGATGCGCGTGACCGAAGAACTCGACGCCATGCGCGTGATGGGCATCGCGCATGGCTTTCGCCTGGTCATGCCGCGCGCCATGGCCCTGGCGTTGGTGATGCCGCTGATCAGTGTCTGGACCACGCTGGCCGCCCTGGCCGGCGGCATGCTGGCCGCAGACATGGCGCTGGGCATCACGCCCGCCTTCTTCGTGACCGCCCTGCCCAAGGCGGTCAACATTGCCAACCTGACGCTGGCGCTGTCCAAGTCGGCTGTCTTTGGCGTGTTGATCGCCCTGATCGGCTGCCACTGTGGTCTGCGCGTGCAACCCAATACCGAGAGCCTGGGCCGCGGCACAACGACCTCGGTCGTGACCTCGATCACGGCGGTGATTCTGGTCGATGCGCTGTTTGCGGTGGTGTTCAAGGATGTGGGAATCTAGCCATGGGCGAAACCGACGGCACCAGCCACGCCCCCATGGTCGAGATCCACAAGCTCTGGACCGTGTTTCACATGCCGCGCGAGGACCTGGTGATCCACAAAGACCTGGATCTGAGCGTTGCGCGCGGTGAGCTGCTGTCGCTGGTCGGTGGCTCTGGCACCGGCAAGACGATGCTGCTGCGCCAGATCCTCGGACTGGAGCAGCCGGCGCGCGGCGAGGTCCGGGTGCTGGGCCGGCCGGCCGCGCAACTGGGCCGCAAGGGCGCTTCCAGCCGCGTCGGCATGCTGTTCCAGCACGGTGCGCTGTTCTCGGCTTTCGATGTGCTGGAGAACATCGCTTTTCCGCTGTGCGAACTCGGCGCCTTGCCCGACGAACTGATCCGCGAGGCCGCCCTCGTGAAGCTGCAGATGGTGGGGCTGGACCCTTCGCAGGCCCACAAGATGCCGGCCGACCTGTCGGGCGGCATGATCAGGCGTGTGGCGCTGGCGCGCGCGCTGATCATGGACCCGCCCCTGCTGTTGCTCGACGAGCCCACGGCCGGGCTCGACCCCGACAGCGCGGACAGTCTCTGCGCCCTGCTGCGCTCGCTGCACCGCGAGCTGGGCCTGACGGTGGTGATGGCCACGCACGACCTGGACACGCTGCTTCAGCTCAGCACCCGGGTGGCCGTGCTCGCCGACCAGCGCGTGATTGTGAGCGGCTCGGCGAAAGAGGTGATCGCCTACCCGCATCCCTTTGTCCACGAATTTTTCCTCGGCGAGCGGGGACAGCGCGCGATGGGGCCGCTGCGCGCTCAGCCCCGCGCCGGGTAGAAAGGAAGCCCCATGGAAAACAAAGCCCATGCCCTGGCCGCCGGTCTGTTTGTGCTGGGGGTCACGGCCCTGCTGGTGATGCTGGCGGTCTGGCTCACGCGCGAAGGAGGGATGCGCCATGTCTATGAACTGTCTACCGGCACCTCGGTGTCCGGGCTGCAGCCGCAGGCGCCGGTGCGCTACCGGGGCGTCGCGGTCGGCAAGGTGACCGACATCGGTTTTGATCCGAAGGCCCCGGGCCATGTGCTGGTGCGCGTCGTGGTCGATGCGGCCGCGCCCATCACGCGCTCCACCTTTGCCACGCTGAGCTACCAGGGGGTCACGGGCCTGGCCTTCGTGCAGCTCGACGACGACGGCGAGTCGCGCGAGGCGCTGCCAGCCAATGGCGAGCCGCCGGCGCGCATTCCGCTCAAGCCTTCGCTGCTGGGCCGGCTCACCGAGCAGGGCCCGGCCATGCTGGTGCAGCTCGAAGAGGCGTCCAAGCGGCTCAACCAGGCCCTGGGCGATGACAACCAGAAGCGGCTGAGCAGCAGCCTGGACCAGCTCGCCCAGGCGGCCGGCGATGTCTCCCAGCTGGCCTTGCATCTGGACGCCACGCTGAGCCGGCGGCTGGAGCCGGCGCTGGCCAGCCTGCCGGCGCTGGCCGCCGACACCGGCCAGACCCTGCGCTCGCTGCAGCGCACGGCCGACGACATCGGCCAGACGGCGCGCCGCCTCAACGAGCAGGGCGGAGCGCTCGACCAGCTGGTCCAGGGCACGGGCGCGCTGGCGCAGGCGGCCGACAGCTTTGGCGCGACGACCCTGCCGCGGGTCAACCGCGTGAGCGAGGACACCTCGCGCGCGGCGCGTCAGCTCAGCCGCACCGTCAACGCCATCAACGACAACCCGCAATCGCTGCTGTTCGGTCACGGAGCGGCCCCGCCCGGTCCGGGCGAGCCCGGCTTTGTGGCGCCGGGAGCCAGCCGATGAGAAAGCTCCAGCCAAGCGCTATTGAATTGATAGCGTGCTGCGCCCGTTCCACGATGGCTGCAGCCATTTTTTGCCTTGTGATTCTGGGCCTGGCCGGCTGCGCGCTGCCCGACAAGCCGCAGCGCGCGAACCTCTACGACTTTGGCCCGGGCGCCACGGCCCCCCAGCCCTTCAACCGCCTGGCGCCCTTGCCGCCGCTGGCGCTGGCCGAGATCGAGGCCGCAGGCCTGCTCGACGGCACGGCCGTGCTCTACCGGCTCGCCTATGCCGACGCCCAGCAGCTGCGTCCCTACGCCCAGGCGCGCTGGAGCATGCCGCCTGCGCAGCTGGTGCGCCAGCGCCTGCGCGAGCACCTGAGCCAGCGCCGCGCCGTGCTGAGCGCGGGCGAGGGCGCGGCGCTGAACCGCAGCCCCGGCCGCCTGCCGCTGGTGCTGCGGCTGGAGCTCGAAGAATTCAGCCAGTTGTTCGCCACGCCCGACAGCAGCGCCGGCCTGATCCGCCTGCGCGCCACGCTGCTGGAGGACACGCCCGCCGGTGAACAACTGCTGGCCCAGCGCGTGGTCGTGGTGCAGCGCCCCGCACCGACGGCCGATGCGCCCGGCGGCGTGCGCGCCCTCGCGGCGGCCACCGATGCGGCTGTGGAGGAAATCGCGCAGTGGCTGCAGCAGATCCGATAGCGTCCCAAGCCCGCTGCGCATGACCAGCACCGAAGAGCAACTGCGGCGCGCCGGTCTCGAACTGCTGGGCCGCTGCGACCAGCTGGCCGAACGCGGACCCGCCCTGCTGCACAACGCCGCGCTGCTCGAAGGCTTCCCGCCCGAGGAGCTCGACACCCTGGGCGCGGCCATGCTGCGCTTGCGTGCGCGGCCCGGCCAGGTGCTGATCGCCGAGGGCGAGGTCGGCGACTGGATGCTGCTGATCCTGAGCGGCACGGTCGATGTGACGAAGAAGTCGGGGCCCGACGAGCTGTCGCGCCTGTCGGTGAACCGCCAGGGCACGGCGCTGGGTGAGAGGTTCATGTTCGACGGCGCGCCGCGTTACGCCAGTTGCACCGCGATCGACGCCGTGGAGGCCGCCGTGCTGGACCGCCAGGCCGTTTCGCAGCTGATCCGCGAGCACCCCACGGTAGGCGCCAAGCTGCTGGTCAAGCTCACCCAACTGCTGGCGCAGCGGCTGCGCAACACCAGCAACCAGGTTGTGCGTTTGCTATAAAAACAATAGCGTCATGTGCCCATCCTGAATGGGCTGAAGCCTGGTTTCGCTTGAAAATCAGCGCCCCAGCACCGGAAACAGCTTGTGCAGCCCGTCGGTCATCACCTCCACCGCCAGTGCGGCCAGGATCAGGCCCATGAGCCGGGTCATGACGTTGATGCCGGTCTTGCCGAGCACGCGGGCAATCGGCCCGGCCAGCGAGAAGCACAGGGCGGTCGCGATGCCGATGACCACGCCGTAGCCGACCAGGGTGGCGAGCTGCAGCAAGGTCTTGGCCTTCTCGGCATAGATCACGACGGTGGACATGCTGGCCGGGCCGGTCAGCAGCGGGATGGTCAGCGGCACGACGGCGATGCTGGCGCCCATCGCCGCCTTTTCCGCGCCTTGTTCCATCTCCCTGGTATTGGGCTTGGCCTCGGCCGGCTGCGCGTTGAGCATGTTCAGGGCGCTGATCAGCAGCAGCATGCCGCCGCCGACCTGGAAGCTGGCCAGCGAGATGCTGAAGAACTCCAGGATCTGCAGGCCCAGCAGCGCGCTGACCGCAATCACGGCAAAGGCGCTGCAGGAGGACACCAGGATCGTGTGGCGGCGCTGCTCGCGCGAGAAGTTCTGCGTGTAGTGGATGAAAAAGGGCACGATGGCCAGCGGATTGACAATCGCCAGCAGCGTGATCAGGGGTTTGAAGTCCATCAACAATCTCCAAGACGCGGATGGCGAGTTTCGAATGCTCCCAGCAGCGTGATCAGGGGTTTGAAATCCATCAGCGTCCTCCCGTCACATCGACGATGGCGCTGGTGGTGTAGCTGGCCTCGTCGCCCAGCAGCCAGACGATGGCCTGCGCGACCTCGGCCGGCGTGCCGGCCCGCTGCATCGGCACCTGGGGCGCCATCTGGCGCGCGCGTTCGGGCAGGCCGCCCGAGGCATGGATCTCGGTGTCGATGATGCCCGGGCGCACCGCATTGACGCGTATGCCTTCGGCCGCCACTTCCCTGGCCAGGCCGAGCGTGAACGTGTCGATCGCGCCTTTGCTGGCCGCGTAGTCCACATACTGGCCGGGCGAGCCCAGGCGCGCGGCGGCGCTGCTGACATTGACGATCGCGCCGCCGGCACCACCATAGCGCTTGCTGATGCGCTTGACGGCTTCGCGCGCGCACAGGAACGGCCCGAGCAGGTTGGTGTCGAACATGCGCCTGAGGCGCTGCAGGCTCATGTCGTCGACCCGGGCCGGCTGGTCCACCACGCCGGCGTTATTGACCAGGGCTGTGAGGCGCCCGAGCTTGGCGTCGATCTTGTCAAACATCGCGAGCACCTGGTCTTCGTGGGTCACGTCGGCCTGCACCGTGATGGCCATGCCGCCGCCGGCGCGGATCTGGCGCACCACCTCGTCGGCCGCCAGCGAGTGGGCGCTGTAGTTCACGGCCACGGCATAGCCCCGGCGCGCGGCCAGCAGCGCGGTGGCCGCGCCAATGCCGCGGCTGGCGCCCGTGATCAGTATCACCTTGTTCAAGGCCTGTCTCCTGCAGAAAGTTGGCTGTTGCGGCTTAATACCAGGCTCGGCGGTTCAGCGGCGCTTCGCCCGCCCAGCTGCCAATCCGCATTAAATCATCGAGGAGAGCGCCGTGAGCCGTACTGTCGACTACTACTTCGCACCGCAAAGCCCCTGGACCTACCTGGGCCACGCCCGCTTTGCGGCCATCGTGCGCGCCGCCGGAGCCCGCGTGCGCGTGCTGCCGGTGGACCTGGGCCAGGTGTTTCCGGTCTCGGGCGGTCTGCCCCTGGCCAAGCGCGCGCCGCAGCGCCAGGCCTACCGGCTGCTGGAGCTCAAGCGCTACAGCGAGTACCTGCATGCGCCGCTGAATCTCAAGCCCAAGTACTTTCCGGTCTCGGGCGACGATGCCGCGCGCCTGATCATCGCGGTCGATCTGCGCGATGGCAGCGAGGAGGCGATGCGCCTGAGCGGCGCGGTGTTTGCCGCCGTCTGGGCCCAGGAGCGCAATATCGCCGACCCCAAGGTGCTGGCCGAGCTGCTGGCCGAATGCGGGCTGAGCGCCGAGCGGCTGGAGCAGTCGCACAGCCAGGCCGTGCATGAGCGCTACGAGGCCGACACCCAGCAGGCGATCGACGCCGGCGTGTTCGGTGCGCCCAGCTATTGTGTAGACGGCGAGATTTTCTGGGGCCAGGACCGGCTCGATTTCGTGGAACGCAAACTCAAAGGAGCATGAACATGGGGACTTTCATCGATCTCAAGGCCGCCGACGGCTTTGTCTTTCCGGCCTATGTGGCGCAACCGGAGGGAACACCGAAGGCCGGCGTCGTAGTGGTGCAGGAAATCTTCGGCGTCAACTCGCATATCCGCTCGGTCGCCGACGGCTATGCGGCCGCTGGCTACCTGGCCGTGGCGCCGGCCACGTTTGCCCGCGTCAAACCCGGTGTCGAACTCGGCTATGCCGAGGCCGACATGAATGCCGGCTTTGCGCTCAAGACCGCGGTCGAAGCCCTGCCCGCGCCCGGCGTGCTGGGCGACCTCCAAGCCGCGATCGACCATGCGGCGCAGGCCGGCAAGGTCGGCATCGTGGGCTACTGCTGGGGCGGGCTGCTGACCTGGCGCGCGGCCTGCATGCTCACGGGCCTGAGCGCGGCCGCGCCGTACTACGGCGGCGGCATGACGGCCGAGCCCGACGCCTCGCGCCAGCCGCGCGTGCCGGTGCTGGTGCACTTCGGTGACCAGGATCAATGGATACAGCTGGACAGCGTGGAAGCGTTCAAGAAGGCCCACCCCGGCGTGAGCGTGCACCTCTACGACGCCAACCACGGCTTCAACTGCGACCAGCGCGGCTCGTACAACGCGGCGGCTGCGAAACTGGCGCGCGAGCGCACGCTGGCGTTTTTCGCTCAGCATCTGGGCTGAGAGCCTGCGGGCGGGCTGCGCTTCCAAGGATCTTGGGTCCGTAGCCCCCGTGTGGAATGCGCTGGATGCTATTGTTTTTGTGGCATCTGGCGGCGTACAGCCAGACATCGCGCGGTGCATAGTCTTGCAGCACAGCTTGCAGGGCGCCGCTGTCCAGGTGGGGCTGCTGCATCAGCTGGGGCAGGCAGATCACGCCCAGGCCCTGCAGCGCCCCACCGATCAGCGGTGCCGCGTCCGAGACTTCCATGCGGCTGTGCCCGGCACGCTGTGAGTCTGGCCTCGACCTCCAAGCGCCACTCGGGGCTGGAGCCCGCCAGGCAGAAGGCCAGGGCATCGTGTTCCCCCAGATCGTCCGGGTGGCTGGGCATTTGCGCGCGCTGCTGCAGTTCGGCCTGGGTGTCGGCGATCATCTCCATCAGCGGCGTGCTGCGCTCCAGCAGCAGGCTGCCGGCATCGGTCAGGCTCATGGTGCGGGTGGAGCGCTTGAGCAAGCGCAGCCGAGCCGCGATTCGAGCTCGGCCAGGTACTTGCTGACGTTGGCCCGCGACATGCCCAGCGTCTGCGCGGCCTGGGCAAGGCTGCCGCGGGTCGCAAGCTCGCGAAACGTGCGGATTGACTCCAGGGTGCCCGTTGTTTCCGTTGACGAAACCGCTTGAATCGCTGTGGCGCTTTGAAGCCCAAGATTTTGCGCCTATGTTTAACCTGAAGTTCCCCCTGATTTTGCTACCCGAATGATCGCAAAGCCTTGTGAGATCAACGAGTTAGTGAATTTATTGCGCTTTAAAATGTAGGCATGTAATTGTGTTGACTTTCAGCTGAAATTT
>JBOHHM010000185.1:0-7783 GCA_050725495.1 Burkholderiaceae bacterium | reverse complement strand
GGTCGAGGCCCTGCCCACGGCCGCCGCCCTGCTGCGGCTCGCGCCGGCCCTGCTGGCAGCCGGCCAGGCCTTGCCCGCCGACCAGGCCTTGCCGCTCTATATTCGCGATAAAGTCGCCAAAACCACGGCCGAGCGCGCCGCCGAAAAAGCCCTACATCCATGAAGCCGTCACTCGTTCTCCATACTCAAAAAAGCGACGGGCCGCCCCAAGCTTTTTTGCTGGCTAGCCCGCCCCAAGGTATCGTGCGACCAACGGGAGCGAAACTTTGGGGCGAACCATCATGAGTGCCGTCTTCAAGACCCTGGAAGCCCGCTTCGAGCCGATGAGCGAAGCGCGGCTCGAAGCGGTGCTGCGCATCGAGCAGTGCGTCTACGCCCATCCCTGGTCGCGCAGCAACTTCGTCGATTCGCTGCGCGCGGGCTATGAGGCCCAGCTTTTGATGGCCGATGACGCCCTGCTGGGCTATTTTGTTGCCATGAAGGGCGTGGATGAAGTGCATTTGCTCAACATCACGGTGGCGCGCGAGCACCAGGGTCAGGGCTGGGCCCGGGTCATGCTCGATGCGCTGGCTCTGTGGTCGCGCGGCCAGGGCGCGCAGTGGCTGTGGCTCGAAGTGCGGGCCAGCAACCAGCGGGCGCTGCGGATCTACGAGCACCACGGCTACCGCCGCGTTGGCGAGCGCAAGAACTACTACCCGGCCGATCATGGCCAGCGCGAGCATGCGGTCGTCATGAGCCTGAAGCTATGAGCCTCGGCCTGGACGCGCGCCAGCGTGCGATGCTGGAGGAAATGGGCGTGCGGGTCTGGTGGCCCGAAGCCGAGCCCGCTGCCCCCTTGTGCGCCGAGCCGGTGCCGCTGCCTGCCTCCCCGGCCAGTCCGACCGCTCCTGATTTCATAGCGGCTCCCGCCCAGCCGGTCAGGGCTGTCGATCCAAAACTTCTGGAAAACCGGCCCCAGCTCCAGCCCCTGCCTGCCGGCCTCGCCACCATGGACTGGCCGGCGCTGCGCTCGGCCGTTGCCGGCTGCCAGGCCTGCGCGCTGTGCGCGGGCCGCAAGAACGCGGTGCCGGGCGCGGGCGGCGCCCCAGCCGACTGGCTGATCGTCGGCGACGCGCCCGATGAAAACGAGGACCTGCAGGGCCAGCCCTTTGTCGGCCCCGCGGGCCAGCTGCTGGACAACATGCTCAAGGCCTTGAAACTGGACCGTCAGCAGGTCTACCTGAGCCATGCGCTCAAGTGCCGTCCCCCAGCCAACCGCAGCCCCTCGCCCGACGAGGTCGCGCAGTGCGAGCCCTATCTGCGGCGCCAGGTCGAACTGCTGCGGCCCAGGATCATCCTGGCCATGGGCCGCTTCGCCGTGCAGTCGCTGCTGCAGACCACCGAGCCGCTGGGCAAGCTGCGCGGGCGGGTCCATCGGTACCACGGTGTGCCCGTGGTCGTGAGCTACCCGCCGGCCTACCTGCTGCGCAGCGGCGCGGACAAGGCCAAGGCCTGGGCCGATCTGTGCCTGGCGCAGGACGTGCTGAAGCCGGCGGCCTGAGAGGCGGGCTCGCCAAGGCCGGCCCGCCCGCTTCGCCGGTCAATGCCCGGGCCGTCTCAGCATCTTGTTGACCTCGTCGAGGTGGAGTTCCTCCTGGACGATCATCTCACGGGCATATTCCTCCAGCAGAACCGACTGGCCCTGCGCGAGGCTCAGCAAATCGTAGTACCCGGTCAGCGCTTTCTTCTCGTGCTCAAGGCTTTCGCGAAGAATGTCGCCGATGTCGTGCTTGGCGGTTTCGATCAGCTCGCCAATCTTCAGGGAAGGGTGGCCTCCGAGCAAGGTCACCAGCTCACCCGCTTTATGAGCGTGAACCAGCCCCTCCTCGGCGATGCCCTTGAACCAGGAGACGATGGGGATTCGGGTGTACCCGAAGACCATCAGCGAGTAATGCGTATAGCGCACCACCCCCGCCAGCTCAAGCTCCAGGATGCGATTGAGCGTATCGATCGCGGCTTGCTTTGTGCTCTCGTCCATGCATGACCTCCAGGGTCTGGATTGATGTCCGCACGCGTGACGCGACCGGTCGAACGCGGCTTTTATGTATAGGCGATCGGGCGGACGATTACCAGCGTGAAAGGGCGCGCCGGGGGCCGACGACGCGAGGCCGCTTCCCAGAGCCACGGCAGCCCCGTGCAGCACCGAGCCCGGCGCTTTGTGTCATGTCAGGCGAGGCGGCGGGCTGACAAAAACCGTCAGATCGGGCGCGGCTGTGCTGCGCTGCCGAGGCGCGATCCGGGCGCCGGGCGCTGAAAGTCGCCGTTCAGACGTCCGCCGAGGACCGTCGGTCGCGATTTGGTAACGAGCTGTTAACCGCGCCGCACTCCGGCATGGCGTTTGCAAATATGTGGGCGTCACGCTGTCGCACAGCAAAGGGGGAAGAGGCTTTTTTTTCGGACGTTTGGCCCGGCCTCTGAGGCGGCATCCGTGGCGTGTTTGGGAATTGCGAGTCTCTCCAAGAAAGCATTGGGAAAGAAAAAGCGGTTGTGCAGCGGTCGGAATCTTGGCCCGCCCGTCTGCCACCCTGACCGCCTGGGGCTGTCCAATGCATGTTCGGCCCATGGTGCGCCCCGTAAAATCGGCACCATGACCTTTCTTGCCATGCTGGGCGCGGCTGCAGCGCAAAACCGCTCGATGCTCTGCGTCGGCCTGGACCCCGAGCCCAACAAATTCCCCGCGGGCCTCAGGGGCGACGCCAACAAGATCTACGATTTCTGCGCCCGGATTGTCGACGCCACGGCCGACCTCGTGATCGCGTTCAAGCCGCAGATCGCCTACTTCGCCGCGCACCGCGCCGAAGGCCAGCTCGAGCGCCTGATGGAGCATATGCGCCGCGTCGCGCCCCAGGTGCCGATCATCCTGGACGCCAAGCGCGGCGACATCGGCTCGACGGCCGAGCAGTACGCGAAAGAGGCGTTCGAGCGCTACGGCGCCGACGCCGTCACGCTCTCGCCGTTCATGGGCTTTGACTCGGTCCAGCCCTACCTGAAATACGAGGGCAAGGGCGCCTTCCTGCTGTGCCGCACCTCCAACCCCGGCGGCGACGACCTGCAGAGCCAGCGCCTGTCGACCGTGGCCGGCGAGCCGCTGCTGTACGAGCATGTGGCGCGGCTCGCGCAAGGTCCGTGGAACCTCAACGGCCAGCTCGGCCTCGTGGTCGGCGCGACCTATCCCGCGGAGATCGAGCGCGTGCGCGCGCTCGCGCCCACGCTGCCGCTGCTGATCCCCGGCGTCGGCGCGCAGGGCGGCGACGCCATCGCCACGGTGAAGGCTGGCTGGCGCGCCGATGGCCCGATCATCGTGAACTCCTCGCGCGCCATCCTCTACGCGTCCAGCGGCGACGACTTCGCCGAGGCCGCCAGGCGCGAAGCGCTCAAAACGCGGGATCTGCTGCAGGCCGCGCGCGGCTGAGCCCTGCGCCCGGCCCATGCAGCTGAAGTGGCTGGAAGACTTCGTCGCGCTGGCGCAGGCGCGCAGCTTCAGCCGCGCGGCCGAGCTGCGCCATGTCACGCACCCGGCGTTCGGGCGGCCGCGCCCTTCCTGGCCTATGCGCCCACGCTGGCACTGGGCCGCCTGGTCGAGGACCATCTGGCCCACAACCCGAACGCGCCGCGCCTGCAGCGCCGCATCGAATGCGATTCGGCCGATGCGCTCTACGAGTATGTGCTCAAGGGCCTGGGCATGGCCTGGCTGCCCTGGTCCATGGTCCATGCGGACTGCAAGGCGGCCCGATTCGCAGTGGTCGGTGACAAGCGCATGGAAGTGCGCTTTGATGTGCGGATCTACCGTCCCAAGCGGCGCCTGGGCCCGCTGGCCGAGGCCGTCTGGCAGGCCATCCCGAGCCGCTGAGCAGCGGAACATCAACGGCACCAGCCTGCGCCGTTTCGGCACCATCGCCGGGGCCCGTCTTGCGCACAATCGGGCCACTGTTCACGAGGATTTCCGATGCGCCTGTCCCCCTTGTTCCGTCTCATCGCCTGTTGCGGCCTGGCCTTGCTCGCTGCTGGTCCGGCCGCTGCCCAGGGCGGCACCTACTCGAGCAAGCCGATTACGCTGGTCGTCGGCTACCCGCCCGGCGGCAGCACCGACCTGACGGCCCGCACCCTGGGCGCCGAGCTCTCGACCCGGCTCGGCGTGCCGGTGCTGATCGAGAACGTCGGCGCCGGCGGCGGCGCGATCGGCGCGCAAAAGGTCGCGAATGCCACGCCCGACGGCTACACGCTGCTGGTCGGCGCCAACAACGAGGTCGCGATCAACCGGCTGGTCGCGCCCGGCGTCAAGTACGAGCCCAAGGACTTCACACCCGTGGGCCTGATCGCCTCGCAGCCGCTGGTACTCGTGGCCTCGCCAAGGCCGGCGTCAAAACCGTCGACGAGTTCATCGTCCTGGTCCAGAACAACCCCGGCAAGTTCAGCTATGGCAGCTCGGGTGTCGGCACCTCGCTGCACCTGGCCGGCGAGATGGTCAAGCAGCAGGCCGGCCTGTTCATGACCCATATTCCCTACCGCGGCGTCGCGCCGCTGACCAACGACCTGGTGGGCAGCAACATCGAGTTCGGCGTGTTCGTGCTCTCCAGCGGCCTGCCGCATATCCGCAGCGGCAAGGTCGTCGCGCTGGGCACGACCGAGGCCAGGCGTTCGGCCGTGACACCCGAGATACCGGCCCTGGCCGAGAACCCCAGGCTCAAGGGCCTGGACATCGGCACTTGGTTTGTGCTGATGGGGCCGGCCAAGCTGCCCGAGCCCGTGCTGGCCAGGCTCAAGAAGGCGCTCAACGAGTCGCTGCAGTCGAGCGATTTCCGCAAGAAGATGGAGGCGTCGAGCTCGACGGTGGCCGCGCCGACGGTGGACGTGGCCAGGTTCCTGGCCGAGGAAACGGCCAAGTCCAAGAAGATTGTCGACTTCGCGAACATCAAGCAATGAATACCGCCCTGACATTTGAGCTCGCCGCGCCCGATCTCGCGGCCTGGCGCAGCGGCAACACCGGCGTCGAAGGCGTTTGGCAGTTTGACTCCGGCATGGCCGGCCGCCATGTGATGATCAGCGCTCTGGTGCACGGCAACGAGCTCTGCGGCGCCTGGGCGCTCAAGGGCCTGCTCGAGGCCGGCGTGCGCCCGCAGCAGGGCAGGCTCACGCTGGCTTTTTGCAACCTCGCGGCCTTCGACCGTTTCGACCCGGCGAACCACGACGCCTCGCGCTTTGTCGACGAGGACCTGAACCGGCAGTGGCAGCCCGAGCGCATGGCAGCGGGCAACACGCTGGAGCGCCGCCGCGCCGCGGCCCTGCGCCCCTTTGTCGAACAGGCCGACTGGCTGCTCGATCTGCATTCGATGCATGAACCGTCGGCGCCGTTGCTGCTGACCGGCCTGCAGCCACGCAATCTGGCGCTAGCGCGCGAGCTGCGCGCGCCCGAACACATCGTCATCGACGCCGGCCATCAGGACGGCGTGCGCATGCGCGACTTCGGCCGCCTGGGCGAGCCCGATGGCCGCAGCGACACGCGCTCGCTGCTGGTCGAATGCGGCTTCCATGGTGACCCCCGCAGCCGCGCGGTCGCGCAGGACCAATGCCTGCGCTTTCTGCAGGCCGCCGGCACGCTGGACGCGGCCGAGGCCCAGCGCCGGCTCGGCGGCTGGCAGCTGCCCGATGCGCCGCGCCAATGGGCGCTCGAAGTGACTGGCCCGGTGGTGGCCAAGAGCGAGAACTTCCGCTTCGCCCATCCCTACAGCGGGCTCGAGGTGATCGAGCGGGCCGGCACCGTGATCGGCTTCAACGATGGCGAGCCCGTGGCCACGCCCTACGACGACTGCGTGCTGGTCATGCCCTCGACGCGCCAGGCCAAGGCCGGGGTCACGGTCGTGCGCTACGCGCGCCGGCGCCCGCTCTGACTCAGCCGCGGGCCCAGCATCACGCAGGCCAGCGCCGCGACGACCAGCGCGATGCCGGCCCATTGCCAGGGCGTGATCGCTTCGCCGAGCACCAGCATGCCCGCGCCCAGGCCCACGACCGGCACGCCGAGGCTGAACGGGGCGACGCGGTTGGCCGCATGGCGCTTGAGCAGGCCGGTCCACAGCGTCGAGGCCAGGATGGTCGAGGCCCAGCCGAGGTAGGCCACGGCCGCCCAGCTGCTCCAGGGCGCGTCGCGCCATGACCAGCGGCTGGCCTCGGGATCGAAGAGTAGCGTGAAGAAGACGAAGGCCGGCACCGGCAACAGGCTGCTCCAGACCACGAAGCCCAGGGCGTCGAAGCTGGCGCTGGCCAGCTGGGCCTTGCGCGCCATGATGTTGGAGCCGGCCCACATGGCCGCCGCCGCGACATTGAGTGCAAAGCCCCAGGCCGTCGTCGCCCCCGCCGAGCCGGGTGCCACATAGTTCATCGCAAAGCAGGCCAGGCCCAGGGCCGCCAGCGCCAGCCCGGCCTGCAGCGAGCGGCTGGGGCGCTCGTGCAGCAGCACAAAGCCGAACAGCGCGGTGAAGAACACCTGGGTCTGCATCAGCACCGAGGCCAGCGCCGCCGTCATGCCGACCTTGAGCGCGGTGAACAGCAGGCCGAACTGACCCACGCCCTGGAACAGTCCGTAGAGCGCAACCCACTGCCAGGGGACCCGGGGTGGCCTGACCAGCAGGGCCAGCGGCAGCACCGCCAGCGCAAAGCGCGCCGCGCCGAGCTGAAACGGCGTGAAGTCGCGCAGCGCGAACTTCATGGCCACGAAGTTCAGGCCCCAGATCACGATCACGGCAACTGCTGCGGCCAGGTCGCGGCCGCTCCAATGGGGCTGTTGCACCTGCGGGCCTATTGGGCGGCGCGCGAGGCGTCGAGCTGGGCCTTGGCGCGCGTGGCCAGCGCGACTTCGCCGGGGGTCTCGGGGGTCCAGGCATCGACCGGCATGGGCCGGCCATGCGAGTCGACCGAGACGAACACGATCAGGCATTCGGTGGTTTTTTCCAGCACGCCGCTCTTCATGTCACCGCTGCGCACCTCGACCGAGATGTTCATGCTGCTGCTGCCGGTGTAGGCCAGGCGCGCCTCGACCTCGACCAGGTCGCCGATCATGATGGGGCGGTGAAAGCGGATGCCGCCCACGTAGACCGTGACGCAGTAGCGCTTGGCCCAGCTGGTGGCGCAGGCGTAGCCGGCCTCGTCGATCCATTTCATGACGGTGCCGCCGTGGACCTTGCCGCCGAAATTGACGGTGCTGGGTTCGGCGAGGAAGCGCAGGGTGATCGAGGACATGGGGTGCTTTCAGTCGGGTTGCTATTGAAATGATAGCGGATTGCGGCCGTTTCGTGCGGGCCAGGGTTCAAAATGTTTCATGACCGGGGCTCAGAGCAGGCGCTGCAGGTAGCGCCCCGTATGGCTCGCCGGGTTCGCCGCCAACGCTTCGGGCGTGCCCACGCCGACCACCTGGCCGCCGCCGGCGCCGCCTTCGGGCCCCATGTCGATCAGCCAGTCGGCGGTCTTGATGACGTCGAGGTTGTGCTCGATCACGACCACCGTGTTCCCGTGGTCGCGCAGCCGGTGCAGCACGCGAAGCAAGAGATCGATGTCGTGGAAGTGGAGCCCCGTCGTCGGCTCGTCGAGGATGTAGAGCGTGCGGCCCGTGTCGCGCTTGGAGAGCTCGAGGGCGAGCTTCACGCGCTGCGCTTCGCCGCCGGAGAGGGTCGTGGCCGGCTGCCCGAGGCCGATGTACTCGAGCCCCACCTCGCGCAGTGCCTCGAGCCGCTGGCGGACGGGGGGGATGTGG
>JBOHHM010000184.1:0-33476 GCA_050725495.1 Burkholderiaceae bacterium | reverse complement strand
CGGGTCGCCCAGGGTGACATGGTCGGCGCCGACCTGCCAGTGGCAGGGCGTGATCAGGGCCCAGGCTTGGTCGCCGGGGTTGGCGAGCGTCGAGGCGGCCTGCCAGGCGGCCCAGGCAATCTTGCCGTCTTGCACCGGCAGCCCGCAGGCCCTGGCCAGGGCCCGCTCGTGCGGCGGCGACAGCGTGTAGTCGTCGCCCGCATCGGTGGCCTTGAGGCTCAGGCGCTGGAGCAGCCGCAGCAGGTTGGGCAGCGCCAGGCTCGCCAGGGTCTGGCGGCAGGCCTCGGAACTGCACGAGGCGTAGGGAATCAACAGGTGCATGGGTCCTATTGTCCGGGATGCCACAATCCAGGGATTCAGCGGTCAGCGTTGAGTGTTCAGCGTGAAGGCCGGAACACAGGGTCTTCCACGCCCAACGCTCAACACTGAACACTCAACCTCGACACCATGCACCTTCCCTACGAACTGATCCTTGGCTGGCGCTACACGCGCGCGGGCCGCGCCACACGGCGCAACGGGTTTATTTCCTTCATCTCGGGCGTGTCCATGCTGGGCATTGCGCTGGGCGTGGCGGCGCTGATCATCGTGCTGAGCGTGATGAACGGCTTCCAGAAGGAGGTGCGCGACCGCATGCTGGGCGTGGTGTCGCATATCGAAATCTTCGCGCCGGGCGGGGTGGCGCTGCTGGATGTGAACCAGACCCTGACCGAGGCGCGGAACAATCCGCAGGTGGTCGGTGCTGCACCTTTCATCGCAACCCAGGCCCTGCTGGCACGGGGTGAGGACATGAAGGGAACCGTCGTGCGGGGGATCGACCCGGCCCGCGAACCCGAGGTGACGGAGCTGGCCGTCGAGCTCAAAAACACCGCGCTGTCGCGGCTGCTGCCTGGCGAATTCGGCCTGGTGCTGGGCGGCGAGCTGGCGCGCTCGCTGGGGGTGCGCGAGGGCGACCCCGTCACCCTGATCGCGCCCAGCGGGCAGGTCACGCCGGCCGGTGTCGTGCCGCGCCTCAAGCAGATGAAGGTGGTGGGCACCTTCGATTCGGGCCACTACGAGTACGACTCGGCCCTGGTCATGATGCACATCGACGACGCGGCGCGCATCTTCCGCCTCGAAGGCCCGAGCGGCCTGCGCCTCAAGCTCAAGGACCTGCACCAGGCGCGCGAGGTGGCGCAGCAGCTGGCCGCCAGCTTGAGCGGCGATCTGCTGATTCGCGACTGGACGCGCCAGAACAAGACCTGGTTTGCCGCCGTGCAGCTGGAAAAACGCATGATGTTCATCATCCTCACGCTGATCGTCGCGGTCGCGGCCTTCAACCTGGTCAGCACGCTGGTGATGACGGTCACCGACAAGCGCGCCGACATCGCGATCCTGCGCACGCTGGGTTCGAGCCCGCGCAGCATCATGGGCATCTTCGTCGTGCAGGGCGCGATGGTCGGCGTGATCGGCACCCTGGCCGGCTTGCTGCTGGGCTTGGGCGTGGCGTTCAACATCGACGTGCTCGTGCCGGCGCTGGAGAGGGCCCTCGACGCCAGCTTCCTGCCCAAGGACATCTACCTGATCAGCCGCATGCCCAGCGACCCACAGAGCAGCGACATCGTGCCGATCGCGCTGATCTCGCTGGTGCTGGCCTTTGTCGCCACCATCTACCCGAGCTGGCGCGCCAGCCGCGTCAACCCGGCGGAGGCCCTGCGCTATGAGTGATGTGGTCCTCCAATCCACGGCGCTGACCAAACGTTTCCACGAAGGCCGGCTCGACGTGACCGTGCTGCAGGGCGTGGACCTGAAGGTCCATGCCGGCGAAACCCTGGCCATCGTCGGCGCCTCCGGCTCGGGCAAAAGCACGCTGCTGCATTTGCTGGGCGGGCTCGATGCCCCCAGCGGCGGGCGCGTGCAGATCAAGGGCCAGGACCTGTCGGCGCTGTCGCCGGCCGCGCAGGGCGCGCTGCGCAACCAGCACTTGGGCTTTGTCTACCAGTTCCACCACCTGCTGCCCGAGTTCAGCGCCCTCGATAACGTCGCCATGCCCTTGCGGATTCGGCGCCTGGCCCCCGCCGAATGTGCGCAGGCTGCTACCAAAATGCTAGCATCCGTGGGCCTGCAAGACCGCCTGCACCACCGTCCGTCCGAACTCTCCGGCGGCGAGCGCCAGCGCGTGGCGATCGCCCGCGCCCTGGTCACCCAGCCGGCCTGCGTGCTGGCCGACGAGCCCACCGGCAACCTCGATCGAACGACCGCCGATGGGGTGTTCGAGCTGATGCTGGAACTGGCCCGAACCCTGGGCACGGCCTTTGTGCTGGTCACGCACGACGAGGCGCTGGCCGCACGCTGTTCGCGCCAGCTGCGGCTGGAGCGCGGCAGGCTGCACACCCGAACGCCTGGCCACGCGCAGGCCCTGCCCCAAGCTGCCGGCTGAAACCGCTCAGCGCCGTATAGCGATCACGCTCAGGCGGGTGGGGCCGGATGCCCATCCGCTTTGTCCATGGCGCGCATGGCGCGTCCGTTGGCCAGGTGGATGACCTTGTCGGACAGGTGCTGGAGGTTGGCTTCGCGTACCTGCTTCGACGCCTCGTCGTACAGAAACGGCAGGAACATGTAGCGGCGCCCGCGCGTGACCGCTGTGGCCTCGTGCAGCAGCGAGCATGAAAACACGACCGCACCGCCCGTGAGTGCGCTGTGCAAGGCATGGCCGAATTCGGCAAACCGCAGCTGGCCACGTCATATTCACCGCTGTTGAGAAACAGCGAGCCGGCAAAGCGCCGATGGCTCGTGGCCAGCGTGGTGTTGTCGCGGTGCGGCCGGAAATGGCCCTGCTCCCGTGCGTCATAGCACGAGACCAGGGCGCGCTCCACGTAGGTGGCTTTGAACTGGAAAGCCCGGTGGACCAGGGGCGCCAGACGGCGGCGGATGGCCAGCATGCATTCGTTCTGCAACCCTGGGTCTTCCACCCTCCGGTCGCCGCGGCGCTTGAAGCTATGGTCGACGATGGTGGTGGTCTGGCCGTTGATGTCGCGCATGAAGCCCGAGTCTTCGCCGCCCAGCCGGTCGTAGTAGGCGATCAGGCTCTTGCACAAGGCCGGCGGGAAAATCTCGGGCACCACGAGCACCGGCGCCTGGCGCTGGGCTGCATGCCCCGGTCCCCAGGCCGGCAGCCCTTGCTACCCGAGCTGGCGGGCCGTCGCGAGCGCCGAGGCGGATGGCAGCTACTCCCAGTGAATGTGGCGATAGTCGAACCCGGCCACCAGCGTTGGCTTGACGATCTCGAAATAGGGCGAGACGTCGAAGTCCCGCGGTGCGTAGAGGCTGCGATCGCGGATGTGGTAGACCTCCTCGGTGACCGCTTTGTGCCGCTTCGGATCCTCTCTGCGGTCGATGGTAATCATGGGCAGGATGGGGTAGCCCACGCTCTGGAACACCTCGGCAATGAGCGACGAGCAGATCGCCCGGGTCGGATCGCCGCTGCCCAGCGCGATCATTTTCCGGCGCCACCGTCCTGGCACTGGTGGCGCCGGAAACAGGTAGCGTGCCAGATCGAAGACGTTTTTCAGATCGTACTGCTCGCCGAGCTTGCTCATGACCGCGTGCAAGAGCCGGTCCCGGTCGGCGTCGCTGAGATGGCAGGCCCGGCAGATGCGGGTGTGGAACGACTGGTAATGGGACAAGGGGCGCTTGCACACGCCCTGCACCATGTCTGCCTCGACAAAGAGATACGGCTCTCCCCGCTTATCCACTCCGCCGAGCTGCGGGCCGACAAAAAAAGCCGCGTGTGACCAGGTGGACTGGGTCAGGTATTTGATCACCGTCGCAATCCGGCTGCTGCCTTCCACCAGCAGGACATCGCCGGGCCTCAGGCAACGCAGCAACTTGTCGCGCTGCGCGGGCATGCCGGTCTGGGCACTGAGGCGCGGCGTGGACAAATACCTCGCAAGCAGCTGTCCGATGGTGCGAGGAATGTGCGGCATGATCATCCTTGCTGATCCGGCGCGACCTGCAGCGCATCACAGAATCCGGTTGAACCACAGCAGCGACAGAGCGCCCGACAGCAGGGCCAGCGCGGCCGCCACCAGCGCCAGCAGTCCCGAGATCTCGGTTTCCTTTTTCTCCAGCGCCAGGCGCGAGCTCAGGGTGCCATAGACCTTCTTCAGGTCGGCTGCGGTGCCGGCGTAGAAGTACTCGGCCTGGGTGCGGTTGGCGATGGCCTTGAGGGTTTCCTCGTCGAGCCGCACGCGCATCGACCAGCCCTCAAAGCCTATGGTCTCGCCGTCCACCGTCCCTATGCCCACGGTGTAGACACGCACGCCGCGGTCGGCCGCCATCTTGGCGGCGTCCAGCGAATCGACGCCCGTGGTGCGCTGGCCATCGGTCAGCAAGATGATGGCGCCCGAGTTGTACGAGCCCGGCGCCACCGGGACGAACTCCTTCTTGTCCTCTTTCGGCGCCTGGTCGATCGGGACGCCACGCGCTCGCTCGTGCCCCGGCGCCAGCGAGGCGATCTCGATGCCGGCCTCGGGGAACAGGGTGGCCAGCGAGAGCACGATGCCGTTGCCAATGGCCGTGCCGCGCTGCAGCTGGAAGCGGTCGATGGCCGCGATCAGGTCTTCGCGGTTTTGCGTCGGGGCCTGGACCACCGAGGCGGTGCCGGCGAAGGCGATGATGCCCACGCGCACCGTGCGCGGCAGTTCGTTGATGAAGGCCTTGGCGGCCGTTTGCGCGGCCGCGAGGCGGCTGGGCTGCACATCGGTGGCGCGCATGCTGCCCGACACGTCCATCGCGAGGATGATGGTTTCCTGCTGCGAGGGCAGGCTCATCACGGCCAGGGGGCGCGAGGCGGCCAGCAGCATGGCGACCATGGCCAGCAAAAACAGCGCGGGCGGGAGATGGCGCCGCAGGCCCTGGCCGCTCGCCATAGCCTCTTTGACGATGGACAGGCTCGCATAACGCAGCGCCAGTTTCTTCTTGCGCCGCAGCAGCCAGACATACATGGCGACCAGCAGCGGCACGGCCAGCAGCAGCCACAGGAAGTGGGGCCAGAGGAAGTTCATGGGCCGGTGTCCTTTTGTCTCAGGCGCTTTGCCGCAGGTGGCTGGGCAGGGCGGCCCCAGCGCACAGCTGGCGGCGGCGCTTGCGCAAGTCGGTGAAGCGCACGATGGCATCGACCAGGTCATCGTCGGTGGACAGCTCCAGCGCGTCGACCCCGGCACGCACCAGCGCCTGGCGCAAGTCGGCCTCGCGCTGGGCCGCAATGCGCGCAAAGCGCTTGCGAAAGCCTCTGTCATGCGTGTTCACCAGCAGTTGTTCGCCGGTTTCGGCATCGCGCAGGGTCAGCAGGCCCAGATCGGGCAGTTGCAGCTCCAGCGGGTCGAGCAGGCGCACCGCGACCACGTCGTGGCGCTGGGCCAGCAGGGCCAGCGGCTTGTCCCAGCCCGGTTCGCTGATGAAGTCCGACACCACAAACAGCGTGGAGCGGCGCCGTACCAGGCGGGCTGCAGCCTGCAGCAGCTCGTGCAGCCGGGTGGTCCCCGCCTGCGGCGCCGGCGCGTGATTCTGCATCGCATGCAGCAAGCGCAGCACATGGCGCCGCCCGCCGCGTGTCGGGATCACGGCGTCCAATGCCGAGCCATACAGCAGGGCGCCCACGCGGTTGCCATGGCGCGTGAGCAGCCGCGCCAGCACAGCCACGAATTCGGCCGAGACACTGCGTTTGCGCAGATCGCCCGAGCCGAAGTCCATCGAGGGGCTCAGGTCGAGCAGAAACCAGGCCGCCATTTCGCGGTCTTCGGTGAACACGCGCACATGGGGCGTTTGCACACGCGCCGTCACGTTCCAGTCGATGTGGCGCACGTCATCGTGGTGCTGGTATTCGCGCAGGTCGGCCAGGTCCAGGCCCGCGCCGCGCAGCAGCGTGCGGTAGTCGCCCTGCAGCAGGCCGTCGAGCCGGCGGATCACGGTCCATTCGAGCCGGCGCAGCAGCTGCTCGGCGTTGGGCCGAAACGAATGCGCCGGGCCGCCCCAAGCAAGGCCAGCCCCCTCGGGGGGCAGCGACCCGCGCAGCGGCGGAGCGTGGGGGCTCATATCTCTAGGCGGCGAGCTGTTCATGTTCGAGCGGCCGCGCCGGCGGCAGGGTCTTGGCCATGATCTTGCTCACAAGGGCGTCGGGCGTGAGCCCCTCGGACAGGGCCTCGTACGACAGCACCAGCCGGTGGCGCAGCACATCGGGCACCAGGTCGCTCATGTCCTCGGGCAGGGCATAGCTGCGCCCGCGCAGCATGGCCAGTGCGCGGGCGCCCTCGGTCAGGTTGATGGTGGCGCGCGGGCTGGCGCCAAAGGTGACGAAGCGCGCCAGGTCCTTGAGCCCGTGCCGCTCGGGGAAGCGGGTGGCCGAGACCAGGCGCACGGCGTACTGCACCAGCGAAGGGTCCACATAGACTCTGCGGCATTGAGCCTGCAGGGCCGCCAGCTGCTCGGTGCTGGCCACGGCGCAGACCGTGAGCGCCGGGCCTGTGACGCGCTCGACAATCACGAACTCCTCCTCGTCGCTCGGGTAGTCCACCAGCACCTTCATCATGAAGCGGTCGACCTGGGCTTCGGGCAGCGGGTAGGTGCCTTCGGTCTCGATCGGGTTTTGCGTGGCCATCACGAGGAAGGGCTCGGGGACCTTGTGCGACACGCCGGCAATCGTGACCTGCCTCTCCTGCATGACTTCGAGCAGCGCGCTTTGCACCTTGGCCGGCGCGCGGTTGATCTCGTCGGCCAGCAGCAAATTGGTGAACACAGGGCCCAGCGCCGTGCTGAACTCGCCGGTTTTCTGGTTGTAGATGCGGGTGCCGACCAGGTCGGCCGGCACCAGATCGGGCGTGAACTGGATGCGCTTGAAGTGGCCGCGTACGGTGCTGGCCAGGGTCTTGATCGTGAGCGTCTTGGCCAGTCCCGGCAC
Source organism: Burkholderiaceae bacterium (assembly GCA_050725495.1). Taxonomy (GTDB): domain Bacteria; phylum Pseudomonadota; class Gammaproteobacteria; order Burkholderiales; family Burkholderiaceae_C; genus JBOHHM01. The sequence goes on along the minus strand of JBOHHM010000184.1, from coordinate 26,542 downwards.
GCCCTCGACCAGCAAATGGCCCTGGGCCAGCAGGGCCACCATCACGCGCTCGAGAAAGCGGTCTTGGCCTACGACCACGCGTTTGACCTCGTAGAGGATCTGCTCCATGAGCTGGGCGGTGTCGTGGTCTGGCGCTGCGGTTGAGTCCATGGAGGGCCTTAGGTCTTAGGTATTAGAACGGGGGCATGCCCGCCGCCGAGGCGGCGTTCTCGATGGGCACGGCAAAGCCGATACCGATGAAGGTACGCTGTTGCGAGGGGTTGAGGATGGCCGTGACGATGCCCACCACATGACCGTCCATGGTGACCAGCGGGCCGCCCGAGTTGCCGGGGTTGGCGGCGGCATCGAACTGGATGAGGTTGTTCATCTGTTGCTTGCCCTCGGGCGAGCGGAAGCTGCGCCTGAGCCCCGAGACCACGCCGGCCGAGGCCGAGGGGCCGATGCCAAACGGGTAGCCGACAGCCATGACCTGGTCGCCGGGCGCCAGATCGCCCGTGGAACGCAGGGTGGCGGCCACCAGGTCGTCCGGAATCTTGTGGGCCTGCAAGACAGCCAGGTCGTTTTCGGGCTGGACGCCGACGATGGACGCGCCGGACTCCAGGCCGTCGGAAAATATCACCTCGATGCGCTCGGCTGCCTGCACCACATGCAGGTTGGTCAGGATCAGACCCTTGTCCACAATCACCACGCCACTGCCCACGCCGCGCTCGATTTCGTCCTTGCCGTCCCTGCTCCTGCCATAGCCCATGACGCGCACCACCGAGGGCTCGACGAGCTTGTAGGCCCGGGTGGCTGGCGAGGGCAGGCTGGCGGTCTCCAGCGTGCGCAGCACGGCCGCGTCGATGTCCTTCTGCGCGAGCCTGCGCGCGGTGGGGAACTGGGGCAGCAACAGGCTGATCAGCAGGCCCAACAGGCCCAACAGACCGAGAAGCCGCCACAGCCTGCGGGGAACGCGCGCTGAGGCGGGCGCGGCCGCTTCAGGCGCGGGCACAGGGGACGGGGGCGAAGCACCCGAAACCCGGTTGGAGCGGCTGTAGAGAGCAGGCCTGCGCATCCGTTCACCTGTGGCGTCCACGTGACAGCTGCACGGTAGCATGGTTCGGGCGTTTTTGCATGCTGTTTGGGGCATGTGTTTGGGGCATGATGGCGCCATGGCGTTCTGGATCGATACCCATTGCCACCTCGATGCAGCGGAGTTTGCGGCCGATGTCTTGGCCGTGCGGGCGCAGGCTGCTAGCAATAACGTAGCGCATTGCGTGATCCCGGCGGTGGAGCACTCCAATTTCGCGGCGGTGCGCCGTTTGGCGCACCAGTTTGGTGACAGCTATGCGCTGGGCATCCACCCGCTGTGTGTGGCGCGGGCGCAGGACGAGGATCTGGCGGCGCTGGATGCCGAGCTGCAGCGCCACCGAGCCGACCCACGGCTGGTAGCGGTCGGCGAGATCGGACTCGACTACTTCGTGCCCGAACTCTGCCAGAGCCCGCTGCGCGAGCGCCAGGAATATTTCTACCGCGAGCAGCTCAAGCTGGCGCGCCAGCATGGCCTGCCGGTGATCGTGCATGTGCGGCGCTCGGCCGACAGGCTGCTCAAGGGCTTGCGAGACATCGCGGCGACCGGCGCGGGCTGGAGCGGGATTGCGCACGCTTTCAACGGCAGCGAACAACAGGCGCGCGAGTTCATCGCTTTGGGCTTCAAGCTCGGCTTCGGCGGCGCCCTCACCTACGAGCGCGCGCTGCAGCTGCGCCGGCTGGCGGCCGAGCTGCCACTGCACTCGCTGGTGCTGGAGACCGACGCGCCCGACATTCCGCCGCACTGGCTCTACACCACTGCAGCGCAGCGCGCGGCCGGCCAGGCCCAGGGCCGCAACGCGCCGGGCGAGCTGCCGCGCATCGCGCAGGTGCTCGCCGAGCTGCGCGGCATGGCCCTGGACGACCTGGCCCTGGCCACGCGGCGCAATGCCGTCTCGGCCCTGCCGCGGCTCGGCAGCCTGCTGCCAGCGCCCTGAGCCGGCTCGCAGCCAGCCTCTGCTGCAGACCGCCCGCACTTTCAGGCCACAATCGGCGCCTTGAGCGCCCAGACGATTCCCGATGATGTCGATTTTCATGCCTTCCTTGCGCGGAGCCAGCGGCCTGTGGTGAGCCCACAAGCCGATCCCGCGCCGCCGCAACGCCTGCTGGGCCTGCCGCCCTTGATTTGCGACGCAACGGTCCTGCTGGTGCTGGGCAGTTTCCCCAGCGCCGCCTCGCTGGCGGCGCAGCAGTACTACGCCCATCCACAGAATCATTTCTGGCGGATTCTTCAAGCCATTTGGCCCGACAGCCCTCTCGATATGGACACAAACCGCTATGAAAATCGTAGCAAATGGCTGCTGTCCAAATGTCTGGGCCTGTGGGACGTGTACGGCGCCTGCGAGCGCGCGGGCAGCCTGGACACCAGCATACGCAACGCCGAGCTCAACGATTTCGCCAGCCTCAAGCAGCACTGTCCGCGGCTGCGGGCCATCGCCCACAACGGTGGCGAGAGCTACAGGCACGCGCGCTGCACGGCTGCTCTGGGCTTGCCTGTTCATAAATTGCCCTCCACCAGCCCGGCCAATGCGTCCTGGAGTTTCGAGCGCAAGCTCGCTGCCTGGCGCGAGGTCTTCCATCAGCACGGACTCATTTGATGGCCCGCAAGAAAACCGCCCTGGCCCTGCCCGAAGTCAACTTCTCCGACTACGGCGACGTCCGCTACCTGCATCTGGGCACCGAGTGGGTGCAGGGCTCGATGCTGATTGACGCCCCGTTCGACATCGAGCTCGAGTATGTGCAGCGCATGATGGCCTGGCTGCTGTTCGTCGAGCCCGACAGCGTGGCCCGGCGCCACGCCATGCAGCTGGGCCTGGGCGCGGCCGCGCTCACCAAGTTCTGCCACAAGAAGTTGCGCATGAAAACCACGGCGGTGGAGCTCAACCCCCAGGTCGTGGCCGCCTGCCGGGGCTGGTTCAAGCTGCCGCCCGACGACGCGCGGCTGCAGGTGGTGCTGGGCGACGCCGCTCTGGAGATCCGCAAACCGCTCTGGCAGGGCGGGGTCGATGCGCTGCAGGTGGACTTGTACGACCAGGAGGCAGCCGCGCCCGTGCTGGACAGCGAAGACTTTTACGCCGACTGCCGCCGCCTGCTGACCGACGACGGCTGCATGACGGTCAACCTGTTCGGCCGCTCGTCGAGCTACCCGCGCAGCCTGGAGAAGATCGCCACGGTCTTTGGCGGTGATGCCATCTGGGCCTTCAAGCCGACGCGCGAAGGCAACACCGTGGTGCTGGCGCAGCGCACGCCCGGTGCGCCGAAGCGCGCCGTGCTTGCCGAACGTGGCGAAACCATCCAAACTCGCTGGCATCTGCCGGCCACCAAATGGCTGCGGGTCTTCAAACCAGTCAAACTATGAGCGCTGTTCTGCATCCCCATGCCTCCGCCAAAACCCCGCAGCTGGGGCCGCTGGACTGGCGCCGCATGGTCGAGTGGCTCAGCGCCGACGGCGTGATTTCCGCCGATGAAGCGCAGCGCACCATCGCCCGCTGCGCCCAGGCCGAGAGCGCCCAGCACCCGCTGGTGCGGCTGGCCAACGTGGCCATGGCCCGCGCCAGCGATGGCAAGCCGCTGGACATCGAATCGCTGACCCAGTACCTGGCGGGGCGCGCCGGGCTCGACTACCTGCGCATCGACCCGCTGAAGGTGGACGTGGGCAAGGTGGCCGACATCATGAGCGCGGCCTATGCCGAGCGCCACCGCGTGTTGCCGGTGCAGGTCACGCCGTCCGAGGTCGTGGTGGCCACGGCCGAGCCCTTCATCACCGACTGGCTGGCCGAAGTCGAGCGCCAGTCGCGCCGCAGCGTGCGTCGCGTCGTGGCCAATCCGCAGGACATTCACCGCTACACGGTCGAGTTCTTTGCGCTGGCCAAATCGGTGCGCGCGGCCCAGAGGGCAGGCGGCAACCAGGGCGCGGCCAGCTTCGAGCAGTTGGTCGAGCTGGGCAAGAGCAACAAGCAGCTCGACGCCAACGACCAGGGCGTGGTGCAGGTGGTGGACTGGCTGTGGCAGTACGCGTTCGACCAGCGCGCCAGCGACATCCATCTGGAGCCGCGCCGCGAGCAAGGCGTGATCCGCTTTCGCATCGACGGCGTGCTGCACCCGGTCTACCAGATGCCCATGGGCGTGCTCAATGCGATGACGGCGCGCATCAAGCTGTTGGGCCGCATGGATGTGGTGGAAAAGCGCCGTCCCCAGGACGGCCGCATCAAGACCAGAAATCCCAGGGGCGACGAAATAGAAATGCGCTTGTCCACGCTGCCCACGGCCTTCGGCGAGAAGATGGTGATGCGCATTTTCGATCCCGACACCGCGGTCAAGGACCTCGACGCCCTGGGTTTCTCCTCGCACGATGCCCAGCGCTGGGAGCAGCTCGTCCAGCGTCCCTATGGCATCATCCTGGTGACCGGGCCCACGGGCTCGGGCAAGACCACCACGCTGTACTCCACGCTCAAGCGCGTGGCCACCGAGGAGGTCAACGTGAGCACGGTGGAAGACCCGATCGAGATGATCGAGCCGGCCTTCAACCAGACCCAGGTGCAGCCGCAGCTCGACTTCAATTTCGCCGAAGGCCTGCGCGCGCTGATGCGGCAGGACCCGGACATCATCATGGTCGGCGAAATCCGCGATCTGGCCACCGCCGAGATGGCCGTGCAGGCGGCGCTGACCGGCCATCTGGTGTTCTCCACGCTGCACACCAACGACGCGCCCTCGGCCATCACGCGCCTGATGGAGCTGGGCGTGCCGTCCTACCTCATCAATGCCACGGTGCTGGGCGTGCTGGCCCAGCGCCTGGTCCGCACCCTGTGCCAGCAGTGCCGCGAGAAGGACGAGGCGTCGACGCGCGAAGCCCTGGGCACCGTGGTCAGGCCCTGGAAGATCAGCGGCGGCTACCGGCCCTACAAGCCCGTGGGCTGCGTGGATTGCCGCATGACCGGCTTCATGGGCCGCATGGGCCTGTATGAGCTGCTGACCGTCAGCGAGGCCTTCAAGGACAAGGTCAACCAGGAGCCCAGCATCGATGCGCTGCGGCGCCAGGCCGTGGCCGACGGCATGCGGCCGCTGCGGCTGGCCGGCGCGCTGCGGGTCGCCGAGGGCCTGACCACGCTGCAAGAGGTGCTGACGGCCACGCCGCCGCTGGACTGAGCCAGCTGAGCGGCCGCCCGTCACGGCCGTGACATAGGTGAAATCCACATCCGCCGCCCCCGGAATTCGCCTCACAATCGCCCGGTCGAAATCTGTTTCGAGGAGACTACGCGTGAAAATCAAAAGTCAGAAGGACTTTTTCTCTGGACTCATGTTCAGCGGTGTTGGGGTGGCCTTCGCCTGGGGCGCGACCACCTACAACGTGGGCGAGGGCGCGCGCATGGGGCCCGGCTACTTCCCCCTGATGCTGGGCATCGTCCTGGCGATCATGGGCGCCTTCATCATTTTCGAGTCGCTCGTGGTGGAAACCGAGGACGGCGAGAAAATCGGCAAATGGGCCTGGAAGCCTCTGGCCTACATCCTGGCGGCCAACTTCGCGTTCGGCGTTCTGCTCGGCGGCCTGCCCAGCATCAAGGTGCCGGCCATGGGCATGATCGTTGCGATCTATGCGCTGACCATCATCGCCAGCCTGGCCGGTGAGCGTTTCAAGCTCAAGGACGTGCTGATCCTGGCCACCGTCCTGGCGGCGGGCAGCTATCTGGCGTTTGTGGTTCTCCTCAAGCTGCAATTCCCGGTCTGGCCCACCTTCATCACGGGCTGAGAGGAATAAACATGGACCTGATCACCAATCTCTCCCTCGGCTTTGGCGTGGCGTTCACGCCCATCAACCTGCTGTACGCGCTCATCGGCTGCATTCTGGGCACGCTGATCGGCGTGCTGCCCGGCATCGGCCCGGTCGCCACCATCGCCATGCTGCTGCCCGCCACCTATGCGCTGCCCCCGGTGTCGGCGCTGATCATGCTGGCCGGCATCTACTACGGCGCCCAGTACGGCGGCTCGACCACCGCCATCCTGGTGAACCTGCCCGGCGAGTCGTCTTCGGTCGTGACCACGATCGATGGCTACCAGATGGCGCGCCAGGGCCGGGCCGGCCCCGCGCTGGCGGCCGCCGGTCTGGGCTCGTTTTTCGCTGGTTCCGTGGGTACGCTGATCCTCGCTGCTTTCGCGCCGCCGCTGACCGAGCTGGCTTTCAAGTTTGGCCCGGCCGAATATTTTTCGCTGATGGTGCTTGGCCTGATCGGCGCGGTCGTGCTGGCCTCGGGCTCGCTGATCAAGGCCGTCGCGATGATCGTTCTGGGCCTGCTGCTCGGTCTGGTCGGCACCGACGTGAACTCGGGCGTTGCACGCTTTAGCTTTGACATCCCGGAATTGACCGACGGCATCGGCTTCGTGACCATCGCCATGGGCGTGTTCGGCTACGGCGAAATCATCAGCAACCTGGCCCAGCCCGAGCATGAACGCGAAGTGTTCACGGCCAAGATCAGCGGCCTGTTCCCGACCAAGGAAGACTTCAAGAACATGGCGCCCGCCGTGTTGCGCGGCACGACCCTGGGCTCGGCGCTGGGCATCCTGCCCGGTGGTGGCGCCCTGCTGGCCGCGTTCGCTGCCTATGCGATGGAGAAGAAAATCAAGCTCAAGCCGGGCGAAGTGGCTTTCGGCAAGGGCAACATCCGCGGCGTGGCCTCGCCCGAGTCGGCCAACAATGCCGGTGCACAGACCTCGTTCATCCCGCTGCTGACGCTGGGCATTCCGCCCAACGCCGTGATGGCGCTGATGGTGGGCGCGATGACCATCCACAACATCCAGCCGGGCCCGCAGGTCATGACCAGCAACCCCGAGCTGTTCTGGGGCCTGATCGCCTCGATGTGGCTCGGCAACGCGATGCTGGTGATCCTGAACCTGCCGCTGATCGGCATGTGGATCAAGCTGCTGACCGTGCCCTACCGCTTCCTGTTCCCGGCCATCGTGCTGTTCTGCGCGATCGGCGTGTACTCGACCAACAACAACACCTTCGATATCTGGATGGTGGGCGCCTTCGGCTTCGTCGGCTACCTGTTCGTCAAGTTGGGATGCGAGCCTGCGCCCTTGCTGCTGGGCTTCATTCTCGGCCCGATGATGGAAGAGAACCTGCGGCGCGCCCTGCTGTTGTCGCGCGGCGACTGGTCGGTGTTTGTCACGCGCGGACTGTCGGCCGGCCTGCTGGCGGCTTCCGCGCTGCTGCTGATCATCGTGCTGCTGCCCGCGGTGAAAGCCAAACGCACAGAGGCTTTCGTCGAGGACTGATTCCCAGATAGCGGACTCACAACGGCGCCCTCGGGCGCCGTTTTCGTGTGCGCGGCCCGAAACCGCCCTGCGTCACAATGGCGGCCAGAGGGAAACATGTCGTCGATCAACCACCACCCGCCGCAGCACCCGCTCAGGGCCGCGCTGCACAACGAAATCCATGCCCGGCCGCCCGAGGCCATGAATGCACCGCTGGCGATCTCGCACATCGTCATGGTGTGCGATGCCGCGCAGCGCGACGCCAGCCGCAGCCATGTGGCGGCCTTGCTGCGTGACCACCACCTGCCGCAGCCCGATGCTCACTCGACCCATATCCGTATGGACATCGGGCCGTTTCGGCTGCGCTGGGAGCTGCACACGGAATTCGTGACCTACACCTTCACGCGGGCGCTGGACGCAGCTGGCTTTGGCGAGCGTGAGCCTGCCGCGGCGCTGGAGGCCGTGCCCCGGGACTGGCTGGCCGCGCTGCCGGGCCAGTGCCTGGCCAGCCTGCACCTGTGGGTGCTGCCCACGAAGACCTTCGGCACCGCTTCGCTGGTCAAGCATGTGCTGCACGAGGAGACCCTGGTGGCGTCCACCGTGGCCGATGGCCATGGCGAGGTCTACACCGATTTCGCCATCCATGCCGACGGCTTTGCGCGCATGGTGCTGCTGGTCGGCGGCATGACGCCGCGCCGGCTGGGGCGGCTGGTGCAGCGCCTGCTGGAGCTCGAGACCTACCGCATGGCAGCTCTGCTGGGCCTGCCCGCCGCGCGCGAAGCCGCCGCCGTGCTGGCTTTTGCCGAGCGCGAGCTGGCCGAGCTCGCTGAGTCGATCCGCGCGGCCGCCCGCGACGACGAGCCGCAGCTGCTGGACCGGCTGACCCGGCTGGCCGGCCAGGTGGAGAGCCAGTACGCGGCCACGCATTCGCGTTTCTCCGCCAGCGTGGCCTATTTCGAACTGCTGGACAAACGCATCGACGACATCGCCGAGTCGCGGCTCGCGGGAATGCAGACCATACGGGAGTTCATGGACCGCCGCCTCACGCCCGCGCGCAGCACCTGCGAATGGGCGACGCGGCGCCAGGATGCGCTGTCGCAGCGCGTCTCGCGCATGAGCAACCTGCTGCGCACGCGCGTCGAGATCGAGCAGCAGCAAAGCGCCCAGGCGCTGCTGGCGACCATGAACCAGCGCCAGGACCTGCAGCTCAAGCTGCAGTCCACCGTGGAGGGCCTGTCGGTCGCGGCCATCACCTACTACATCGTCGGCCTGGTCGGCTATCTGGCCAAGGGCGTGCAGAAGATAGGCTGGCCCTTCAGCAGCGAGAGCACCATGGCCGTGGCGATTCCCGTCGTGGCGGGTGCGGTCTGGTGGTCCCTGCGCCAGCTGCACCACAAAATCATTGGCAAGGCGCACGCCTGAGATGCTTTGCTGCCTTTGCCTCTTCGCGTCGATCGGCGCGACGGCCTGGCGGCCGGCTTCTGAAAGTCGCGATTGAGCTCCATTCCAGAGAAAAACAACGCTGCAGCCCGTGCCACCAGGTCGTCAGGTGCTACCAAAAACATAGCGCCAGGTTTGCTGCTCGCCATCTTCAGCGCCATCGCCTTCAGCGGCAAGGCGATCATCGTCAAGCTGGCCTACCGCTACGGCGTCGATGCGGTCACGCTCATCATGTACCGCATGCTGTTTGCGCTGCCGATCTTCGCGGCGATGGCCTGGTGGTCCAGCCGCAGCCAGCCGGCATTGACGCGCCGCGACTGGCTGGGCCTGCTCTGGCTCGGCATCACGGGCTATTACCTGGCCAGTTTTCTGGACTTCGCAGGCCTGCAGTACATCAGCGCATCGCTGGAGCGGCTGATCCTCTACCTCAACCCCACCCTGGTGCTGCTGCTGGGCTGGCTGATGTATGGCAGGCGCATCACCAAGGCGCAAATCGTGGGCATGGCCATCAGCTACTGCGGCGTGGTGCTGGTGTTTGGGCATGAGATCAACTTGCAGGGCAGTGACGCCGCCTGGGGCGCGCTGCTGGTCCTGCTCAGCGCCATCAGCTATGCCCTGTACCTGGTCTACAGCGGCGAGATGGTGCGGCGCCTGGGCTCGCTGCGGCTGGTCGGGCTGGCCACCAGCGTGGCCTGCCTGTGCTGCATTGCGCAGTTTGTGCTGCTGCGCCCCTTGGGCGCCGCGGCGGTCGCGCCCGAGGTGGTCTGGCTGTCGGTGCTCAATGCCACCCTGTGCACGGCGGTGCCGGTGCTGATGGTCATGATGGCGATCGAGCGCATCGGCGCCGGCCTGGCGGCCCAGACCGGCATGGTCGGCCCGATGTCGACCATTCTGATGGGGGTGCTGATCCTGGGCGAGCCCTTCACCGCCTGGGTGGCGGCCGGCACCGTGCTGGTGATCGCCGGAATTTTTGTGTTCACCCGCATGGGCCGCAAGCCGTCGTCTTGAGGGGCTTGACGGCGCCGCTCCGTGGCTTGCCCCCAGGAGGCGACACCACCCACGCCATCAGCACCACCCATGCTGTCGGCACCACCCATGCTGTCATTCTGAGCGAAGCGAAGAATCCCGCCTCGCGCTACTTCAGTCCTTCGGCCCGAATGGGCTGCGCAACCCTGGCGCTGTCTGCGCGGCGCCCGGCCCCGCCTTGGCCCGGCTGGCGGCCGTCAAGCGCTCCAGCCGCTGGGCCACGGTCACTGGGGGCTGGAGCGCCAGGCCATCGAGCCGCCTGCCCATGGCCTGCTCCAGCTGGTCCAGGCGCTGCTGGGCCGGCGGGTGGGTGCTCAGCGACAGGGCGAACAGGGGGTTGTCTGGCGCGGCGACCGCATTGAAGCCCGGATCGTCAAGCACGGCGAAAGTCCAGGGCAGCTCGGGCCGCGCGGACTGCAGGCTGATCCAGCGTCCCAGCGGGTTGAGGTAGCGCTGCAGCGCGAGGTCGGGGTGCAGCGGCTTGCTGCCCAGCAGCACGGCCGACAACTGGCGGCCGATCTCGATTTCGCGTGGCTCGTCGATCTGGTCCAGCGACTGCGACAGCAGCTCAATGAGGTCGCCCGTGCGCGCGGCGGGCACGCTGCGGGCCGCGGGGGCGGGGCGCAGCAAGGACTGGAACAGGTGGAGGGCCTTGGCCGCGTCCTGGCCCCGTGCCGGGCCCATGCCGCCGAGCAAGGCCAGCAGCGCGAGTGTGTGCCAGGTCCCGGCCCAGCCGCGTGAGAGAAAGAACGAACTCATGGCTGCATGTCCGGATGGGGGGACGAACTGCCGCGCTGCGCACGCGGCGCGGGGGGCTCGGGCAGGGGCTCTACGGCCTGGCTGGCCAGGCTGGCGCTGGCTGCAAACTGGCGCGCCTGCTCGGCGTCCAGCCGCCAGGCTTGCACTTGCCCGACCGCGCCGAGGTTGGGCTGGGCCTGGGCCAGGTCTTCGTCCCCCAGGCCGCGAATGCCGAGGGTGGAGGTGGCCGTGGCGCGCGCCGGCGCCTGGGTGCTGCCCTTGTTGAGCAGGCTGCTCAGACTGCGCAAGGCGCCCGTGGCCAGCTTGCCACCCTGGGCCGACGAGCCGCCTGGCAGCACGATGTCAAACATGTGAAGCCAGCCGGTCAAGCCCTGGGGCGTGCGCACCTGCACCCAGGGGCCCTGGCGCTCGCCCAGGCGCGTGACCGGGGTCTGGGCTGGCAGCGCCGCGAGGTTGCGTGAGCCGTCGCCCGGCATTTGGCGCAGTTCGGCAGGCCGCCTGACCATGACGGACTCGGCCTGGGCCACGCTGATGCAGGCGGTCAGCGCGCCCAACACGATCCATCTCATTGACCAGCTCTTCCTGGGTATCATCCCTGCATTCAGTGACATGCGAGCTGGGGGATTGTTATGGATTTGGGTATTGCAGGCAAATGGGCGCTGGTGTGCGGCGCGAGCAAGGGGCTGGGCCTGGGCTGCGCCCAGGCCCTGGTGCGCGAGGGCGCGAACCTGCTGATCGTGGCGCGGGGCGCCGAGGCGCTGCAGGCGGCTGCTGCAAAATTAATGGCAGACAGCGCCCGACCCGCCAGCGCCACCGTCCAGTTTGTAGCAGCCGACATCACGACCGCCGAAGGCCGCGCGGCGGTCTTCGCGCAGCGCCAGGACTTCGACATCGTCGTCACCAACGCTGGTGGCCCGCCGCCGGGCGACTTTCGCGACTGGGACCGCGAGGCCTGGATCCGGGCCGTGGACGCCAACATGCTGACCCCGATCGAGCTCATCAAGGCCACGGCCGACGGCATGGCGGCGCGCGGCTTTGGCCGCATCGTCAACATCACCTCCAGCGCGGTGAAGGCGCCGATCGACATCCTGGGCCTTTCCAACGGCGCACGCAGCGGCCTCACGGGCTTCGTCGCCGGTCTGGCGCGCAGCAAACTGGCCGCGCAAGGCGTCACGATCAACAACCTGCTGCCCGGCGCGTTCGATACCGAGCGTCTCAAGGGCACGATGCAGGGCGCGGCCAGGAAGTCGGGCCAGGACTTCGACAGCGTTTGGGAAAACCGCAAGAAGACCATTCCGGCCCAGCGCTACGGCACGGCCGAAGAGTTCGGCGCCATCTGCGCCTTTCTGTGCAGCGTGCACGCGGCCTACATCACGGGGCAGAACATCCTCGCCGATGGCGGGGCGTATCCGGGCACCTATTGAAGGCGGTTGACGCGCGCCGCGCGTCATAGGATATTGCTCGGGTGGATTCGCCCGAGGCCGGACCCTCGGGCGCTTGAAGACTGTCATGGGTGAGACCGAGATGCCAGCAATGACCCTGTTCCTGGCGGGCGATGTGATGTGTGGCCGCGGCATCGACCAGATCCTGCCTCATCCCGTCCACCCGCAATTGTTCGAATCGTTCGTCAAGTCCGCGCGCGATTACGTCAGGCTGGCCGAACGCCACTGTGGTCCCATCGCCAGGCCGGTCGGCTGGGACTATGTCTGGGGCGACGCCCTGAACGAGCTGCAGCGCTTGCAGCCGCAGGCCCGCATCGTCAACCTGGAGACCGCCGTCACGGCGCGGGGTGAGCCCTGGCCGGCCAAGGGCATTCACTACCGCATGCATCCGGCCAATGTGCCCTGCCTGACGGCTGCCGCGCTGGACTGTTGCGTACTGGCCAACAACCACGTGCTCGATTGGGGCTACGCCGGCCTGGGCGACACGCTGGCCGCACTCCATCATGCCGGGCTGCGCACCGCCGGCGCGGGATTGAACCAGGCCGAGGCCGAGGCGCCGGCCTGCCTTGAGGTGCCCGGCCTGGGGCGGGTTCTCGTGTTCGCGACTGCCAGCGACAGCAGCGGAGTCCTTCCTTCCTGGGAGGCCACGGCCGAGCGCTCTGGCATCTCGCGCGTGTCCGATTTCTCTGCGCAGGCGGCGCAAGCGCTGGCCGCCAGGGTGGCTGCAGTCCGGCGCGACGATGACATCGTCGTCGTGTCGATCCATTGGGGTGGCAACTGGGGGTTTGAGGTGCCCGCCGAGCAGCGCAGCTTTGCCCGGCGCCTGATTGATTCGGGTGCCGTCGATGTCGTCTTCGGGCACTCCTCTCACCATGTCAAGGGCATCGAGGTGTACCGCGAACGCCTGATCCTCTATGGCTGCGGCGACCTTCTGAACGATTACGAGGGGATTGGCGGCGAGGAGGACTACCGCCCGGATCTGGGGCTGATGTATTTTGCGAGTTTCGATGGGCACGAGCGTCGTCTCATCGGTCTGACCATGGTTCCGATACGCGTTGAGCGTTTTCAGATCCGGCGGGCGAGCGACGACGACGCGGCTTGGCTGCGCGCCACCCTGAATCGGGAGGGGCAGCGATTCAGCACAGGTGTGCAGCAGCGCGACACAGACCTGCTGTTGCGCTGGACCTGAGCTGGCCGGCCGCGCCTGGGCCACGACACCGCCGGACAGGGTGTTCAGGCCTGCTGCAGGATTTCTATCGCCTTGTTGGCATCGTCGAGCGAGTCCACCGCGACATAGGCCACAAACTGTGGGCCGATCACAGAGGCTGTGAACCCGCGCAGGTTGATTCGCCCGTCAGCCAGCTTTTGAGTCAACTGCGCGGCGATGCCCGGCCGGTCCCGGCCCATGACCCGAACCGAGTGAAGGCTGGAGGTCACGTTGAAACCGACCTGTGCGGCGGCACGGATTTCCTTGTCGCCTTGCAGCGGTGTGACGAACACGACGCCCTTGCCGGGTTGTTCCGGGGCACGCCGGGCGATGATCGATTGCAGGTCTGCCCCCGCGTCGCGCAGCGTCTCCAGCACCTGCGCCAGGCCGCCGGGCCTGTCTTCAATGGTCGCCGCCCAGACATCGACACGTTCCACCAGAAGATCCATGACAAATTCTCCTTCCGTTGCGCTCTGAGAAAAATCTAGGTCACGAACGGCCCAAAGGCAAGTCGCAGCGCCCTTGGGGCGCGTTTCTTGGCAATTCACAGGCCCAGGACTATATTAGTTTTGGCGATAAGCGCGGTTCATGGCGCTGGACGCGCCGAGCGGCGGCACCAAGGCGCCCCGCCGGTGTTGCCGCAAGCGGCCCGAAACTGCGCGCATCCGAGTCGCAAGGAGCAACGATCATGTCAGAAGACAAGTCATCGCCTCACGCCGCGCAGCCTGCCGATGTCTCCGAGGCGCAGATCGCGGTGCATTGGCCCGAGGAGGCCTATGTCTCACCATCGAACCAGTTCATCGCGCAGGCCAACCTGACGGACCCGGGCGTCTTCGCGCGCTTCTCCCTCGACAACTTTCCCGAGTGCTTCAAGGAGTTCGCGGACCTGCTTGACTGGACCAAGTACTGGGAGACGACGCTCGACGCCAGCAATCCCCCCTTCTGGCGCTGGTTCGTCGGCGGCAAGATCAACGCCTGCTACAACTGCGTGGACCGTCACCTGGCCAGGCACAAGAACAAGACGGCGATCCATTTCGTGCCCGAGCCGGAAAACGAGGCGGTGCAGCACCTGACCTATCAGGAGCTGTTCGTGCGCGTCAACGAGTTCGCGGCCCTGTTGCGCGACTTCTGCGGCCTGAAGGCGGGCGACCGCGTGACCTTGCACATGCCGATGGTCGCGGAGCTGCCGATCACGATGCTCGCCTGCGCGCGGCTTGGCGTGATTCACTCGCAGGTATTCAGCGGATTCAGCGGCAAGGCCTGCGCCGACCGCGTCGCGGATTCCGAGAGCCGCGTGTTGATCACCATGGACGCCTATCACCGCGCCGGCAATCTGCTCGATCACAAGGAGAAAGCCGACACCGCGGTCATGGAGGCCATGAAGGGCGGCCACAAGGTCGACAAGGTACTGATCTGGCAGCGCTACCCGGGCAAGAATTCGAGTCCCACCAAGCTCGTGGCGGGACGCGACTTCGTCATCAACGATGTGCTCAAGAAGTTCCGTGGTCAGCGCGTCGAGCCCGTGCCGATGCCAGCCGAGGCGCCGCTGTTCCTGATGTACACGAGCGGCACGACGGGGCGGCCCAAAGGCTGCCAGCATGGCATCGGCGGCTACCTCGCCTATGTCACCTGGACATCGAAGTACATCCAGGACATCCACCCCGAGGACGTTTACTGGTGCATGGCCGACATCGGCTGGATCACAGGCCATTCCTACATCGTCTACGGCCCGTTGGCGCTCGCCGCTTCTTCGGTGGTGTACGAAGGCGTGCCGACCTATCCGGACGCCGGACGGCCTTGGCGTATCGCTGAACAGCTCGACGTCAACATTTTCCATACCTCGCCGACCGCGATCCGCGCGCTGCGCCGCGACGGACCCGACGAGCCCGCGAAGTACAACTACCACTTCAAGCACATGACGACCGTCGGCGAGCCGATCGAGCCTGAAGTCTGGAAGTGGTACCACAGAGCGGTCGGCAAGGGCGAAGCAGCCATCGTCGACACCTGGTGGCAGACCGAGACCGGCGGTTTCCTCTGCAGCACGGTGCCGGGGATCCACAAGATGAAGCCCGGCAGCGCGGGACCCGCGATTCCGGGCATTCATCCGGTGATCTACGACGACGAGGGCCAGGAGCTGGCGAGCGGTTCGGGCAAGGCCGGCAACATCTGCATCCGCAACCCCTGGCCCGGCGGTTTCCAGACGGTCTGGAAGGACCCCGAGCGCTATGTGCGCCAGTACTACGCGCGCTATTGCAAAGACCCCCAGAGCAAGGACTGGCGCGACTGGCCCTATCTGGCGGGGGACGGCGCGGTGCAGGCGGCCGACGGCTACTACCGGATCCTCGGCCGCATCGACGACGTGATCAACGTCGCCGGCCATCGTCTGGGCACCAAGGAACTCGAATCGGCCGCGCTGCTCGTGTCGGAGGTCGTCGAAGCGGCCGTGGTTCCGGTCGCCGACCCGGTCAAGGGCAAGGTGCCCGATCTCTATGTGGCGCTGAAGCCGGGACTGGCGCCTTCCGAGGAGATCGCTGAACGGGTCTCGGCATCGGTCGTGTCCGAGATCGGCGCGATCGCGCGGCCGCGCCGCGTGATTGTCGTTCCCGACATGCCCAAGACCCGCTCGGGTAAGATCATGCGCCGCGTGCTGGCGGCGATCTCGAACGACCTCGATCCGGGCGATGTGTCCACCCTCGCCAATCCGGAGGTCGTTGACAAGATCAAGGGGCTGGCCAAGTAGCGCCCCGCCGGTCGGCCCCGGGCGCCTCAGCGCTCGGCGATGTAGTGCTGCATCGTCGCGGATTCACCCGGCAGCAGGAAAGCGCGAACCTCGGCCTCCAGGCTCTGATCGGCCAGCGTCGCGCGCGCGCGCTGATGCAGATAGTCGGCCCAGGAGGTGACGATGAATCTCTCGACATAGCGCGAGGGATCGCCCAGGTCGCGGTAGACACGCCAGAAGGTCGCGCCGTCGCGGCGGCGCGGCGCACGCAACTGGCTGACCGCATCCAGGAATCTCTGGGCATCTGCGGCGTGGATCCGATAGCCGATTTCGACGGCCACCGGACCGGCTTCGGGGTTCGGCTCGGCGACAACGAAGAGGTCTTTCCAGGGCGTGGCCTGCGTCACCTCGTGCGCCGCGCCCATGCGCAGCGGGAACGGGCGGGCCAGCAGCAGGCCGGCGGCCATGCAGACGGCCGCGGCGCACAACGCTGCAGGCAGGCCCGCGACGCCTGAGATCGCGCCCCAGAATGCCGAGCCGATCGCAAACGAACCCAGGGCGCTCAAGGTGTGCAGGGCGGTCGCGCGCGAGCGCACCCAGGGCGGCGCGCTGGTCTGGGTCGCGGTGTTGAAGGTCGACATCACGGCCAGCCAGGCGGCTCCGCCGACCACCAGTGCGAGATAGACCAGTGCCGGCCAGCTCGACAGCGCGGCGACCAGCATCACGATGGCGAACACGACGCAACCGCCACCGACCAGGGCATCCAGGCCGATGCGGGCCCGCACGCGGCCGATCACGAGCCCGGCTGCCACGGCGCCGGTCCCGAGGCAGCCCATCAGCACGCCGAAACCTTGCGCGCCCAGGCCGAGCTGGCGTTGGCCGATCAGCGGCAGCAGCGCCCAGAGGGCCGAGCCGGCACCGCTGTAGGCCATGGTGCGAACGAGCTGGGCCAGCACGATGCGTGAATGACGGGCGAACCGCAGTCCGCTGAGGGTGCCGCCCCACAGCCGCTCGGCCGGCAGCCTGGAGGGCGAATGCGGTTTCGGGGGCCAGCGCCGGATCGCCTGCATCATCGTGAGCGTGCTGGCCACGGCGATCGCAAAGACCCATCCGCCACCGAGACGGGCAAATACCAGGCCCGCCAGCGCCGGACCGAGGGCCCGCGCACCGTTGTAGGCGATGGCCACCGCGGTGATGGCCTGCGGCAGTTCCTCGCGCGGGATCGTGTCAGAAACCGCGGAGTTCCACGCAGGCGAAAGAAGTGCCGTGCAGCATCCCGACGCGAAGGTGAAGAACAGCAGCGTTGCCGGCCCGGCCAGGCCGGTGAACACGAGCGCTGTCAGCAACAACACGGCCGCCACCTGGGCGATCAAGGCCCCGATGATCAGGCGACGCCGGTCGGTGGTATCGGCCAGCACGCCCGCCGGCAGCGACAGCAGGAACATCGGCAAGAACACCGCCGTCTGTACCAGCGCAGCGAGAAACGACGAACCGGTCAGCTCGACCATCAGCCATGCCGCCGCCATGGTCTGCATGGCGTTGCCGATGAAATAGATGCCGCCTCCGCTCCAGAGTCCGCGAAATGGCAAATGGCGCAACGGGCCCCAGGTGGATGACGATTGGCTCATCGTGTGGCGATTATTCACGAGATGCGGCCGTCACCTGCGCGACGACACGACGATGCCGCCCACGATCAGGGCAAAGGCCGCGGCATGGTAGGCGTGCGGTGGCTCGCCCAGGAAAGCGGCCGACAACAGGGCGGCGAACAGCGGCGTGAGGTTGGAGAAAAACCCGGCCACGTTCGGCCCCACCTGCCGCACGCCCATGCCCCAGCAGCGGTAGGCCAGGATGGCCGGGCCGATGGCGACATACAGCAGGGCCGCGGCCAGCGGCCAGCCCCAGCGGATCTGCGCCTCGGTCAGTGCCCACTCGCCGGCCGTGAACAGGCT
This sequence comes from Burkholderiaceae bacterium, assembly GCA_050725495.1. Classification (GTDB taxonomy): domain Bacteria; phylum Pseudomonadota; class Gammaproteobacteria; order Burkholderiales; family Burkholderiaceae_C; genus JBOHHM01. Next base: position 8,683 of record JBOHHM010000184.1, on the reverse strand, counting down.
GGACCAGCCCAGCCCCAGGACCACCTGCGCCATCAAAAAGGCCGCCCAGTCGCTGCGAAACGACGCGGGCTCCTGCGGGCTCGCCAGCAGCCAGCTGTAGAAGGCCCAGGCGATGGTGGCCAGCAGCATGTACAGGTCGCCGGGCACGAGATGCACTTCCATCAGCAGGGCCCACTGGCCGCGGCACAGCACCAGCAACACGCCGGCGATGGACAGCAGGGCGCCGACGACTTGCGGTCGCGACACGCGCTGGCCAAAACACAGCCAGCCTGTGCCCAGCATCCATACGGGCGTGCTGGCGCCCACCAGGGTCACGTTGATCGGGGTCGAGGTCTTGAGCGCGAGGTACTGCAGCGCGTTGTAGCAGCCCACGCCGAGCAGGCCCAGCAGCGCAAAGCGGCGCCAGTGCGGCCACAGGCCGCTGTCGCGCCGCAGCACCCAGCCGGCCAGCGGCAGCAGCAAGACGAAAGCCAGGGCCCAGCGCAGAAGGTTCAGCGTGATCGGCGGCACCAGGGCATTGACGAGGCGGCCGACCACGGCGTTGCTGGCCCACAGCAGCGGAGGGATCACCAGCAGCAAGGCGGTGGCAGGTGTCAGGCGTGGATTCATCGCCGGGGACTGTACCGGCAAGGCCAAAAGTCTGCCGCAGCAAGGCTTGTCGATTCGTGGCAGCATCAGCCAGTTTTCAACCAAGTCCTGAGGAGCATCGTCATGAGCAAAGCCGTTCGCATCGACCAGCATGGAGGACCCGAAGAACTCAAGATCGTGGAGGTCAGCGTGGGCGAGCCCGGCCCCGGCGAAATCCGCATCCGCCACCACGCCGTCGGTCTGAACTTCATCGACGTCTACCAGCGCAGCGGGCTCTACCCCATGCCGATGCCGCTGCAGCTGGGCATGGAGGGCGCGGGTGTCGTGGAGGCCGTGGGCGAGGGCGTCACGCACCTCAAGGCCGGCGACCGCGCCGCCTATGCCAGCCATCCGCCCGGCAGCTACAGCGAGGTCCGCGTCATGCCGGCCAAATGCGTGTGCAAGCTGCCCGATGCGATCAGCTTCGAGACCGGCGCGGCCATGATGCTCAAGGGCCTGACCGCGCAGTATCTGCTCAAGCGCACCCAGCCGCAGGGCGGTTTGAAGGAAGGCGACTTCGTGCTGTTCCATGCGGCCGCCGGCGGCGTGGGCCTGATTGCCTGCCAGTGGGCCAAGGCCCTGGGCTTGCAGCTGATCGGCACGGCCGGCTCGGACGCCAAGTGCGCGCTGGCCAGGGAGCATGGCGCGGCCCATGCGATCAACTATGCGAGCGAGGACTTCGCAGCACGCGTCAAGGAGATCACCGGCGGGCGGGGCGTCAAAGTGGTGTACGACTCGGTCGGCAAGGACACCTGGGACAAGTCGCTGGACTGCCTGCAGCCCTTCGGCCTGATGGCCAGCTTCGGCAATGCCTCGGGCGCGGTGCCGCCGTTCGCGCCCGGCATTCTGGGCAGCAAGGGCTCGCTCTACGTGACGCGGCAGACCCTGTTCACCCATATCGCCACGCGCGAGAGCACGCAGGAAATGGCCGACGACCTGTTTGCCATCGTCACCAGCGGCAAGGTCAGGATCCGCATCGACCAGCGCTATCCGTTGTCCGCGGTGCAGCAGGCGCACCGCGACCTGGAAGCGCGCAAGACCACCGGTTCGACCATCCTCACGCTGTGATGGACTGGCTGGAGCGCGCCCGCGCGGCGGCCGACCAGCCGCCCCTGCTGCCGCGCGTGCCGCTGCACGCCGGCGCGGCGGTGTTCGGCTCGGCAGAGCCCGGCATGTTGGACCAGATGGCCGCCCAGTCCTTGTCGGATGGCCTTTGCTTGCTGCAAAAACAGGAGCATGGATGGGTCGTCACGGGCGAGCTCACGCACAGCCTGGCGCAGCTGGCCCAGCTGATGCGACGCCTGGGCCTGAGCGGCCCGTGGCGTGACGAGCTGCTGGCGGTCACCGACGAGCGCGGGCGGCTGCTCGGCAGCGTCGAGCGCGCTCTCGTGCGCCCGCTGGGCATCACGACCCGTGCCGTGCATCTGGTGGGCCGCTCCCCCGATGGCCGCCACTGGGTGCAGCAGCGCGCCTTCAACAAGGCCAATGATCCCGGCCTGTGGGACACCCTGGTGGGCGGCATGATCGGCGCCGATGAAACCGTCGAATCAGCGCTGGAGCGCGAGACCGCGGAAGAAGCCGGGCTGCGCCTGTCGGCGCTGGGCCCGCTGCAATACGGCGCTCGCGTGAGCCTGCGCCGCCCCAGCAACGAGGTCGCCGCCGGCCTGGGCTACCTGGTCGAGCACATCGACTGGTACAGCGCGACCGTGCCCCTCGAGCCGGCCCCCAGCAACCAGGACGGGGAGGTGGCGCAGTTCGCTTTGCTGACCCGCGAAGCCTTGTTGGAGCGGCTGGCACGCGGCGAGTTCACGCTGGAGGCCGGGCTGATACTGGCGGGAGCGCTGGGGCTCGTTTGAACCGGCACTACTCCAGCTCCATCAGCCTGGAGGTCCGCAAACGGCTCGGCGCCAGCGCGCCGGCCGAGTCCAGAATCGGGTAGGCGATCGAGCAGATGTGGGAGTTGATGCGCTTCAGATCGCTGATCAGGTCGATGTGCAGCGAGCTGGTTTCTATGCTTTGCACCGTGTTGTCCGACAGGCGGGCCAGGTGGGTGGTCGCATAGGTGCGCTCCAGGTTGTTGAAGCGCGCTTTTTCCTGCAGCAGCTTTTGCGCGTCGCGCAGCGTGCCGTTGAGGAACACGCTCATGCCCAGGCGCAGGTTGTCGAGCAGCCGCGCGTGCAGCTCGCAGATTTCGGTCATGCCGGCTTCGGAGAAGTTGCGTCCCGGCTTGATCTTCTTGTCCTCGATGTCGATCAGCACGCGCTCGATGATGTCGCCGATCTGCTCCATGTTGATGGTGAAGCTGATGATGTCGGTCCAGCGCCGGCTTTCTTCCTCGCCCAGCGCCTCGCGCGAAATCTTGGTCAGGTAGTACTTGATGGAGGAGTAGAGCTCGTCCACCGTGTCGTCCATCTTGCGCAGGTCCTCGGCCCGCTTGAGATCGTCGGTCTTGAGCACGGTCAGCACGCCCATCAGCATGGTTTCGACCACATCGGCCTGGTGCAGCGCCTCGCGTGCCGCGCAGGAGATGGCCAGCGAGGGCGTGGCCAGTGCCGAGGGATCCAGATGATTCGGCCGGCCGTCGACGGCGGTCTTGTCGGGCTTGGGCAGCCATTGCTCGACCCAGCGCGCAATCACCTGGGTCCAGCCGATGAACAGCAGGCCAATGAGCAGGTTGAAGCCCAGATGAAACAGCACGACCGCGGTGGCGGGTTCGCCCAGCAAGGGCCGCACATGGTGCAGCCACAGCCCGATGCAGGGCGCCACCAGCGCAATGCCCAGCGCCTTGAACACAAAGTTGCCCAGCGGCACCTGCCGCACTGGCACGGCCGATTTGGCGGTGGTCAGCAGCGCCAGCAAGCCGCTGCCCAGGTTGGCGCCCAGCACCAGTCCCATCGCCACATCCATAGGGATCACGCCCGAGCTGGCCAGCGTGGCCGTCAGCAGCACAATGGCCAGGCTGGAATACGACACCACGGCCAGCACGGCGCCCACGGTGATTTCGAGCAGCAGGTCGCTGGTCAGCGTGGCCAGCAAGGCCTTGACGGCCGGTGACTGCGTCAGCACGGCGGTCGAGACCGTGACCAGGCGCAAGGCCAGCAGCATCAGCCCCAGGCCGATCAGGATGCGGCCAAAGCGGCCCACGCTCGTGTCCTGGCGCGAGATGAACAGCACCACGCCGACAAAGATGAACAGCGGCGACAGCCACGACAGGTCGAACGAGAACACGACCGTCATCAGGCTGGTGCCGATATCGGCGCCCAGCATCACGGCCAGCGCCAGCGGCAGGGCCACCAGGCCCTGGCCGACGAAGGACGAAATGATCAGGGCGGTGGCGGTGCCGGACTGCACCAGCGCCGTGACGCCAATGCCCGACAGGGCGGCGGTGAAGCGGTTGCTGGTGCTCAGCGCCAGCATGTGGCGCAGATTGGCGCCGAACACACGCAGGATGCCGGTGCGAACAAGATGCGTCCCCCATACCAGCAGCGCGATCGCTGCCAACAGATTTAACAGATGCTTCATGTGGCTTTCGCCACCACTATACGCCTGAAGCAAGGCGCCACATCACTTGCCGCGTCGTACCCGCAACAGTTCGTCGAGCAGCAGGCAGGCGGCGCCGAGCGTGATCGCGCTGTCGGCGATGTTGAAGGCCGGGAAATGCCAGCCCGCCCAGTGGAAGTCCAGAAAATCCACCACGTAGCCGTGCAGCAGGCGGTCGATCACATTGCCGACGGCGCCGCCCAGGATGCAGGCCAGCGCCAGCGAAAACAGCTTCTGCCCGGCATGCGAGCGCAGCATCCAGACGATGAACAGCGCGGCGGCCACGCCGACGCCGGTGAACAGCCAGCGCTGCCAGCCCGAGGCAGCTGCCAGGAACGAAAACGCAGCGCCCGTGTTGTGCACCCGCACGACGTTGAAGAAGCTCAGCACCGGCGTGCTGTCGCCGAGCCGGTAGTAGCCCAGGATCAGCACCTTGGTGAACTGGTCGGCGATCAGCAGGATCAGGGCCAGGCCCAGCCAGGGCAGCAGGCTGCCTGAAGAGGACTTGGCCATCACGCGAACTTCCTGTCTTCGCCTTCGCCGTACAGATTGCTGGTGCAGCGGCCGCAGATCGTGGGGTGGGCCGGGTCGTGGCCCACATCGTCGCGCCAGTGCCAGCAGCGCTCGCATTTGGTCGCGGAACTGGCGACAGTCCTGATGGCCAGGGCGCTATCTGCTATCAAATCAATAGCGGACGTGATGAAGGCAAACTTCAGGTCGTCGCCCAGGCTGGCCAGCAGGGCGTGATCCTCGGCATCCACTTCCAGCGCCACATTGGCCTGCAGCGAGGAGCCGACCTGGCCCTCAGCGCGCAAGCTCTCGATGTCCTTGTTGACAGCGTCGCGGATCTCGCGGATGCGGCCCCACTTGGCCAGCAGGGCCGGGTCGGGCGCGGCGAACTCCGCATAGGTCTCCATGAAGACGGATTCGGAGCTGCCGAACAGCTTCCACGCCTCTTCGGCCGTGAAGCTCAGGAACGGCGCCATCCAGCGCAGCATGGCGTGCGTGATCCGGTACAGCGCGGTCTGGGCGCTGCGCCGCGCCAGCGACTTCGGCGCCGTCGTGTAGAGCCGGTCCTTCAGAATGTCGAGGTAGAACGCGCCCAGGTCTTCCGAGCAGTAGACCTGCAGCTTGGCCACCACCGGGTGGAACTCGTAGACCTCGTAGTGCGCCAGGACCTCGGCCTGGAACTGCGCGGCGCGGGCGAGAGCATAGCGGTCGATCTCCAGCATCTGTGCCGGCGGCACGGCGTCCTGCGCCGGGTCGAAGTCGCTCACATTGGCCAGCAGGAAGCGCAGCGTGTTGCGGATGCGGCGGTAGGCGTCGACCACGCGCGCCAGGATCTTGTCGTCGCCGGCGATATCGCCCGAATAGTCGCTCGCGGCGACCCACAGGCGGATGATTTCCGCGCCGAGCTTCTTGCTGGTTTCCTGCGGGTCGACCCCATTGCCCAGCGACTTGCTCATCTTGCGGCCCTGGCTGTCGACCGTGAAGCCGTGCGTCAGCAGGCCCTTGTAGGGCGCCTGATCGTACATGGCGCAGGCGGTCAAGAGCGACGAATGGAACCAGCCGCGGTGCTGGTCGTGGCCTTCGAGGTAGAGGTCGGCTGGCCAGGTGGACTGCTCGGCATGGCTGTGCCGCAGCACATGGTCGTGCGTGGTGCCGGAGTCGAACCAAACGTCCAGGATGTCGTGGCTCTTGGTGTAGTGGGCCGCATCGTCCTCGCCGATCAGCGACTCGGGCGTGGCCTTGCTCCAGGCCTCGACGCCGCCGGCCTGCACCATCTCGGCGGCCTGGTCGATCAGCTCCATGGTGCGCGGGTGCAGCTCGCCGGTGGCGTTGTGGATGAAGAAGGGCAGGGGCACGCCCCAGTTGCGCTGGCGGCTGATGCACCAGTCGGGCCGCCCGGCGATCATGTCGCGCAGCCGCGCCTTGCCGTTCTCCGGGTAGAAGCTGGTGTTCTCGATCGCGGCCAGGGCCAGCTCGCGCAGGGTCTGGGCCGCCTTGTCCTTGGTGAACACGCCCTCGCCTTCGTCCATGCGCACAAACCACTGGGCCGCGGCGCGGTAGATCACGGGCGTCTTGTGGCGCCAGCAATGCGGGTAGCTGTGGCTGATGTCTTGGGTGGCGAACAGGCGGTCGCTTTCGCCCAGCACCTTGATGATGCGCGGGCTGGCCTTCCAGATATTCATGCCGCCGAACAGCGCGAGCTCGTCCACATAGGAGCCGTTGCCCTGCACCGGGTTGAGGATGTCGTCGTAGGACAGGCCGTGGGTCAGGCAACTGTTGAAGTCCTCCAGGCCATAGGCGGGCGAGGAATGGACGATGCCGGTGCCGTCGTCGGCCGTTGCGTAGTCGGCCAGGAAGACCGGGCTCAAGCGGCGGTAGCCCTCGTGCACGTCGTGCAGCGGGTGCTTGAAGTTGATCCGCTCGAGGTTCTCGCCGCGGGTCGTGGCCAGCACCATGCCCGTGAGCTGGTAGCGCTCCAGGCATCTGTCGACCAGCGAGGCGGCCAGCACCAGCAGGCCGCGCTCGGTTTCGACCAGCGCGTACTCTAGCTCGGGATTGAGGTTCAGCGCCTGGTTGGCGGGGATGGTCCAGGCCGTGGTGGTCCAGATCACGGCGAAGGCGGGCTTGGCCAGCGCCCCCAGCCCGAACGCCGCTGCGAGCTTGCCCGGCTCGGCACATTCAAAGCCCACGTCCAGGGTCTGGCTCTTCTTGTCGGCGTACTCGATCTCGAATTCGGCCAGCGAGCTGCCGCAGTCGAAGCACCAGTAAACGGGCTTGAGGCCGCGGTAGACGAAGCCACGTTCCATGATGCGCTTCAAGGCCCGGATCTCGTCGGCCTCGTTGCCGTGGTTCATCGTGAGGTAGGGGTTGTCCCACTCGCCGAGCACGCCCAGGCGCTTGAAATCCTCCTTCTGCAGGGCGATCTGCTCGCTCGCATAGGCCCGGCTCTTGGCCTGCACCTCGTCGCGGCTCAGGTTGCGGCCAAAGGTTTTCTCGATCTGGTTCTCGATCGGCAGGCCGTGGCAGTCCCAGCCCGGCACGTAGAGCGCGTCCAGGCCCTTGAGCTGGCGGGCCTTGACGATCATGTCCTTGAGGATCTTGTTGACCGCGTGGCCCATGTGGATCTGGCCGTTGGCGTACGGCGGGCCGTCGTGCAGCACGAAGCGCGGCGCCCCGCAGCGCGCAGCGCGCAGCTTCTTGTACAGGCCTTGGTCGTCCCATTCCTTGACCCAACCCGGCTCGCGCTTGGGCAGGTCGCCGCGCATCGGGAAAGGCGTGTCGGGCAGGTTGAGGGTGCTGCGGTAGTCGGTTTTGTCGGTCATGGCAATGCCTTGGAACTTGTCATTCCGGGCTGGACCCGGAATCCAGGGGGAGGGTGGAGCGAGACGGATTGCGGATCAGCTCCGCAATGACAAATCGTTCAAATTCGGTCGCGCGTGGTCTGGCGACGGGTGGAGGCGAAGTATGCACGTGCGTCGTCGCAGTCCTTGCGGATGCCTTGGGTGAGGGCATCCAGACCGTCGTACTTCAGTTCGTCGTGCAGTTTGTGCAGCAGCTCCACATGGATGATTTTACCGTAGGCGCCTTCGTCGCCCAGGTGAGCGGGCCAGTCCAGGCAATGGGTCTCCAGCAGCACCCGCCCGCCGTTGACGTCGTCGGGGTCGAGCGAGGGCCGGATGCCCATGTTGGCCACGCCCGGCAGGGCCTGCTCGGTCAGCCCATGGACCATGACGGCAAAAATGCCGCTGGCCGCGGGCTTCCAGTGGGCAAAGCGCAGGTTGACGGTGCGAAAACCGAGGTCACGCCCGAGCTTGCGCCCGTGCACCACATGGCCGCTGATGCTGTAGGGCCGCCCCAGCAATCGAGCCACATCGTCCATGCGGCCCTGGTTCAGAGCCTCGCGCACGGCCGAGCTGGAGACGCGCAGGCCGTGGACCTCGTAGCTGTTCATGCGCGCCACGTCAAAGCCCAGCTGCTGGCCGGCGGCGTCGAGCATGGCGTAGTCGCCGGCCCGCTTGGCGCCGAAGCGGAAGTCGTCGCCGACCAGCGCGTACTGCGTGCCCAGGCCGCGGACCAGCACGTCACGGATGAAGGCCTCGGGCGTGAGCGAGGCCAGGCGCGCGTCAAAGGGCAGGACCACGGTTTGATCGATGCCACAGCGGTGCAGCTCGGTCAGCTTGTCGCGCAGCGTGGCGATGCGCGCCGGGGCCAACTCGGCCTTGTGCGCCACGGCGGCGAAATAGTCGCGCGGATGGGGCTCGAAGGTCATCACGCAGCTGGGCACGCCGCGGTGCCGGGCCTCATTGCTGAGCAACGCCAGCATGGCCTGGTGGCCCCGGTGCACACCGTCGAAGTTGCCTATGGTCAGGGCGCAGGCAGGGGCAATGCCGGGATGGTGGAAACCGCGAAAGACCTTCATCAGCTGGTATCTTTTTGATAGCAATTCGCGCCCGTGGGTCAAGCGCTTGAAGCCAAAATGTCACAAAGAGCGTATATTGTGACTCAG
>JBOHHM010000183.1:0-11518 GCA_050725495.1 Burkholderiaceae bacterium | reverse complement strand
CGCCAGGGCAGCCACTGGTAGGCCGTGTGCTCGCGCGGACTGAGCGCGACCGGCGTGCCGGCCGGCACCCGCAGGCCGAACAGGCGCTCGGTATTGCGTGTGACGCCAGGCGCATAGCGGTGCCGCCACTGCGGGTAAATGTCGTACACATTCTCCAGCCCCCAGTCGCGCAGGCCGGCGGCCAGCGGCGTGCCCGGGCCGCAGGCGATGCCCGTTTCTTCCAGCACCTCGCGCACCGCCGTGTGCCGCCAATCCTCGTCCACATGGTCCTTGCTGCCGGTGACCGACTGCCAGTAGTCCAGCGCATCGGCACGCCGGATCAGCAGCACGTCGAGCGCCGGCGTGTGGATCACCACCAGCACGGATTCAGGGATTTTGAAAGCCTTGGCCATGAACAAAGGGCACCGATGCGGCGCCCTTTGATTCTGCCTCAAGCCTCTTTCAAGAGGCTCATCAGGCCGCAGCCGGATTGCGCAGCCTGATGTGCAGTTCGCGCAGCTGCTTCTCGTCGACCGAGCTGGGCGCTTGTGTCAGCAAGTCCTGGGCGCGCTGGGTTTTGGGGAAGGCGATCACGTCGCGGATCGATTCGGCGCCGGCCATCAGCGTCACGATGCGGTCCAGGCCGAAGGCCAGGCCGCCATGCGGCGGGGCGCCGTACTGCAGCGCGTCGAGCAGGAAACCGAACTTGGCCTGCGCATCTTCGGGGCTGATCTTGAGCGCATCGAACACCTTGCTCTGCACCTCGGCCTGATGGATACGCACCGAGCCGCCGCCGAGCTCCCAGCCGTTGAGCACCATGTCGTAGGCCTTGGAGACGCACTTCTCGGGCGCCGTGTCCATCCAGTCCTCGTGGCCGTCCTTGGGAGCGGTGAAGGGGTGGTGCACCGCGTTGTAGCGCTGGGCTTCTTCGTCGAACTCGAACATCGGAAAGTCCACCACCCACAGCGGGCGCCAGGCCTTCTCGAACAGGCCGTTCTTCTTGCCAAACTCGCTGTGGCCGACCTTGAGGCGCAGGGCGCCGATCGCGTCGTTGACGATCTTGGCCTTGTCGGCGCCGAAGAACAGCAGGTCGCCGTCCTGCGCGCCGGTGCGCGCGAGGATGGCGTCGAGAGCCCTGTCGTGCAGGTTCTTCACGATCGGCGACTGCAATCCTTCGCGGCCCTTGGCGATTTCATTGACCTTGATCCAGGCCAGGCCTTTGGCGCCATAGATCTTCACGAACTCGGCGTAGCCGTCGATCTCGCCGCGGCTCATGCCGCTGCCCTCCCTGGCGCCGCCCGGCACGCGCAGGGCCACGACGCGGCCGCCCTTCATGGTGGCGGCGCCGGAGAACACCTTGAAGTCCACATCGGCCATCACGTCGGTGAGCTCGGTGAATTCGAGCTTGACGCGCAGGTCGGGCTTGTCCGAGCCATAGCGGTGCATGGCTTCGGCATAGGTCATGACCGGGAACTCGCCAAGTTCGACATTCAGCGTGTTCCTGAACACCGTCGTGATCATGCCCTGGAACAAGTCGCGGATGTCCTGCTCGCCCAGGAACGAGGTTTCGATATCGATCTGCGTGAACTCGGGCTGGCGGTCGGCGCGCAGGTCCTCGTCGCGGAAGCACTTGGTGATCTGGTAGTAGCGGTCGTAGCCGGCCACCATCAAGAGCTGCTTGAACAGCTGGGGCGACTGCGGCAGGGCGAAGAACATGCCGTCATGCACGCGGCTGGGCACCAGGTAGTCGCGCGCGCCCTCGGGCGTGGACTTGCCGAGCATGGGGGTTTCGATGTCGATGAAGCCGTGGGCATCGAGGAACTTGCGCACTTCCATGGCCACGCGGTAGCGCAGCATCAGGTTGTTCTGCATGTAGGGGCGGCGCAGATCCAGCACCCGGTGCGTGAGACGCGTGGTCTCGGAGAGATTGTCGTCATCGAGCTGGAACGGCGGCGTGACAGACGGGTTGAGCACCGTCAGTTCGTGGCACAGCACTTCGATCCGTCCGCTTTTGAGATGCTCGTTGACCGTGCCTTCGGGGCGCGCGCGCACCAGGCCCTTGATCTGCACGCAAAACTCGTTGCGCAGGCCTTCAGCGGCCTTGAACATCTCGGCGCGGTCCGGATCGCAGACCACCTGCACATAGCCCTCACGGTCGCGCAGGTCGACGAAGATCACGCCACCATGGTCGCGGCGGCGGTTGACCCAGCCGCACAGGGTGACGGTTTGGCCCAGCAGGGCCTCGGTCACAAGACCGCAATAGTGGGAACGCATAGCCATAGGGAATTTCCGGCGCCGTCAGGGGCGCATTACTTGATATTGGAATTGACCGGGCCGCCGGGAACGACGACGCCCATGGAAACGATGTACTTGAGCGCGTCATCCACGCTCATCTTGAGTTCGATGCAGTCGCTCTTCCTGAGCATGACGAAGTAGCCCCCGGTCGGGTTGGGCGTGGTCGGCACATAGACACTCAGGTAGTCACCCTGCAAGTGATTGGCCGTGTCCCCGCCGGGCACACCGGTCACGAAAGCGATGGTCCAGGCTCCTTCACGCGGCCATTGCACCAGCACCGCTTTGCGAAAAGCATTGCCGTTCTCTGAAAACAGCGTGTCCGACACCTGCTTGACGCCCGAGTAGATCGACCGGACGACCGGAATGCGGTGCAGCAGCGCATGCCACCAGTTGACCAGCTTCCTGCCGAAAAAATTGCTCGCCGTACCACCGACCACCAGCAAGATGGTCAGGGCCAGCAGCACGCCCAGGCCTGGCAGGTGAAAGCCCAGCAGCTTGTCGGGTTGCCAATCAGCCGGCAGGATGAGCAGGGTCTTGTCCAGCGTGCTGACAATCCACTCGAGCACCCAGACCGTGATGGCCACCGGAACAATCACCAGCAGCCCGGCCAAGACCCATTTCCTCAAGGCAGCCATCCAGGTCTTTCAGTGGCAGGCACAGGATGTGCCGCAACCGCCCGCCGATGCAGCAGGCGCTGCCTCGCTGGGGGCCGCACTGGACACCGCATCGGACGGTTTGCCATCGGCTGGGGAGTCAGTCTTGGACTCGGTCGCCGGCGCACTGGTCCCGCTGGACGCACTGCCGCCCCGGAAATCGGTGACATACCAGCCCGAGCCCTTGAGCTGGAAACCGGCCGCGGTCAGCTGTTTCTTGAAAGCCGGAGCGCCGCAATGGGGGCAGTCGGTCAGAGGCGCATCGGAGATTTTTTGTAAAACGTCCTTGGCTAGGCCGCAGGACTCGCATTTGTAGGCGTAGATGGGCATGGCTCTAAAGGCGAATGAAGTGTGCAAAACTTTTAATTATAAGCGGCAGCCGGAATTTCCAGCCCCAGCCCAGCCCCTGCACCCCCGCCACGCCGGGTGGCCGCGCCTTAGATCTGCGGACTGCCCTGGTAATGGTGCACCTGGCCCCTGTGGTCCGTCAGGAACTGCGGCAGCAGCGAACCGCCAAGCATGCCAGCCAGCGCCGCCAGGACGCCCGCCAGCTGCTGCGGGAACGCTGCGGACCATTCGGGCGTGGTGACAAACAACAGCCAGGTGCCCATGCCCAGAACCACCGCAGCCAGCGCACCCTGGGTGGTAGCTCGTTTCCAGTACAGGCCGAAGACCAGCGGCACGAAGGCACCGACCAGCGGCACCTGATAGGCGCCCGACACCAGATCGTAGATCGAGCTGCCCTGCATCACGATGGCGTAGGACAGAACGCAGGCCGTGAACAGGATCACCGAAATCCGCATGGCTTTGAGCGTGGCCGCATCACTCATGCCGGGCCGGATGTTGTGCACGATGTTCTCGACAAACGTGGTGCTCGGGGCCAGCAGCGTGGCCGACGCGGTGGACATGATGGCCGACAGCAGCGCACCGAAGAAAGCGACCTGCAGGACGACCGGCATCTTCTCCATCACCAGCGTGGGAAGGATCTTCTGCGGGTCGCTGGCCAGCATCGCCTTGGCCGCATCCGGCATGACCAGCACAGCGGCGGTCACCACAAACATGGGAATCAGCGCAAACAGGAAGTACAGGGTGCCGCCGATGACCGGACCGCGAACGGCGGTCTTGGCGTCCTTGGCCGACATCACACGCTGGAACACGTCCTGCTGCGGAATCGAGCCCAGCATCATCGTGATCGCGGCGGCGAAAAAGAAAATCCACTCCCGGAGCCCGCCGGTCGGGAAGAACTGGAACTTGCCTTCGCGGGCCGCGTAGTCAATGACCTTGCCGGCGCCACCGGCCAGATCGGCGGCAAACCAGGCGATGGCGATCAGGCCCACCGCAATCACGATCATCTGCACAAAATCGGTCAGCGCCACGGACCACATGCCGCCGTACAGCGTGTAGACCAGAACCACCGTGGTGCCAATCACCATGCCGACCGACATGGAAACCGCGCCCTGCGTCAGCAGGTTGAATACCAGCCCCAGCGCCGTGATCTGCGCCGCGACCCAGCCCAGGTAGCTGATGATGATGATGGCCGAGCAGATCACCTCGACGCTTTTGCCGTAGCGCTGCCGGTAGTAGTCGCCCAGCGTGATCAGGTTCTTCTGGTAGAGCCTGTAGGCGAAGAACAGGCCCACCAGGACCAGGCACATGGAGGCGCCGAACGGGTCTTCGACCACCGCGCCGAACCCGCCCGACACGAAGCGGGCCGACACGCCCAGCACCGTCTCCGAGCCGAACCAGGTGGCAAAGGTGGTGGTCACGATCATCACCAGCGGTAGGTTGCGGCCGGCAACCGCGTAATCCGCCGTATTCTTGACACGCGTGGCCGCATACACACCGATGGCGATGGTGATCAGCAAATAAACAATGACCAGGGTCAATAACACGGCTCACTCCTCAACGTGGACGGCATTATGCGAAAAAGATAGGCTAAAAAAGCCGGATTCGAATCAAAAACTGCATCGCGATCAGGCCCAATGCAAAGCCAATGCCGCCGTAGACCAGCCCTTGCAGCAACCGGTTGGTGCGCCTTTGTTCGGCCAGCAACGCCTCCAGATCCTGGCGCCGGGCGTCCGACGGCCGCTGCTTGAGGTAGTCGTGCAGCAGCCGGGGCAGCTCGGGCAGCAGTTTGGCGAAATATGGCGCCTCGCTCTTGAGCTGGCCGATGAACTTCTTCGGCCCCAGCTGCTCCACCATCCACTTCTCCAGAAAGGGCTTGGCCGTGCTCCAGAGATCGAGCTCGGGATCAAGCTGGCGGCCCAGGCCCTCGATATTGAGCAGGGTTTTTTGCAGCAGCACGAGCTGGGGCTGGATTTCCACCTGGAAACGGCGGGAAGTCTGGAACAGGCGCAGCAGCACCATGCCCAGCGAGATTTCCTTCAAGGGCCGGTCGAAGTAGGGCTCGCAGACGCTGCGGATGGCCGACTCCAGCTCGTCCACGCGCGTGCTGGCCGGCACCCAGCCCGATTCGATGTGCAGCTCGGCCACCCGCTTGTAGTCACGCCGGAAGAAGGCCGTGAAGTTCTGCGCCAGGTACTCCTTGTCGTACTCAGTCAGGGTGCCGACGATGCCGAAGTCCAGCGCGATATAGCGCCCGAACGTGGCCGGTTCGAGGCTGACCTGGATATTGCCGGGGTGCATGTCCGCGTGGAAAAAGCCGTCACGGAACACCTGGGTGAAGAAAATCGTGACGCCGTCGCGTGCGAGCTTGCGGATGTCGACCCCCGCCGCGCGCAGCCGCTCCAGCTGGCTGATGGGCACGCCGTTCATGCGCTCCATTACCAGCACATCGGGCATGCAGTAGTCCCAGATCATCTCCGGGATCTGCACCAGGCCAAGGCCTTCCATGTTGCGGCGCAGCTGCGCGGCACTTGACGCTTCGCGCACCAGGTCGAGCTCGTCGTGCAGGTATTTGTCGAACTCGGCCACCACCTCGCGCGGCTTCAGGCGCTTGCCATCGGCCGACAAGGCCTCGACCCAATGCGCCATCATGCGCATCAGGCTCAGGTCCTTCTCGATCACCGGCAGCATGCCGGGGCGCAGCACCTTGACGGCGACTTCGCGCTCATGGCCATGGCGCTCCTTGAGCACGGCAAAATGGACTTGCGCGATCGAGGCACTGGCCACCGGCTCGCGCTCGAAGCTGGCGAAGATCTCGCCCAGCGGCTTGCGAAACGAACGCTCGATGGTGGCCACCGCGATGGCCGGGTCGAACGGCGGCACGCGGTCCTGCAGCCGCGCGAGCTCGTCAGCGATGTCGGCCGGCAGCAGGTCGCGCCGGGTCGAGAGCACCTGGCCAAACTTGACGAAAATCGGCCCCAGGCGCTCCAGCGCCTCCCGCAGGCGCTGGCCGCGCGGGGCATTCAGCTTGCGCCCCAGCGCGACGATGCGGGCCAATGCCCGCAGCCCGGGATGCTGGAAACTGCTGAGCACCAGTTCATCCAGACCATAGCGCAGCATCACCAAAACGATGGAGATGCCGCGAAACAAGCGCCTCATGCTTTCAAGCCCGGGTTCGCACCCGAACGCGCAGCGACAAAACGGCGCAGCCCCCCCACCATGCGCTGCACCGCCAGGCCCAGGGCATGGGCCGGTGCATCACCGATCAGGCGCGACAGGTCTTCCTCCGCATCCCAGCGCACATGATCGACCAGCCAATGGATCTCCGACGCGAACTGGACATCGCCCTCGATCCGCAAGGCCGGCTTGTCGCCGCGCACAGCTGACTGGGCCAGTTCCGCCGGCGACTCCTCGGTCAGGGCCAGGGTCAGGTCAGGCGTGGCATGCGCGGGCGCCACATCGAACAGGCCGGCCGGCGTCACCACCAGCTTGACGGTGAAGGCACGCCATTGAGCCAGGACCACGCGGCCGTTTTGCCGCACCAGGCGGCTGGTGGCCTCTTGTTCCTGCATCAGCACGTGATTGAGGAACAGCACGGCACGGTGTTGCAGCTCATCGACCAGCCAGGGCGGCAGACCACCCCCCAGTTTCTCGAAAAAACCGTCCAGAAAGGAAAAAGGGGACTGTGTTGCCATAGTCCCCGATTATTCCCTGAAAGTCGTCGTGCCCTGCGTTTGGCACGACCTGCGCTGGCCTTGCAGGCCCGGTTCGCTACTGCAGGGCCTGTACCCCCGCGACCAGCCAGCCAGTGGCCCCATTCTTGGGCTTGGTCATGTTCCAGACTTCGCGGAACGGGCTCGGGCCCGCCGAAGGTTCCTCGCGGATCATGCCCGAGAACTCCACGCTGGTCATGTAGTCATCGCCCAGATCCTCGATGCCCAGCAGCTGGGCTTCGAGCATGACCACATCGGTCTTGTTGGGCTGACCGTCGAGATGAGCTTCGCGTTCGGCCAGCTGGGTCTTGATTTCGCCCACCATGGCGTCGGTCATCATGGAGTGCAGGGAAGTAAGGTCGGAGCGGTCCCAGGCGTCTTGCAACGTCACGAAGTTGCGCTTGGCCGCCGCCAGGAAACCGGCGGTGTCAAAGCCAGCCGGGATGTCCCAGGACTGGGAGCCGGCCAGGGCCGAGCCAATGACCACGCCGGCGTCGTGCGGACGGGCGCTGCTGTCGTGCGGCCGGGCCGGATCGAACGCTGCGGTGTTGCGCTCCCAGGGCCTGGCCGAGGCGTCATTGCCCACATTGTTGGGGCTGTACTCGCGCGGCGTGACGGCCACAGGCGCCCCACCCGCGCCCTGAAAAGCGAACGGGCTGCCGGAGCTGGCTGACTGCGATTTTCGCGAACGCATCACCATGCCGATGACCCCCATGACCACCAGGACCAGCAAGCCAATCAGCAAAAACTGGCCGAAGGCCTCGCCCAGCCCCAGCGAATGGGCCAGCCAGGCCAGGCCCAGGCCGGCGGCCAGGCCGCCGAGCATGGCGCCCCAGGGTTTTTTCGGCTGCGCAGCCGCTGCCGCCGGGGCGGGGTTTTGCGCCGGGGCCGGCTTGGCCGCTGCATTGGTGGCGTTTTGCGTGGCCCCGCCGGGCGCCGCAGGCGTTGGCGCCGCTTCACGCTGCGTCACATTGCTCGACTGCTTGCCAACTGACTTGCCGCCGCCCAGGCGCCGGGCCGCATCGGCATCCAGGCTTGCCAGCGCGAGAAAGCCCACCAAAACCAAAGACCAGAACTTCATGTCACTTCTCCGTTATTTCTGACTCATCAACACTTGATTCCAACATGCAATGCCACCACCCCGCCCGTGAGGTTGTGATAGTCCACATGGCCGAAACCACCTTTCTTCATCAGGGCCTTGAGCTCTTCCTGCGAAGGGTGCATGCGGATCGACTCGGCCAGGTAGCGGTAGCTCGCATCGTCACCGGCCACCAGCTTGCCCAGGCGCGGCAGCACCTTGAACGAATACCAGTCGTAGGCCTTCTCCAGCGGCCGCGCCACCTTGGAGAACTCCAGCACCAGCAGCTTGCCGCCGGGCTTGAGCACGCGGCACATCTCGGCCAGCGCCGCGTCCTTGTGCGTCATGTTGCGCAGGCCGAAGGCCACGCTCACCACGTCGAAATGGTTGCTCGGAAACGGCAGCTGTTCCGCATCGCAAACCGCCGTGGGCAGGGCCACGCCGGCGTCCAGCAGGCGGTCGCGACCCGTGCTGAGCATGGCAGCATTGATGTCGGTGTGCACCACGCGCCCTGTCTTGCCCACCTTTTTGGAAAACGCCAGGGCCAGGTCGCCGGTGCCGCCCGCGATATCGAGCACCTCATAGCCCTCGCGAACGTCAGCCAGCATCACGGTGTAGGCCTTCCAGGCCCGGTGCAGGCCCATGGACATCAGGTCGTTCATCAGGTCGTAGTTGGGCGCGACCGAGTCAAACACGCCGCGCACGCGGCGGGCCTTGTCGTTCTCGTCGACCGATTGAAAACCGAAATGCGTTGTCGTCATGCTGGCAATGCTAGAGGGGAAAGGGCGCGGGGGCGCGGACAACCCCGCACCACATCGGGGAATTTGTCGCGATTTTAATGAAAATCAGGCGCTAGTCCGCACAAAAATGGCGTTATTTGCTATCAAATCGATAGTTACCGCAATGGTGCGCAAACGTAACGAGGATGCGGCCTAATGGCTGCCGCAGGCATGACCGGGCTTCTCGGGCATGGGTGCGTCACGCTCCAGGCCGGCTGCCGCGAGGCGCGCCGCGTAGTCGGCCCAGAGCTTGTCCTGCTGGGAGCCCAGAAAGTAGAGGTAGTCCCAGGAAAAAATGCCGGTGTTGTGCCCATCCGAAAAAGTGGGCTGCACGGCGTAGTTGCCCACGGGCTCCAGCGTCTCGAGCTCCACGTTGCGCTTGCCGGTCTGCAGGATTTCCTGACCCGGACCATGGCCCTGGACTTCGGCCGACGGCGAGTACACGCGCATCAGCTCAAACGGGATCCGGAACGCGGCGCCATCGGAAAACACCACCTCCAGCACCCGGGACTGGCTGTGGACCGTCAAGGACTGGGGCGTCGGCCCCCCTGCTCGCAAACCTGCCATGGTGGATGACCTGTTCAAAATCGAAAGTTGTCACAAGGGCTCGGCGGCAGCCAAACCGCCGAGGCGGCGCTCGATGTCCTGATCCAGCGCCGCCAGACGGGCCCGCAGCGCCGTCAGCCGCTCGGGCGGGCTCTGGCGCACAGCCTGCGCCCAGACCGGAGCCGGAAAGTGGCTGTCCCAGTCAAAGCGCGCGATCACATGCCAATGCAGGTGCGGCACCACATTGCCCAGCGTCGCGAGGTTGACCTTGGTGGGTTGCAGCTGCTCGCGCAATGCCTGCTCGATCAGCGCCACGGCCTCCATGCACAGCAGCCGGTCGTGGGACGGCAGGTCCGAGAACTCGGCCACATGCTCGCTCCAGACCAGGCGATAAAACGCCGGGAAACCCGCTTCGTCGGCGCGGATCACGCGAAACTTCGCGCCCTGAAAAACGGTCGCCCCGCCGGCCGACTCACAGAGCGCACAGCCTGCGAGCTTCACGACTCACACCAGAACACGCTCAATGCCACCGGCATTGGCGGCTTCCACATAGGCGGGCATCCACTGCTCACCCAGAATCTGGTTGGCCATCTCGACCACGATGTAGTCGGCTTCGAGCAGGCCGTTCTGCAAATCATTGCCGTAGCGCGACAGGCCCTGCAGGCAGCTGGGGCAGCTGGTCAGGATCTTGACGTTTTCGTTCGCGCCCACCTGTCCCGATTCGCGCAGCGCGGCCTCGCCCTTGCGCAGCTCCTCCTCCTTGCGAAAACGCACCTGCGTCGCGATGTCGGGCCGGCTCACGCCCAGCAAGCCCGATTCGCCGCAGCAACGCTCGCTCTTGAGCACGTTGTCGCCGACCAGGGCCTTGACCGTCTTCATCGGCTCCTGCAGCTTCATCGGGCTGTGGCAGGGGTCGTGATAGAGGTAGGCGGTGGTGCCCTTTTGGCTCCGGCCGCTTCGCTTAACTTCAGCTTCGCTGAAGTTAGCCTCCGCCGAAAGGGAATCACGTAACGTGATTCCCTTTTCCAGCAGGTACTCGTGGATGTCGATGATGCGCGAGCCGGGGAAGATCTTGTCGAACTCGTAGCCCTGCAGCTGGTCGTAGCAGGTGCCGCAGCTCACCACCACGGTCTTGATGTCCAGATAGTTCAGCGTGTTGGCCACGCGGTGGAACAGCACGCGGTTGTCGGTGATGATTTTCTCGGCCTTGTCATACTGGCCCGAGCCGCGCTGCGGGTAGCCGCAACACAGGTAACCTGGCGGCAGCACGGTTTGCACGCCGGCATGCCAGAGCATGGCCTGCGTGGCCAGGCCCACCTGCGAAAACAACCGCTCCGAGCCGCAGCCGGGGAAGTAGAACACCGCTTCCGTCTCCGCGGTGGTCGCCTTCGGGTTGCGGATGATGGGCACGTAGTCCTTGTCCTCGATGTCGAGCAGGGCGCGCGCCGTTTTCTTCGGCAGGCCCCCGGGCATCTTCTTGTTGATGAAGTGGATCACCTGCTCCTTCACCGGCGCCTTGCCCACGGTGGCCGGCGGCTTGGCGGTCTGCGATTTCGCCAGGCCGCGCAGCAGGTCGTTGGCCAGCCGCTGGGCCTTGAAGCCCACATCGACCATGGCCGAGCGCATCAGCTTGATGGTCTCCGGGTTGGTCGCGTTCAGGAAGAACATGGCCGCCGCGTTGCCGGGGCGGAAGGACTTCTGTCCCATTTTGCGCAACAGGTTGCGCATGTTCATCGACACATCGCCGAAGTCGATGTCGACCGGACAGGGCGAGAGGCATTTGTGGCAGACCGTGCAGTGGTCGGCCACATCCTCGAATTCCTCCCAGTGCTTGATCGAGACGCCGCGGCGCGTCTGCTCTTCATACAGGAAGGCTTCGATCAGCAGCGAGGTCGCGAGGATCTTGTTGCGCGGGCTGTACAGCAGGTTGGCGCGCGGCACATGGGTGGCGCAGACCGGTTTGCACTTGCCGCAGCGCAGGCAGTCCTTGATGCTGTCGGCAATCGCGCCGATGTCCGACTGCTGCATGATCAGCGACTCATGGCCCATCAGGCCGAAGCTGGGAGTGTAGGCGTTGGTCAGGTCGGCGTGTAGTTCTTGTTCCCTCCCCCGCTGGGGGAGGGTTAGGGT
>JBOHHM010000182.1:0-16659 GCA_050725495.1 Burkholderiaceae bacterium | reverse complement strand
GCGCAGCTTCATCAGCGCATCGACACCGGCGCCGATGTTGAAGATGGCCTTGAGCTGCGGCTGTTCGTCGAGAAACTGCTGGGGCGGCGACCAGACCACGGCATGGTCGGCCGGCGCGGCGCCGGGGGTCCACAGCTCCACCTGGGCCTGCGGCAGGGCCGCGCGCAGGCCTTGCAGCCAGGGCTCGGCTTTGGTGTCGGTGCAGCAAAAGCTGATGCGCATGGCAGCCTCCGGGGCTCAGGCGGCGAGCTTGAGCAACTCGGCCCCTTCGCTGACCTGGTCACCGGGCGCGTACAGCAGTTCCTGCACCACGCCGTCGGCCGGGGCGGCGATCGTGTGCTCCATCTTCATCGCCTCCATCACGGCCAGCGCCTGGCCCTTGCTGACCTGGTCGCCGGCCTTGACGGCAAACGACACGACCTTGCCCGGCATGGGCGCCGTGAGCCGACCGCCTTCGGCATGGGTCTCGCCGGCATGCGCCAGCAGGTCGATCTCCAGGATCTGAGTCGCGCCCTGCGCCGCAAACACATGGACCAGCTCGCCCTGGCGGTAGGTCTGGACGGCGATCCGCTGCCCGGCAAACTGCAGGTCCATCTCTTGCGCCGTGCCGGTAAAGCTCAGCGGGCCCGACTGGCCACCCACGGCCAGATGCAGGGCGCCGTCATGCAGGCAGCTCAGCTGGGCTTTGACGGCCTCGCCACGGAATTCAAACTCGAAGCGCCGTAGCGTGAGACCATGGGAGCGCCAGCCGTCACGCCGGCTAAAGGGGTCTGCGTTCTCGTCGGCCTTTTCCTCGAACAGCGTGCGGGCAATCGCAGCGGCCGCCGCCAGCGGCAGGCCCAGCTTTTCCTGCTGGAACAGCCCGGCCTGCTCGCGCTGGATCAGCGCCGTGTCCAGATCGGCCTGGGCGAATGAGCGGGTTTGCAGCACATGGCGCAGGAACTGCACATTGGTGTTGAGCCCGACGATGCGGGTTTGCGCCAGCGCCTTGTCCAGCCGCGCCAGGGCCTGCTCGCGCGTGTTTCCATGCACGATGAGCTTGGCGACCATCGAATCGTAAAACGGCGAAATCGCGTCGCCCTCGCGCACGCCGTCGTCCACACGCACCGCGGCGCGCTCGAAGCTCGCACAAGCCGGCTTGCGGTACACCTGCAGCGTGCCGGTGGCGGGCAGGAAGTTGTTGTCCGGGTTTTCCGCGCAGATGCGGGCCTCGATCGCGTGGCCGTGGATCTTCAGCTGGTCCTGCGAGAGCGGCAGAGGCTCGCCGGCGGCCACGCGCAGCTGCCATTCGACGAGGTCCTGTCCGGTGATCGCCTCGGTCACCGGATGCTCGACCTGCAGCCGAGTGTTCATTTCCATGAAGAAGAAAGACATGTGAGCCCCCACGCTCGGCGTTGCCTCGCTGCCCCCCGAGCGGGTGCTCGCTTGCTTGGGGCGGCCCGGCGCGGCGCTCGGCGCGCCACCGTCTCGCTGCTCGACGATGAACTCGACCGTGCCCGCGCCCACATAGTGCACGGCGCGCGCCGCAGCCACGGCGGCCAGGCCCATCTGCTGACGCATCTCGGCCGTCATGCCCGGCGCCGGCGCCTCTTCGAGCACCTTCTGGTGGCGCCGCTGCACCGAGCAGTCGCGCTCGAACAGGTAGACATAGTTGCCGTGCGTATCGCCGAACACCTGGATTTCGATGTGGCGCGGACGCTGCATATATTTCTCGATCAGCACGGCGTCGTCGCCGAAGCTGTTGATGGCCTCGCGCTTGCACGAAGCAAGCGCGGCGTCGAAGTCCTCGCCCTTGTCGACCGCGCGCATGCCCTTGCCGCCGCCGCCGGCGCTGGCCTTGATCAGCACCGGGTAGCCGATGCGGTCGGCCTCATGCCTGAGCAGCACCGGGTCCTGGTCCGCGCCGTGGTAGCCGGGCACCAGCGGCACGCCGGCCTTTTCCATCAGCTGCTTGGACTCGGCTTTGAGGCCCATGTCCTTGATCGCCGAGGGCGGCGGGCCGATGAAGACCAGGCCGGCGTCGGCGCAGGCCTGCGCAAACTCCACGTTCTCGGACAGAAAGCCGTAACCGGGATGGATGGCCTGGGCACCGGTCGCCTTGGCGGCCTCGATGATTTTTTCCCAGCGCAGATAGCTTTCCTTGGGCGCGCTGCCGCCGATGTGAACGGCCTCGTCGCACACGCTCACATGCTTGGCGTGGGTGTCGGCATCGGAGTACACGGCGACCGTCTTGATGGCCATGCGCTTGGCGGTGGCTGCAACACGGCAGGCGATTTCGCCGCGGTTGGCGATCAGTATCTTGCTAAACATCTTGGACTCCCGCGTCGAAATCGCCTGCGCACGCTGCGCATGCCATGCAATTTACCTTCGGCGCTGCGCGGCTTCGCCGCTGGTCGCCTCTATTGGCAATGAGGATTTTGTTGAACATTTATGTTCCTTGCGGCGCCTTGGCGCCAGAGAGAAATCGGGCGATCTTGCCGATCACCGCTTGAAGAAACCTGAACAGCACGGCCAGCAGCGCGACCATGAGCACCAACGCCAGGCACAGCGCGATGCCGAAGATCACCGGATGATGGGTCGCGAGCCACAGCGTGCCGACCACCAGGCCATCCTCGAACAGCGACACCAGGATGTTCGAGAACGGCTCGGGCGAGGTGTTGACGGCGGCCCGCGTGGTCATTTTGGTGGCATGGGCCGTGGCCGCCAGCGTGCCGCCCAGCAGCGCCGCCACCCAGGCGGCCGTGGCGCCATCGGCGCCCAGAGCGCCGGCGGCCAGGGCCGCGCCTGCGGGGATGCGGATCACGGTATGCACCAGGTCCCAGAGCGTGTCGACCAGAGGAATCTTGTCGGCAAAAAATTCGACGAAGCACATGAAGCCGCTGGCCGCGAGCGCGGCCGGGTGCTGCAGCAGCTGCAGGCCCGGCGGCAGATCGATCCAGCCCATGAAGCCGGCCGCGCCCGTGAGGAACAGCACCGCGTACAACCGCAAACCGCTGGCCCAGCCCAGGGCTGCGGCCAGGGCCAGCAGCTGGGGCGTGTCCATGAGGCGGGTCCAGTGGTCCATGGTGTACAGCGTCAGGCGGTGGCGAGCCAGCCGGGCTTGCGTTTTTGCAGGAAGGACTGAACACCCTCCTTGCCTTCGGCGCTGGCGCGGATGTCGGCGATGCCCTCGACCGTCCGAGCGATCAAAGCGGCATCGATCTCGCGCTGCGCGACATCCTGCACCAGCTTCTTGCAGGCCTTCACGGCCGCCGGGCCCGCGCTGCACAGGGCCTCGGTGATCTCTGCGAGCTTGGCGTCGAGCGCCTCGGCCGTCACCACCTCGTGGACCAAGCCGATGCGCAACGCCTCGGCCGCCGAAAACCGCTCGGCCGTCAGGAAATAGCGGTGTGCGGCGCGCGCGCCCATGGCCCGGATCACATAGGGACTGATGGTGGCGGGAATCAGGCCGAGCTTGACTTCGCTGAGGCAGTAGTGGGCGCTGTCCACGCTGAGCGCGATATCGCAGGCCGCGACCAGGCCCATGCCACCGGCAAACACATCGCCCTGGATGCGCGCTACGGTCGGCTTCGGACATTCGTAGATCAGTCGCAGCATCTCGGCCAGCGCCCCGGCATCGGCCAGGTTCTCGTCGCGCGTGTAGTCGGCCATGCGGCGCATCCAGTTCAGGTCGGCCCCGGCGCAAAACGCCGGGCCGCTGGCGGCCAGCACGATGCAGCGCAGATCGTCGCGCGCACCGAGCTCGCGAAAGGCCTGCGTGAGTTCGGCAATCACCTCGTCGTTGAAGGCGTTGCGAACCTCGGGGCGATTCAGCGTGAGGGTCGCGATGAACCCGTTCTGTGTGATCTGCAGATTGGCCATGGCTTACATCCGGAACACGCCGAACCTGGTTTCGGGAATCGGCGCGTTCAGCGATGCGCTCAATCCCAGGGCCAGCACACGACGCGTGTCGGCCGGGTCGATCACCCCATCGTCCCACAGGCGCGCCGTCGCGTAGTAGGGATGGCCCTGGTGTTCGTACTGCTGGCGGATCGGCGCCTTGAAAGCCTCTTCTTCCTCGGGCGACCAGGTCCCGCCCTTGGCCTCGATGCCGTCGCGCTTGACCGTGGCCAGCACGCCGGCGGCCTGTTCGCCGCCCATCACCGAAATGCGCGCATTGGGCCACATCCAGAGGAAGCGCGGCGAGTAGGCGCGGCCGCACATGCCGTAGTTGCCGGCGCCGAAGCTGCCGCCGATGATGATGGTGAACTTAGGAACACCGGCCGTGGCCACGGCCGTGACCATCTTGGCGCCGTTGCGCGCGATGCCTTCGTTTTCGTACTTGCGCCCGACCATGAAGCCCGTGATGTTCTGCAGGAACACCAGCGGGATCTTGCGCTGGCAGCACAGCTCGATGAAGTGCGCGCCCTTGAGCGCCGATTCGCTGAACAAGATGCCGTTGTTCGCGACGATGCCCACCGGCATGCCTTCGACATGGGCGAAGCCGCAGACCAGGGTCGTGCCATAGCGCGCCTTGAACTCGTCGAACTCGCTGCCGTCGACGATACGGGCGATGATTTCGCGCACGTCGAACGGCTTGCGCGTGTCGGTCGGAATCACGCCGTAGAGTTCTTCTGCTACAAATTTAGGAGCAACCGGCACCCGCACGGCAAGGTCAGGAGCCTTTTTGGCATTGAGGTTCTTGACCGCCGAGCGCGCCAGGGCCAGCGCATGCAGGTCGTTCTGCGCCAGATGGTCGGCCACGCCGGAAAGCCGCGTGTGCACATCGCCTCCCCCTAAATCCTCGGCCGTGACCACTTCGCCGGTCGCGGCTTTGACCAGCGGCGGGCCGCCCAGGAAAATCGTTCCCTGGTTCTTGACGATGATGCTCTCGTCGCTCATGGCCGGCACATAGGCGCCGCCGGCCGTGCAGCTGCCCATGACCACGGCGATCTGCGCAATGCCCTGGGCGCTCATATTGGCCTGGTTGAAGAAGATGCGGCCGAAGTGGTCGCGATCCGGGAACACCTCGTCCTGGTTCGGCAGGTTCGCGCCGCCCGAGTCGACCAGGTAAATGCAGGGCAGGCGGTTTTGCTGCGCCACCTCCTGGGCCCGCAGGTGCTTCTTCACCGTGACCGGATAGTAGGTGCCGCCTTTGACGGTGGCGTCGTTGCACACAATCATGCAGTCCACGCCACTGACACGGCCTATGCCCGCGATCACGCCGGCGCAGGGCGCATCGCCGTGGTACATGCCATGGGCCGCCAGCGGCGCCAGCTCCAGAAACGGCGTGCCGGGGTCCAGCAGCATCTGCACGCGCTCGCGCGGCAACAGCTTGCCGCGCGCCTGGTGCTTGGCGCGGGCGGCATCGCCACCGCCGGCAGCGGCTTTGGCGAGCTGGGCGTTGAGGTCGTCGACCAGCGCGCGCATCGCGGCGGCGTTGGCCTGAAAGTCGGCAGAGCGGGCGTTGAGTTGGGTTTCGAGCGTCGTCATTCGGCTTGTCTCTTTCAGGCGGTTTTCTGTTCTTCCAGCCCGAGCTGGTCTTTCATGGCATCGCGGATTTTGAACTTCTGGATCTTGCCTGTCACGGTCATCGGAAACTCCGTCACAAAGCGGATGTAGCGCGGCACCTTGTAGTGCGCGATCTGGCCCTGGCAGAAGGCGCGCAGCTCGTCTTCGCTCAAGGACTCGCCGGGCCGCACCACGATCCAGGCGCAGAGCTCCTCGCCGTATTTCTGGTCGGGCACGCCCACCACCTGCACGTCCTGGACCTTGGGATGGCGGTAGAGGAATTCCTCGATCTCGCGCGGGTAGATGTTCTCGCCGCCGCGGATCACCATGTCCTTGATGCGGCCGACGATGTTCACATAGCCCTGTTCGTCCATGGTCGCGAGGTCGCCGGTGTGCATCCAGCCTTGCTCATCGATGGCTTCAGCCGTCTTGGCCTCGTCTTCCCAGTAACCGTGCATGACCGAATAGCCGCGCGTGCACAGCTCGCCCGAGACCCCGGGCGCGACGATCTCGCCGCTCTCGGGGTCGACGATCTTGACCTCCAGATGCGGCTGCACCAGGCCCACGGTGGACACGCGTTTTTCCAGCGGCGTGTCGGTCGAACTCTGGCAGCTGACCGGGCTGGTCTCGGTCATGCCGTAGGCGATCGTGATTTCGGACAGATGCATCTCGCCGACCACGCGCTTCATGACCTCGATCGGGCAGGGCGAGCCGGCCATGATGCCGGTGCGCAGCGTCGACAGGTCGAACTCCTTGAAGCGCGGATGGTCGAGCTCGGCGATGAACATCGTCGGCACGCCATGCAGGCCCGTGCATTTTTCATGCTGCACGGTTTGCAGCACGGTCAGCGGGTCGAAGCCGTCGTTCGGGTAGACGATGGTCGCGCCATGCGTCAGGCAGGCCAGATTGCCCAGCACCATGCCGAAGCAGTGGTACAGCGGCACCGGAATGCACAGGCGATCGGCCGGCGTGAGCTTCATGGCCTCGCCGATGAAGAAGCCGTTGTTCAGGATGTTGCGGTGCGTCAGCGTCGCGCCCTTGGGAAAGCCGGTCGTGCCGCTGGTGAACTGGATGTTGATCGGGTCGCTGGCCTTGAGCACGCGGCCCAACTCGGCCAGCCGCGGATCGTCCGGGTCGCCGCTGGCGAGCAGCGTGGAGAAGCGCATGAGTCCGGCCTGCTCCTCGCCCTCGCCCGGCTGGTCGATCCAGGCCACGGTGCGCAGCTGCGGCAGGCGCGCAGCCTGCAGGCCGCCGGGCGCGGCCGTGGCAAGCTCGGGCGCCAGCTCGCGCAGCATGGCCAGGTAGTCGCTGGTCTTGAAGCGCGCCATGGTCACCAGCGCCTTGCAGCCCACCTTGTTGAGCGCATATTCGAGCTCGGCCACACGGTAGGCCGGATTGATGTTGACCAGGATCAGCCCGACCTTGGCCGTGGCCAGCTGCATCAGCAGCCATTGCGCATTGTTGTGCGACCAGATGCCGATGCGGTCGCCGCTGGCCAGGCCCAGCTTCAGCAGCGCGCTGGCCAGCCGGTTGGCCTCGGCCTGCAGCTCGCGGTAGCTGTAACGCAGCTGCTGGTGGGCACTGACCAGGGCCTCATGGCCGGGCTGGCGCTCGACCATCGCGTCGAAGAAGTCACCCAGGGTCTGCTCGATCAGCGGCACCTCGGTGGCGCCGCAGGCCAGGCTCAGGCCGGTAGAGGCCGAGGGGGTTTGCGTCATGTCTGTCTCCATGAAGGCCGGTGGTTTGAGAAACCAGGATTAGGCCTTCAAGCATAGACGGACGGCCGGATTCATGCCAGCCACAGAGGTTGCAAATCCTGCCACGGCACGACAGCAGATGCGCAGTCTGAGGTTGCCCCTGAAAACCGCATGCCTTGCTGAGGTGATCCGATCGAAGCAAGTAGGGCGTCAATGGCGAAGAGTTCAAGGGCGCGTTACACGCTCGAGTTCAAGCTCGAGGCGGTTCGCACGGTCAAGCGCGGACAGAGCCCGACGGCAATATCGAAGATACTTGGGATCGCTGAGCAGACGCTGCGCAACGGGGTCAACGCCGGTTGCGATGGTCGGCTGGCGGGCGCCGGCACGAAGCTACCACGAGCGCAACAGGCGCGAAAAGGCTAACGGCGATGGCAAGCATCAGCAACGACGCGTTGCTCGCGCACATCCGCGCCGTTCACGCCGAGACCAAGGGCGAGTAAGGCTGGCCGCGCGCGTGGAAGGAGGGCACGCGGCATTCGCGTGGGCAAGCAGCAGGCGCTATCCAATTCATAGCTGATCATGCCCGATCTACCGGGGCCAACAGCGGTTTTGCTTGTGAGTTCAGGCGCTTCAGGTGGTTTTGAATGCCCTCAAACGCTTCGCGGTCGATCACCGAACCGCCATCAGTGGCGAGCTCGGCCGGGTCGCCGCCGACCAATTCTTGCGCCGCCGATCAGTTCGATCCCGCGTTCGGCTATTGACGAGTGCACACACTGCAGCCGCAGCGCCGAGTAGCGCTGACCGGCCGAGCAGCGCAGAAAGTCGACGCGTCGCGCAGCTCGGCCACCGCGCCGCCCCAGTGCGGGTACGGCATCGCTCAACCAGCCCAGTGCGAAGCTTCGATGAAGGACCCTGTCGAGTTTCCCCGCAGTGATGCCTCACGCCAGCGCCGCCCCGAAGCCGGGGATCGCTGCGGGCAGGCCCAGCAGGCCCAGCATCGTTCGCGCGGTACATACGGCGGTCGATGTGACCGGCAAGCCGAGCTTGTCCTGCGCGAGCTGGATCGCCGGCAAGGACGGCATCTGCACGCAGGCCGACAGCACGAGCGCATCGGCATTGGCGATGTTCAGGTCTTTCACGTCTTCGAGCAGGCGCATCGGGTCGCGCCGGCCGACTTCGAGGTTGTCGGGGATCTCGAAGCAGATCCGGTCGATCACTTCGATGCCTTCGTTCTCGATGTAGGCGACGACCTTGTCGGTCAGCGGCTTCATGTAGGGCGCGATGAGCGAGACCTTCTTCGCCCCCATCTGCTTCAGCCCGTGGATCAGCGCCCCGGCCGAAGTCATGACGCGGCTCTCGGCCCCGTTCTGCGCCACGATGCGGCGCAAATCCTCTTCCACCTGGCGGTGGTAGCCCAGGCCCTGCGCCATGATGGCGACCAGGCAGGCGGTGCTCATGACGTCGACCCGCGCATCGGCGAGCTCGGCCGCGCAGCGCAGGCCTTCGCGGCTCATGGCGGCAAGCTCCTCGGGCGTGACCTTGTGCATGCGCATGCGCGAGCCGTGGAAAGTGAAGCGCTCCGGGTAGAGTGCTTCGCGCGCGCGCAAGATGGCCGGCACTTCCGTTTCCATCGTGGTATTGGAGCTGGGGACAATCTGACCGATTCGCAGCAATGGGCTCATGATGAAGAATCCTTGGAAATGGGAGGGGTCGGCAGGCTGAAGCGCTGCAGGGCCTGCAGCATCTGCTCGGGGATCGGCACGCGCCGCCGCACCTCGCGGCTGATGCAGATCGGGGAGAAGCGGCCGGTGAACACGCGGCGGCCGCCCTGCTGCACCGCCTCGACGCGGATGTCGAAGCTGTGCTGGCGCAGCTGCGAAATGCCGCAATGCATGTCGAACTCGTCTTCGGGCCACAGCGCGCCGTGGAACTCCAGGTCCATGCCCTTGCAGGGCGTGTCCAGCTGCAGCGTCTTCAGCCACTGCGCGTAGTTGCCCTGGCCGAGTTCGTCGAACAGGTAGTTCACCGCGATCAGCAGGTATTCGGTGAACTTGCCGGTGTAGACCACGCCGGCGGGGTCGCAATCGGCCCAGCGCACGCGCTTTCTCACCACGAAGGGCTCGCGCGAGACCAGGGCTTCGTAGCTGGCGGCTCTTGCCCCCGCGCTGGCCACTTCGTGGGTGGCGCTCATGCTGGCTGCTCGCTTTCCTCACGGCTGGCGGTTTTGTCCCCGAGCACACCGGCGCGCGCGAACTGCGCGAACAGCTCCGGGTACTGCTCGGCCAGCCGCTGGTCGCTCATGCGCCCGGTGCGCGTCATGAAGGCGTGGATGAATTCATACGGAGCATAGCGCCGCATCCACTCGCCGACGTTCTCGTACCAGAGGTAGGACTTGCGCGAGGCCGCGAGCAGCTTGGCCTTCTCGGGTCCGCGCTTCTCCACAAAGCGCTGCAGGCGCTGCAAGGCAGTGGGCTCGGCCGCGCCGGGCGGTGTGGCCTCGGTCAGTGCTTCCGCCAGCGCAATGGCGTCCTCCATGGCGATGCGCGTGCCCGAGCCGATGGAGAAATGGGCACTGGTTTGCGCATCGCCGATCAGCACACAGTTGCCAGCGGTCCATTGCCGGTTCTGCGTGACGGGAAACTGGCGCCAGCTGGAGTTGTTCGAGATCAGCTTTTCCCCGTCGAGCTCCGGCGCGAACACACGCTCGAAGAGCTGCTGGCGTTCCTCGTTTGCCATGGCCTCCATGCCGAACTTCAGCCAGGTGGCATGGTCGCACTCGGCCACAAAGGTGCTGCCCGTAGCGCAGTAGGGGTAGTAGTGCGCCACGAACGAGCCGCCCTGCCAGTCGCGAAACACCAGCGCCGACTTGGTGAACACGCGCCGCGTGCCGAACCAGGCGAAGTGGTTCGTGAGAAAGGATCGGGTGGTGCCGAATTCCTTCTCATGCGCGGCACGCACGACCGAATTGACGCCGTCCGCCCCGACGATCACGTCCGCGTCGGCCAAGCCGTGGCGCGCCAGCTCGCTCGGGTGATCGATGCGCTGGCCGAACCGGAGGTCGACGCCCGACTCCTTCGCGGTCTCCTGCAGCACGTGCAGCAGGTCGATGCGCGCGATCGCGCCGCCCTTGGCCGGATGGTGGATGTCCACCGGCTGTTCCTTCAGATTGATGGTCTGGCAGCCGGTGAAGGTCATCTTGTCGATGAGCCTTTCGTAGACCTGTGCATCGGCGGCCTGCACGCGGTTCAGGCCCGAGTCGGCCAGCACCACGCCGAAACCGAAGGTGGAATCGGCGCTGTTCTGCTCGATGACGCTGACCTGCCAGCCGGGCCGGCGGCGCTTGACGAGGATGGACAGGTACAGGCCCGCGGGCCCGCCCCCGACGATGGCGATCTTCATGATGCAGCCTCTTCGATGGTGAGCGTGTCGTTGTCGAAATGGGTGATGCGGCCGACCAGGCCGCCGGTGAGCGCGCCGTGCCACACGGCCGGCTTGAAGCCGAGCTCCTTGCGCCTGAAGCTGAGTACCGGGCTGGCCGTGAGGCGCCAGTAACCCAGGCGCGGGCCTTCGACCTGGCAGCCGGGCAGGCCCCTCGCATGCTCGACCAGCGGCAGGAACTCGGGCACGTCGAGGACGAAGATCGAGGGCATCATGACATCTCCACTTGGGCGTCGAACTCGGAGGCCAGGGCCGCGCCCTTGCGCGTCCAGACCTGGTCGATGGCGTCGAACGGGACCGAAGCCCTGGCGTGCTCCAGCGCCACCGCGGCATCGATGGTTCTCTGGGCGTCCTGACGGTCGACGGTTTCGAAGGGGCGCACCTGCCAGGTGACTTCCAGCGAATAGCCATTGGGGTCGTCGAAGTAGATCGACTCGATGACCTCGTGGCGGATCTGGTACTTCACCTCGATGCCGGCGGCTTCGATCTTGGCGCGGCAGGCCAGCAGGTCTTCGCGCGTGGCGACGCGCCAGGCGGTGTGCGACGCGCGGTAGCGGTAGTCGTCACGTACCGCCACGAACTCGGGCGGCGTGGTGCCGATGTAGTAGAAGAAGGCGATGGTGCTGCCATTGCCGCTGTCGAAGAAGAAGTGCAGGAAGTCGGCATGGTCCTCCGGTCCCCAGCCGCGCGCGGAGATCGCATGGACCAGGGGCAGGCCCAGCAGGTCGCGGTAGAAGTGCACGGTCTCGGCCAGCTTCCAGGTGGGGCGGGCGGTGTGGTGCACGCCGGCGATGGGGATGGGTTGGTTTGCAGTCATGGCGTTCTCCTTGAGTCAGGCCAGGGCGGCTTTTTCCGCCCGGAGTTTGTCGATGATGATTTGCCGCAGCGCGGGCTTGCTCAGCTTGCCGGACAGGGTGAGCGGCAACTCGCCCAGCACTTCGATGCGCTCGGGCCACTTGAACTTGGCCAAGCCCGCCTGCTCCAGGAAGGCGCCGAGTTCCGCCGTGGTGGGCGCCTTGGCGCCGTCGCGCAGCGTGACGAAGGCGCAGATGCGCTCGCCGTAGACCTTGTCCGGCATGCCGATGACGGCAGTGGCGGCGATGGCCGGATGCCGGTTGACGAGCAGCTCGACTTCCTCGCAGTTGACTTTCTCGCCGGCGCGGTCCACCACGTCCTTGGTGCGGCCGCGGAACTGGTAGTAGCGCTTGCCGCCGATGTCGCGAAACAGCATGAGGTCGCCCGAGCGGTAGTAGCCCTGGCTGGTGAAGGCCTGCGCATTGCGTTCGGCCGCATCGTAGTAGCCGTGGATGGTGTAGGGACCGGCGAAGGCGCACTCGCCCTCCACGCCCTCTTCGGCGATCTCTTCTTCGGTGCCGGGCTTGAACAGCTTGACCTCGTCGAATGCGCAGACCGGCGCGCCGACCATGCTGTCTTTCACCACCTGCGGGTCGTCTTCCCGCGTGAGCATGATCACGCCTTCGGTCATGCCGAAGATGTGGCGCACCGGCGCGCCAAACAGCTCCCGCAGGGCCGGCGCGTTGTTGGCGCTGATCACGCCGCGCAGGCGGCGCAGCGGCAGTGCTCCCGACTGGATGGCGGGCTTGATCTTTTCCACAATGGGCCCGGCCATGGCTGTCCAGGTGGGTTCGTAGCGTTTGAAGATGTCGCCCAGGGCCTGCGGCGCCAGGCTGGTCGCCACGGCCACCAGCCCCCCCGTCAACAGGAAGGGTCCGAAGCAGCAGCCCATGTTGAGGTTGTGCATCATCGGCATGGGCATGAAAAGGCAATCGTCCGGCCGGTAGCCGTTCCACGCCGCCACGGCGCGCATGTTGCAGATGTACTCGTTGTGAAAGCGTGGAATGATCTTGGGAACGCCCGTGGTGCCGCCGGAGAGCTGGAACACCGCGACCTGGAAGGGGTCGCGTGGGATGCGCGAGACGATCTCGCGCGCCTCGCGCGCCGTGACCGACTCCACCAGCTCGCGCAGGTGGCTTGCCGTGCCGCGGTGCTCGCCACGCGCCTGCACGATCCATTGCATGCTGGGAATGCTTTCACGCATGCGCTCGGCGAAGGCGACGTCGTCGAACTTCGGGTCGTCGCCTTGCACGAAGTGCATGCGCGCCTGGGCATGCTGGCCCAGGTAGCCGATCTCCTGCTCGCGGTGCGCGGCCAGCGTGCACACCGGGATCAGGCCCGCCTTCAGGCAGGCGATGAAGCCGAACACCAGTTCGTTGCAGTTGCCGATCTGGAAGATCACGCGCTCGAGTGGCCGCATGCCAAGGCGGATGAAGGCCCCGGCAAGGCGATCGGTGATGTCTTCGAGCGCGCCATAGCTGTATTCGCCCTCGCTTCCGCACAGTGCGAGCCGGTCGGCATGCTGGCGGAAGGACGCGCTGAAGGCCTGGTCCATGGTTTCGCGCGTGAGGACGCCGGCGTCCAGGTAGCGTTTCAGTTCGGCGGCGGGTGCGTAGACGACGCCGGGCATCGGCTCGCGCACCTGGTCTTGGATGGGGCTGGGCATGGTCTCTCCTTGTCGATGAAAGCGGGCCGCCTTATTCGGGCTTCAGGCCCAGCGTGCGGATCACGCCGCCGAACAGCGCCTTCTCACTCTTCACGAACTGCTGCGCATCGGCCACGGTGCCGGGCGTCACGTAGGTGCCGAATTCGCGGAACTTGGCGATCACGTCGGGCTGTTGCATGGCCTGGTTGACCTCGGCGTTCAGCCGCTGCAGCACCGCGGCCGGCGTGCCCTTGGGAGCATTCAGCGTGAACCAGCCGTAGACGTGCAGGCCGGGCACCGTGTCCTTCGCCAGCGGCAGGCCTTCGAGTCCGGGCAGTTCGGTTTCGGACGCCACGGCCAGGGCGCGCAGCTTGCCGGCCTTGACCAGCTGAATCAGGGGTGCAACGCCATCCACGTAGAGCGCAATGTCGCCGTTCATCACGGCCTGTATGCCTTGCGGGGTGGCGGAGAAGGACACCTGCTGGAATTTCACGTCGGCCTTCAGGCCGGCCAGCTCCGAGGCCAGGTGGGGAATGGAGGTGCGCGTGGGGTTACCCACCGACAACTGGTCGGGCTTGGCCTTGGCCATGGCGATGGCATCGGAGAACGTCTTCACAGGATGCGAGGCATGGGTGACGAACATCATCGGCGTCTTGCCGACCACGGCGACCGTTTCGAAATCGCGCTCGATGTCGTAGCTGGCTTCCTTGTAGGTGATGGGCGTCACCACCGCGACCGCCGCCTGCGGCATGGCGAGGGTGTAGCCATCGGCGGGCGCCGACTTCAACAGGTTCATGGCCACGATGCCCCCGGCACCGGGCTTGTTGTCCACGATCACCGACTGGCCCATCGATTTGTTCAGCTTGTCGCCGAGGATGCGCGCGATCACGTCCGGCGCGCTGCCGGCAGGCGCCGCGACCAGCAGACGGATGGGTTTTTGCGGGTAGGTGCCGGCGGGCTGCGCAGCGACGTTCACGGCGGCGCTGCCGGCCACGAAGGCGGCAAGCATCAGCTTTGCGGGTATCTTGAATTGCATGGTGTCTGTCTCCGGGGGTGTCGTTGGGTGGAAATCGTCGAGGCTGGTCTCGGGAAAACCGCTGTCGTGGCCATCAGGGCGCTTCGCGCAGCCATTGCTGCACCATCCGGCCGGCCACGACCTGGCCGGACTCTTCGCCGTCGGCGAGGGCCTGGCCATGGTGGTTTCCGCGCACCCGCTCGCGGCGCTTGGTGGCGACGCCGATCGAGTCGTAGATCGCCGCCATGTCGGACGGGAAGGCCGCCTGGTCACCGGTGTATTCGATGACGAAGGAAGGCACGCTGAGATCGGGTCCGCACTTCTCGAAGCTGGCGTTCGAAGTGATGCCCGACCAGGTGGACAGCCACGATTCCGGCGTGACCACGCGCGCGAATCCGACGCTGCCCAGGTTGGAGGCATAGGGGTCGCGTCCCCACAAGGAGCCGACCTCGCGGTCGGATGGGTCGATGGAAAGGTCCCAGCAGCGCAGGTCGGCATCGGTGCGCCAGACCTGGAAGATCTGCGTGTGGGCCGCCAGCCTCTTCTGGGCCAGCGAGGCTTGGCCATCCTTGACCAGGCTGCGCGCCCTGCCGCGCACGGCGAGCATCTCGCGGGCCTGCGCGTCGATGCGCTCGACCCGCGCGCGTTGCGCGGCGCGGTAGCGGGTGAGGAACTCCGGCGTGTAGCAGGAGGAAGCGGGCGGCGCGGCGAAGCCGTTGCGCGCGTCGAAGGGGTCGAGCGCGCTGTCCACCGACAAGGCGTCGCCCTCATCGGTGACTGAGGGATCGATCCCGTTCATGAGCAGCCTGCCCTGGCCCGGGTGGGGCGAGACAAAGATCAGGTCGCTGGGGGCAGGCATGTCGGCTGTCGCCAGCTTCACGGGCCGCCCGCCGGGCGTATGGGTCAG
Organism: Burkholderiaceae bacterium; assembly: GCA_050725495.1. GTDB lineage: Bacteria > Pseudomonadota > Gammaproteobacteria > Burkholderiales > Burkholderiaceae_C > JBOHHM01. The sequence goes on along the minus strand of JBOHHM010000182.1, from coordinate 1,612 downwards.
GCGGCGCTCGGGCGAGCGCAAGGCCTGCTGGGTATAGAAAGCATAGAGCCCGGCGCCACCTGAATTGCCGAGCAGCACTGTGCGGGTGAGCCCGAGGCCGCGCAGATGCGTCATGCCGGCAGCCACGTCGAGCAGGGCGACTTCATGTTCGAGCCGCAGGTCATTGCCGATGGAGCGCGGCGCCTGCACCCAGGCCGCGCAGCCCGCGTCGAGCACATCAGGCACCAGGTAAGGCGTGCCGGTGAATTCGCGCGGGTGCATCAGGCACACGACCGTCTTTTCCTTGCCGGTCTGCGTATAAAGCAGTCCCAGCGTGCGCTGGTCGTCAGCGGTGCGCAGGCTGTAGGGCACCGCGCGATAGGGACGGTCCATGCGCGCCGGGTTCCAGCCCGCGCCGCGCAAGCCCGCGGTAACCTGGCCTGTCTTTGTCTCGCTCATCGTGAGTCCTCGGGATATAATTTAGACAGTCTCAATTAAATATTTGAGGCCATCACAATTAAATAGGGGTAAACCCTGATATGACCAAAGCAACCGTCGAAACCCCGCCGCGCAAGCGCGGCCGACCCAGCCGCATGGGCGCGCCCGCCAGCGGCGACACACCCGTGCTATCGCGCGAACAGATCCTCGATAGAGCCACCGCGTTGGCCAAGGTCGAGCCCCTGGGAGAGATCTCGATGGTGGGCCTGGCGCGCGAGCTGGGCGTCACGCCGACCTTGATCCACTACTACATCGGCAGCCGCGACGACCTGATCTCCGGCGTCGCCAACCGCTATTTCAAGGAGCGGCTCTCACGCTTGCAGCCGCTGACCGGCGACTGGAAGGAAGACCTGCGGCGCGAGGCGACGCAGACGTTCAAGATGGGGGTGGAATACGGCGGGGTGCTGCGCTACATGATGTCGCACAACCGGTTTCGCCTGTTTCAGCAGGTCAGCGCAGGGGAGACCGATTACGGGGTGCTCTACCTCGATCGCCTGGCCGGGATATTTCGCCAGGGAGGCTTCACGCCGAAGCAGGCGGCCATCGGCTACCACCTGCTGTCGCAATACGTCATGTCATCGGCCTATGCGGAAGTGAGCCGACAGCTGCCGGCCTTCCATGAACACCACATCCGCGGGCAGATCGAATCACGGCCCGCCGAGCAGCTGCCGGGGGCGCATTACTTCGCGCAAGCCTTCTCGACGCTGGACTCGGCAACTTCTTTCCCCGAAGGCCTGCGGCTTCTGATCGAGAGTTTCGAGTCCTGGCTCGAAGACAAGCCGCACAACGCACGCGGCCATGCGAAGGCGCACTGTGCGGCCGACGCTGCCGCGAACGTGGCGACGAAGCGCTTCCAGTCACGATGACGGCGAGCAGACTGTTGAAATTCGCGACGCCGAGCATGTCATCGGCTTGATCTTGCGCGGCAGCCGCGCGAAGTCTTGCGAAATTCGGTTCTTCAACGCGATTGCACTGCAGCGGCGAGCCTCTTGACTGCCGTTTTTGCTGCTCACTTTGCGCGCGGCACAGCCAGCCCCCGGGACACCGCTGGAGCCAAAAATGCTTCATTTTTGATAGCATCTCACGAACATCCGACGGGGGCTTCAACCATATTCTCTTTAAACCTGGCCCTGGC
>JBOHHM010000181.1:0-6006 GCA_050725495.1 Burkholderiaceae bacterium | reverse complement strand
CCGATTTCGAGACCTACCACCGCGCCGGCCTGACGATCCACAGCCACACCAATGGTGACGAGGCGAGCGAGGTCGCGCTGAATGCGAGCGAGCGGGTGCTGGCCCGCCACCCGCGGCCCGACCACCGCCACACGCTGCAGCACGGGCAGATGATCGACGCGCCGATGTTCCGCCGCATGGCGGCGCTGGGCCTGTGCGCCAACCTGTTCACCAACCACATCTGGTACTGGGGCGACCAGCACGCCGAGATGACCCTGGGCCCGGACCGCGCGCAGCGGCTGGACGCCTGCGGCAGCGCGCTCGCCGCCGGCGTGCCGCTGGCCATCCATTCGGACGCCCCGGTCACGCCGCTCGGGCCGCTGTTCACCGCGTGGTGTGCGGTGAACCGCGTCACGCCCTCGGGCCGCGTGCTCGGTGAGGCCGAGCGCATCGCGGTGCCGCAGGCGCTGCGCGCCATCACGCTGGGCGCGGCGTGGACGCTCAAGCTCGACCACGAGATCGGCAGCATCGAATGCGGCAAGCGCGCGGACTTCTGCGTGCTGGAGGATGACCCGCTGGTCATCGACCCGATGCGGCTGAAGGACGTGCGCGTGTGGGGCACGGTGCTGTCGGGCCGTGTGTTCGCGGCGCGGTCCGTTTGAGTTCGCGAGCATCACCGAACGCCACCGATGACATCGCAGCGCATCCCGCTCACCGTGCTCGGCGGCTTTCTCGGCGCCGGCAAGACCACGCTGCTCAATCGCATGCTGCAGGGCGCCGGTGGTAAGCGCCTCGCCGTGCTGGTCAACGACTTCGGCGCCATCAACATCGACACGGCGCTGGTGGCCGCGACCACCGGCGACACCATCGCGCTGACCAATGGCTGCGTGTGCTGTTCGATCGGCGACGACCTGAGCGGCGCCCTGATCCGCGTGTTGGCCGCCAGCCCGTCCTTCGACGCGGTGGTGATCGAGGCCAGCGGCGTCTCCGACCCATGGCGCATCGCGCAACTGGGCCTGGCCGACCCGGGCCTGAGCCTGGACGGCGTGATCGTGCTGGTCGATGCAAGCGCGGTACTCGACCAAGCGCGCGATCCGCTGCTGGCCGACTCGCTGCAGCGCCAGCTCAAGGCAGCGGACCTGATCGTCATCAACAAGACCGACCTCGCGAATGACGACGAGCGACGGCAAGTACGCGACTGGATCGCCAGCGTGGCCGGCCGCACGCCCGTCTTCGAGACCTCGCAGGCAGCGGTGCCGCTACCCCTGTTGACCGGCGCCGCGTTGCCGGCGGTCGTGCCCACCGACACCGCTCACGGCTGCGATCACGCGCATCACGATCATACGCATGAGCACGAGCACGGCGAGCTGTTCGACACCTGGTCGCAACGCCCCGACGCGGTGCTGTCGGCGCAAGCCTTGCGCGCCCTGCTGCGCGACATGCCCGCCGGCGTGCTGCGGCTCAAGGGCATCGTGCGCACCGACGAGCACGGCTGGGCCGAAGTGCAGTTCGCCGGCCGCCACGGCTCGCTGCGCAAGGCAGCAGCGGAACCCGAAGACGGCGCGGCGCTGGTCGCCATTGGCCTGCGCGGTCGCTTGCCCGCACCGGTTCTGGATCGTCTGCTCAGCTCCTCAGTGTTGACGCCGCGGGGCTCGGGGTGAGGGCGGGATGGCGCCGCCTTCAAAGCAGTCACGATGGACCTGTTCAATCGCAGCTTCAGCTTGGACAGTCAACGCCGCCCTCGCCCTGCGATCATCGCGAGGATCTCGCGGAACACTTCGTTGCTCACCGAGGCCGACAGATCCAGCGCCCGGCAGTGGCTGTAGTAAGGGCTGAGGTCCAGGCCGACGCCCACGCCGTAGATCTCCACCCGACCTTCGCTTTCATGACGGGCCACCACCTCGCGCAGATGGTGATCCAGGTAATGCACATCGTTGGCCAGGCTGGTGGCACCGTCCATCGGGCAGCCGTCTGACATGACGATCAGCAGGCGACGCCCTTCGCCGCGACCTTCCATGCGCCGGCAAGCCCATGCCACGGCTTCGCCGTCGATGCCTTCGCGAAACAGGTCGGCCTTCAACAGCGCGGCGATGTCGGGCCGCGCGCGGCGCCACGGCGTGTCGGCGTCCTTGAACACCATGTGGCAGACCTCGTTGAGACGCCCAGGGTGCGCGGGCCGGCCGGCGCGAATCCAGTCGCGCTGGGCGCGGCCGCCATTCCAGGCGCCGGTGGTGAAGCCGAGCACTTCGCTGGCTACACCGGCCTGTTCGAGCGCGCGTACAAACACATCGACCAGCATGGCGACCGACTCGATGTGCTGCTTCATCGAGCCCGAGCAGTCGATCAGAAAACTCACCAGGCCCTCGGCCACCGGGTCTTGCCGCTCGATGCGGAACAAGCGCCGCTCGGTCGGCGAGACGACAAGCTGCGACAGGCGCCGGCCGTCGATGTAGCCCTCTTCCAGGCCGCTGTCCCAGCCGTCGCGCACGGGCACGGCGAGCAAGGCCTTGAGCTCGCGCGCCAGGCGCGCAACGTTGAGGCCCTGGCCGGCGATGCGCAGGTCCAGCCGCTCGCGGTATTCGCGCAGCAGCTCGGCGCGTACCAGCGAGGCGGCCTTCAGTTCCTGGTCGTAGGCGGTGGTGAAGACGCGGTAGCCGTCGTCGGCTTCTTCGAGCACGCGGCTGTTGCCGGAGGCGGCCGTCGTGATGCCCTCGCCGTCGTCGCCCTTGAAGTCCATCCACAGCTTGAACGGCTTGCGCTTGTTGTTGCTGTCCTCGTCGTCGGACTCGTCGCCCTGGTCGTCGCCGGCCTCGTCGGCGCTGTGGATCATCTCGGCCACCGCATTGGCAATGGCCAGCGCGTGCTGTGCATAGGCGGCCTGCTCGGCGCGCGTGCGGCGCAGGCCGGCGAGGTCGTGGCCCAGCTTGGGCACGATCGCCATGCGCGTGGCTTCGATCAAGTCTTCCGTCGATTCGACCACCGGCTGCGCCGTCACGCGGGCGCGGCAGATCTGCGCCACCGTGTAGATCAGGATGCCCTTGGCGGTTTCGGTCAGGCCGCTGTCGTGAAAGGCCAGCGACCACTGCTCGTGGCGGTGCCGCAGGTTGTGCGCGATGCCCGGCATGTCTTGCGGTGCGAGGGCCTCGCAGCGGATCTGCTCCAGCAGCTCGAACAGCATGCGCGCCAGCGGGTCGGCGGGGCAGAGGCTGCGGTGCAGTTCGGCGTCGGAATGCGTGAGGCGCAGTGCCATGCCGTCGGCCGCGCCGCGGAAGGAGCCGAAGTCGTCGGTGTCCAGCGAGGGGCTGAGATGCGGCGCGTACAGCGGCAGCGCCCGCCGGCCGCGGTGGAGCCGCCGGGCGCGGAAATGCAGCTCAGCGTCGCCGCTGAGCGCGCGAATGGACGCCGCGCACAGCTCTTCGACCTTTTGCTGATGCCGCGCGGCGGCCTGAACCTCGCTCATCGCATCACTCGTGATGCGACGTCAGCTCATACGACTCTTGCAGCTCCCGATCGAAGCAGCGCTGGAAGTACTCGGCCACGATGGCGCGCTCGGCCTCGTCGCATTTGTTGACGAACGAGAGACGGAAGGCCAGCGCCGGATCGCGGAAGATCTCCACGTTCTCGGCCCAGGTGATCACGGTGCGCGGCGACATCAGCGTGGAGAGGTCACCGACGGCGAAGCCCTTGCGTGTCAGGTCGGCCACAGCCACCATCTGGTCGATCAGGGCGTGGCCGGCAGCATCGGCAAAGCGCGGCACGCGGGCCTGCGCGATGGCAATCTCTTCGGCGCGCGGCAGGTAGTTCAGCGTCGCGACGATGTTCCAGCGGTCGATTTGCGCGTGGTTCAGGCGCTGTGCGCCGTGGTAGAGGCCGCTCAGGTTGCCCAGGCCCACGGTGTTGGCGGTGGCAAAGAGACGAAAGAAGGGGTGCGGGCGCAGCACGCGGTTCTGGTCCATCAGTGTGAACTTGCCGTCACGCTCAAGAATGCGCTGGATCACGAACATCACGTCAGGCCGGCCGGCGTCGTATTCGTCGAAGATCAGCGCCACGGGACGCTGCAGCGCCCAGGGCACGATGCCCTCCTGGAACTCGGTGACCTGCTTGCCGTCGCGCAGCACCACCGCGTCCTTGCCCACCAGGTCGAGGCGGCTGATGTGACCGTCGAGGTTGATGCGCACGCAGGGCCAGTTCAGGCGCGCCGCCACCTGCTCGATGTGGGTGGATTTGCCCGTGCCGTGCAGGCCCTGCACCATGACGCGCCGGTCGCGGCTGAAGCCAGCCAAGAGCGCCAGCGTCACGTCGGGGTTGAACCGGTAAGCGGGGTCGACATCAGGCACGTGGTCGTCACGTTCATGGAAGGCCGGCACCTTCAGGTCGGTATCGATGCCGAACACCTCACGCACGGAAATCATGCGATCGGGGCGAATGCCGGTCAGCTCGACCATGGCGTTGTCCTTGAAATCGGGGTGTTTCATGCACTCGCGCTCGTTGTGATGGGTGGCGCAGCGTCTGCCTCGATGCGGCTCAGGGCGTCGGCGGCACGTTGCAGCGGCGGCAGCAGCTGCAAGGCTTTGTCCGGTGTCAGCCGCATGATCGGCGCCTGTACGGCGACGCACAGGTTGGATCGTCCGCTCGCGGAGGGCACCAGCACCGCCACGCACAGCAGGCCGGGCAGGAACTCCTCGTTGTCCAGCGCGAAGCCCTGGCGCTTGATTTGCTTGATCTCCTGCTCGAGTTGCTCCATGTGGGTCAGGGTCTTGGGCGTATAGGCTTCCAGCGGCGCATGCGCCAGCAGGCGCTGGCGCTGCGATGGCGTCATCTCCGCCAGGAAGACCTTGCCACTGGCGGAGCAATGGACCGGCACGCGCGAGCCAGGATGCAGATAGAACCGCAGCGGCGCCGCAGTCTCGACGCGGTCGAGGTAGAGCACCTCGCTGCCAGCCAGCGCCGTCAGGTTGCAGCTTTCCCCCACTTCTTCGACCAGATGTCGCAGCACGGCGTGGCGCGCGCCGTGCAGGATGTCATTGAGAAGCAGGTTCTCGGCCAGCCGGCGCAACCGCACGCCCGTTCCGTAGTGGCGGCCGTCGACGCTGCGTTCCAGCAGTCCGGCCCCCTCCAGCTGCTGGAGCATGCGGTGCAGCGTGGGCTTGGGAAGACGGGTTTCTTCAGCCAGCCCCTGCAAGGAAAAGAGCTGGTCCTTGGAGGCGATCACCTCCAGCAACGCAAACAGCCTCATCGTCGGCGTGTCGCCATTGATCTCGACCAGGTCTGACTTGGGGTTGGGCACGATTTCCATGGCTCAATGATATCTGAATTCCAAAAAATAGTAAAAAAAATTCTGAATTTCGAGATTTGTGTTGACGTTTCCAGTTTTGGCCTCTATATTTCCATCACATTCCGAAATGCGGAATGAAACGTATCGGTTTTTGTAATTCAATCTGGTCTAGACGACCAAAGGAGACCTTTCATGAGCCAGCCCATGCGCGATACCCGCACCGTTGCCAGCGGCGTCCAGAAGATGACCCCCTCGGAAGCCTTCGTCGAAACCATGGTCGCCAATGGCGTGACCGACATGTTCGGCATCATGGGCTCGGCCTTCATGGATGCGATGGACATCTTCGCGCCGGCCGGAATCCGCCTGATCCCGGTGGTGCACGAGCAGGGCGCCGGCCACATGGCCGACGGCTATGCGCGGGTCAGTGGCCGCCACGGCGTGGTGATCGGCCAGAACGGCCCCGGCATCAGCAACTGCGTGACCGCCATCGCGGCAGCCTACTGGGCGCATAGCCCGGTCGTGATGATCACGCCCGAAACCGGCACCATGGGCATGGGCCTGGGCGGCTTTCAGGAAGCCAACCAGCTGCCGATGTTCCAGGAATTCACCAAGTACCAGGGCCATGTGAACAACCCCAAGCGCATGGCCGAATACACCGCGCGCTGCTTCGACCGCGCGATCAGCGAGATGGGGCCCACGCAGCTCAACATCCCGCGCGACTACTTCTACGGTGAAATCACCTGCGAGATCCC
>JBOHHM010000180.1:0-13214 GCA_050725495.1 Burkholderiaceae bacterium | reverse complement strand
GTGCTGGATCGAGCCGTTGCCCGAAGACGCATAGTTGAGCTTGCCCGGGTTGGCCTTGGCATAGGCAATCAATTCCTTGAGGTTGTTGACCGGCAGCTTGGGACTGGCGGCGATCACCTGCGGCGCGCGCGTCATCATGGCCACGGGCGCGAAGTCCTTGATCGGATCCCAGCCGGCCTGCTTGAACAGATGCGGATTGCCGACGTGGTAGCCGCTGTACGACACCAGCAGCGTGTAGCCGTCGGGTTTGGCACGCGCGACGAACTGGTTGCCGATATTGCCCGAGGCGCCGGGCTTGTTGTCCACGATCACGGGCTGACCGAGCGCGCGCGACAGCGGCTCGACAATCAGCCGGGCCGTGAAATCGGTCGTGCCACCGGGTGCGGTGGGAACGACCAGGGTAATCGGGCGCTGCGGGTATTTGCCCTGGGCGATGACCGAAGGGGCAGCCAGCCAGGCGCTGGCGCCAAGGGCGAGCATGTGTCTGCGGTTCAGGTGTTTCACGGGTGTCTCCATTCAGGCTTGTAATCCTTCGAAGTTGTTATCCGCCAGGGTTGTCATCCTGACCGCAGTGAAGGATCTCCAACCGACGTGCGATTCTTCGCTGCGCTCAGAACGACGAGGTCGTCAAGTCAGTTCGGAAATCTCGATCAGATTGAGGTCCGGGTCACGCACATAGACCGAGCGGATTTTCTGCGTGGCGCCAATGCGCACCACCGGCCCTTCGACAATCGGCCAGTTCTCGCGCTGCAGTTTTTCCATGACCTGCTGCAGTGGAACGCTCGCGATGAAGCACAGGTCCAGCGCACCCGGCACCGGCAGATGCGCCTTGGGTTCGAATTCACGTCCCTTGATATGCAGGTTGATCTTCTGCCGGCCGAACTTGAAGGCCTTGCGCTCCACCGGAGGCTCGCCGCCGACGAAACTCTCGAGCCTCATGCCCATGATGCGGGTGTAGAAGTCGACACAGGCGGCCTCGTTGCTGGTGGTCAGCACCAGGTGGTCGAGATGGTCGATCATGCCGAGGCTCCTTCGTACTGCGTGCGCAACTCCGCCACCGAGGCCGGCGCCGGGTGCAAGTCGCTGATGCGCCCGGCCTTGGCCACCTGGCCCGGCACCTCGTGGCCCACGATCTGCGGCAGCTGGCGCGCGACAGCCAGCAGTTGGGGCAGATCAATGCCAGTGTCGTAACCCATGGCCGCCAGCATATGGATCGCGTCCTCGCTGCAGATGTTGCCGCTGGCCCCGGGCGCATAGGGGCAGCCGCCCAGGCCGCCGAGCGAGCCATCGAAGCGCTCGATGCCGCCCTGCACCGCGGCCAGCACATTGGCCAGACCCATGCCGCGCGTGTTGTGAAAATGCAGCGTGAGCTGCAGCGGTGTCAAGCGCTGCTGCAGGGCCTCGACCATGCGGCTGACCTGGGCCGGATGCGCCATGCCGGTGGTGTCGCAAATCGTGAGACCACGCACACCCTGGTCGGCAAAGCGCGTGGCCCAGCGCAGCACCTCGCTCAGAGGCACCTCGCCTTCCATCGGGCAGCCAAAGCAGCACGACAGCGAGACGTTGACCGGCGTGCGGCCAGCCACCCTCCGGATCACCTCCGACAGTGCCTCAAAACTTTTCTCGCGCGGCATGCGCAGGTTGGCCAGGTTGTGGGTTTCCGAGGTCGACATCACGAGGTTGAGCTCGTCGGCGCGCGATTCCAGCGCGCGCTCGGCGCCGCGCAGATTGGGCACGAGCACCGTGTATTCGACACCCGGCACACGCCGGATGCGGCCCATCACCTCTTCGGCGTCGCGCAGCATCGGAATCGCCCTGAGCGAGGTGAACGAGGTGACCTCGATCTTGGCGTAGCCGCATTCGCTCAAGGCATCGACCAGGGCCACCTTGGTCTCGGTCGGAATGAACTCCGGCTCGATCTGGAAACCGTCGCGCGTGGCGACCTCGTTGAAGAAAATGCGTTTCATGACGCCTCCTGCCGAGCCGCCTCAAAGGAGGCGACGGCCCCCTCGGGGGGCAGCGAACGATTGTGAGCGTGGGGGTCCATAGCTTCTCCTGCCACGATGCCCCTGTCCTTGAGGGCCTGGATCTGCGCTGGCGTCAGGCCCAGCTCCTGCAGCACCGCGTCGCTGTCCTGGCCGATGGCCGGCGCATTGCGGCGATGGCCGCCGGGGGTACGCGAGAGTTTGGGCACGATGCCCGGCACGGCCAGTTCGGTCCCGTCGTCCATGCGAACGGCGTCGATCATGCCGCGCGCCTGGTAATGCGGATCGGCCGCGATGTCGGCCACGGTGTAGATGCGGCCCGCCGGCACCGAGGCCCGGTCCAGCGCGGCGAGCACCTCATCGACCGTTCGCAGCACAGCCCACTGGCCTATCGCCTCGTCGATCTCGGCGACACGGGCGACGCGCCCGGCGTTGTCGGCCAGAGCCGGATCGGCCGCCAGGTCGTCGCGCCCTATCACCGCCATGAGGCGCTTGAAGATGCTGTCGCCGTTGCCGGCAATCAGGACATAGGCCCCCACGCTCCCCGCTTCGCGTGGTTCGCTGCCCCCCGAGGGGGCTGGCCTTGCTTGGGGCGGCCCGGCGCTGGCGGCCGACGCCTCTTCGTCCTTGCAGCGATAGGCGTTGCTCGGCGCGATGCCAGGCAAGGCGCTGCCGGCCGGGCCGCGCACCGCGCCGAACGCGCTGTACTCGGGCAGCAGGCTTTCCATGCAGTTGAACACGGCTTCGTACAGCGCCACATCGATCACCTGGCCCTGGCCGGACTTCTGCCGCTCCTGCAGCGCCAGCAGGATGCCGATCACGCCGTGCAGGGCCGCCAGCGTGTCGCCCATGCTCACGCCCACGCGCACCGGCACGCGGCCCGGTTCGGCCGTCAGGTGGCGCAGGCCGCCCATCGCCTCGGCCACCACGCCAAAGCCGGGCTTGTCGCGGTACGGTCCGGTCTGGCCGTAGCCGCTGATGCGCAGCATGATCAGGCGCGGGTTGAGCGCGAGCAGTTCATCGGGGCCGAGCCCCCAGCCCTCCATCGCACCCGGGCGGAAGTTCTCGATCAGCACATCGGCATCGCGCGCGAGCCGGCGCACGATATCCTGGGCCTCGGGGTCCTTGAGGTCGAGCGCGATCGAGCGCTTGTTGCGCGACTGCACCTGCCACCAGACCGAGGTGCCGTCCTTGAGCAGCCGCCAGCGACGCAGCGGGTCGCCTCCTGTTCCTCGCAACGGGTCGCCCGGCGGCTCGACCTTGACGATGTCGGCACCAAAGTCGGCCAGCGTCTTGGCCGCGAACGGGCCAGCAATCAGCTGGCCGAGTTCGAGAACCTTGAGCCCAGTCAGCGGGCCCGTTGCGGGGGCCGGGCCGGATGTTGCAGCAGTCGTTTCCATGCCGCGCAGTGTGCCGCTGCGCAGGCCGCTCGTCCATTACTGCTTGGGCCGCCTGGTCTTCGCGTTTTGCGAAGGCTGAACCAGGAACGCCAGCAGCGAGGCGATACCGGCGTCCGCCTGCCCGGCCACGGTCGCCACCATCAGGCGACGCCGCGCCCAGGGGTCGGCCAGCGGGCGCGAGGTGAGCTTCATGGCGCGCATGATGGGCTGGGCCGCGTCCTTGGGCAGCACGGCGATGCCCAGACCCGAGGCCACCATGTGGCAGACCGCATCGAAGCTGCGCACCTGCATGCGCAGCTTCAGGGGCCGGTTGGCGGCCAGCGCGGCCTGCTGCTGTTTTTGCAGCAGGGCCGCGCCGGTGTTCAGGCTGATCCAGTCTTCGTCCAGCGTGTCGATGAACGCGACCGGCGTTTTCACTGCGGCCAGCCTGTGCCCGGCAGGCAGCACCAGCACCAGCTCGTCGCGGCGAAACAGCTGGGTCTCCAGCCCGCTCGTGTCCGGGCCCTCGACGAACACGCCCAGATCGGCGCGGCCCTCGCGCAGGGCGGTGACCACGGCTTCGGACACCTGCTCTTCGAGGTCGACCCGAACCTGGGGATGCAGCTCGCCGTAACGCGCCAGCAGCGGCGGCAGGAACTGGTTGATGGCTGCCGTGCTGGCGCACAGGCGGATGTGGCGCGCAATGCCTTGGCGCAGGTCGGCCAGCTCAGCGCCGAGCTGCTCCATGGTCTGCAGCAGCGTCAGCCCATGCTTGACGAACACGCGGCCGGCCGCCGTGGGGCTGAGCCCTTTGGCATGGCGCTCGAACAGCGGCTCGCCCAGGGCGTCTTCGAGTTCGCGGATGCGGCGGCTGGCCGCCGCCAGCGCCAGGTGAGCCTCACGCGCGGCGGCGGTCAGGCTGCCGCTCTGGGCGCAGGCCACGGCCAGCCGGATCGAGACCAGGTCAAACCGGGCCAGGTTGTAGGCGCTCACGCCTTCTTCTTTTTGCCGGCGGGCTTTTTGACCAAAAGCGCGTCGAGGTTCTTCACGATCTCGGCCTCGATGCTGTCCTTGAAGGCGCCCAGCAGAAAGCCCAGCTTGGCATCGAGCTCGAACCCATCCTTGGTGACCTTGAGTTCGCCATTGACACCGGGGCGCGTGAACGTCACCCGATCGGAGGTCTTGCCCTCCTCATAGGTGCACTCCATGTCGAACTTGGCTTCGGCCCGCTCGGCCCATTTGAACGCCACTTTGCGCGCTTCCGCCAGGCCCAGGCTGTGATCGCGCTTGACGTGAATGCCAGGCACCTTGTGTCTGTGATCGCGCTTGATGTGAATGTCGGGCATGTCTTGATTCTCCGTGGGTCTGTCATCCTGAGCAAAGCGAAGGATCTCGGCGTGGCCCAACGAGATTCCTCGCAGAGCTTGTCCTGAGCTTGTCGAAGGGCTCAGAATGACTCGAGTTGTTGGTGTCGCTCGTCTTTCGGCAGCGCCGCCAGCCGCTGGACCGCATCATAAAACCGCCGCCAGTCCCGGCCTTCGCGCTGGAACAGGGCTTCAAAGCCGGGCACCAGCTCGTCGTAGACCGCCTGGGCGCCGAACGCGGCATTGTTGGCGCGCGCGACCCAGGCGTCGTAGCCGCTGTACGGCTCGGCTGGGCCGCCCCAAGTGGCCTTGAGCTGCGCATACTGCTCGCGGAACTCCCGCATTGCTATTATTTTCATAGCATATTGCGCTTGTTTTTCCTGGGCTCCAAGGCTTGTTTGCTTGTAAATCGCGCTCAAGCGGGCGCGCGTGGCCCGCGTCAGGGCACGAAACTGGCTGCGGCGGGCATCGAACTCGGCGTACTCCCGTCGAGCGGCCTCCGAGGCCTGCGTGGCCAGCCAGCGCGCCGCCCCCAGGCGCTCCACAGCGGTGGCGAACGACTCGTTGAACAGGGTGTCGTTCTTCACATAGACCACCTGGTGCGCGAGCTCGTGAAAGATCAGGCGTGCCAGCTCACCCTCGGGGTAGTGGATGAAGGTGTTGAGCAGCGGGTCGCCGCCGACCCAGTTCATCCAGCCCAGCGTGGAATAGGCCGGCACGCCGTACACGCTGACCTCCAGCCCCTGGGCCTGCAAGCTGGCGGCCTCGGCGCGGGCATCGGCTTGATCAAAGTAGCCGAGGTAGCTGATGCAGCCGGTCACGGGGAAGCACCAGGTCTTGAGCGTGAGCGACAGCTCGGGTGCCGCCACCAGGTTCCAGACCGCGGCCTTGCGGTGCAGGTCGGCATAGCGGCGATAGCTCGCGTTGTCGGGCAGCTGCAGCTCGTTGACCGCGAACGCGCGGATGCGCTGGCTCAAAGCGAGCTGGATCTTGAGCTTGTCGGGTGTGCCGCTGTCGGCCAGCCAGTCGTCGACCGGGCGCGCGGCATTCATCAGCTTGGCATGGCCGCTGACCGACTGCCAGTAGTAGCCGAGATTGGCGCAGCCGCCCAGGCACAGGGCGGCCGCGCCTGCGAGGGCCAAGGCTGCGATGCCCGCCATGACAAGCCCTGCCCTCACACCGCCTGGGCCCGGCCTTCGGCCTGCACCTGCACCAGGCAGTCGTAGAACACGGGCCCGCGTCCGAGGTCGGTGAGTTTCTGGCTGGTCAGCTGGTTCACGTTCGTGCCGTCCAGGCCCAGCTTGCGCCACCAGATGCCCAGACCGTTGACCACGCCGGGGCGCGCGCGCGGCGAGACCTCGGCCCTGCAGCGGTATTCGCCGCGCTCGTTGAACACGCGCACGATCGTGCCCGAGCTGATGCCGCGCGCGGCGGCGTCGCTCTCGTGGATCTCGAGCAATGGCTCGCGCTCGATGTCGCGCAGGCTTTTGACGTTGACGAAACTCGAGTTGAGGAAGTTGCGCGCCGGCGGCGAAATCATCGCCAGCGGGTAGGTGCTGGACGATCCGGCCGGCTCGTGGTTGGGTAGATGGTCGGGCAGGCCGTCGAGGCCCTGGGCCGCCAGCCGCTCGCTGAAGAACTCGCATTGGCCGGACGGCGTCGGAAAGCGGCCCTCGGCAAAAGGCGCGTCGGGCAGCCGCAGCGTGGCAAAGCCCTGCTCCAGCAGCTCGTTGAAATCGACCTGGTCGCCCCCCGCGTGGTGAAAAGCCGCGCGGCACAGGCTTTCATCGTCATCGGCAAAGCAGGGGTCGGCGAAGCCCATGCGCGCGCTGAGCTCGCGGAAGATTTGCGCGTTGGGTTTGGCCTCGCCCAGCGGCGCAATGGCCGGGCGGTTCAGCAGCACGTCGGTATGGCCGTAGGAACTGTGCACATCCCAGTGCTCGAGTTGCGTCGTGGCGGGCAGGACATAGTCGGCATAGTCAGCCGTGTCGGTCTGGAACTGCTCCAGCACCACGGTGAACAGGTCGTCGCGCGCAAAGCCCTGCACGACCTTGCCCGACTCGGGCGCCACGGCCACCGGGTTGCTGTTGTAGACGACCAGCGCCTCGATCTTCGGACCAAAGCCCGGCGAGGCCTCGCGCAGCAGGTCGTCACCTATCGTGCTCATGTTGATGCTGCGTGGCCTGCGGCCGGCCAGCAGGTCGGGGCGCTGCAGCGCCGCCCTGTTCACCGGGAACTGGCCCGAGCTGCTCAGCAGCAGGCCGCCCGCGCAATGGCGCCAGGCCCCGGTGAGCGCGGGCAGGCAGGCGATGGCACGCACCGCGTTGCCGCCGCCGCGCACGCGCTGCATGCCGTAGTTGAGGCGGATCGCGGCCGGCTGCGTCGTTCCATAGTCGCGCGCCAGCGAGCAGATCTGCGCCACCGGCACGCCGCAGACCTCGGCCGCACGTTCCGGGGGCCAGTCCATGGCACGCTCGCGCAGCAGGGGCCAGCCCAGCGTGTGCTGCTCGATGTAGGCGTGGTCCAGCCAATCGTTGACGATCAGCTCGCGCATCAGGGCCAGCGCCAGCGCCGCGTCGGTGCCGGGCCGCAGCGCGAGATGCTCATGGCATTTGTCGGCCGTTTCGGTCTTGCGCGGGTCGATGCAGACCAGCCTCGCGCCGCTGCGCTTGGCCGCCTGCACATAACGCCAGAAATGCAGGTTGCTCGCGATCGAATTGCTGCCCCAGATGAGGATGAGTTTCGCCTCGGCAAAAAACTCGACCTTCATGCCGAGCTTGCCGCCCAGGGTCTGGGTCAGGCCCTCGCCACCGGCGCTCGCGCAAATCGTGCGCTCCAGCAGTGACGCGCCCAGCTGGTGGAAAAAGCGCGCCGCGATGCTCTCGCCCTGCACCAGGCCCATGGTGCCGGCATAGCTGTAGGGCACGATGGCCTGGGGGTCGCGCGCGGCAATGGCCTGCAGGCGGCTCGCGATGTCGCCAAGCGCTGCGTCCCAGCTCACGCGCTCGAACCGGCCCGAGCCCTTGGGCCCGACGCGCTTGAGCGGGTGCAGCAGGCGTTCGGGATGGTAGGTTCGCTCGGTGTAGCGCGAAACCTTGGTGCACAGCGCGCCATCGGTGTGGCGGTGCGCCGGATTGCCCTGCACCTTGACGGCCACGCCGTCGACCACGGTCGTGACCAGCGAGCAGGTGTCGGGACAGTCATGCGGACAGGCGCCGCGCACCTGGATGGAAGCTTGCACGGAACTGACGCCAGCACTGACGCTAGGGGAGATGCCGATGGTGTCGCTCATGGAGTATCCCTATAGTTCGCAGCCCGGGTGAGACCGCCCGAAGGAACCCGAAGATGAAAATAATTGAACTATTCGCCCGGACCGCCATGGTAGCCGTCCTGACGCTGGCCGTTGGGACGGCCCACAGCCAGGAAGGGGTTTCAAAAACCTCGGTCACGCTGGGCCAGTCAGTCGCCATGACCGGGCCGGCCGCTGCGCTGGGCCTGCCCTTTGCGCAGGGCGCGAGGCTGTATTTCGACCGCGTCAACGCTGGCGGCGGCATCGCCGGCCGCAAGATCGAGCTCATCACGCTTGACGACGCCGGCAACCCGGCCACCACCGGCGCCAACACCAGGAAACTGCTGGAGCAGGGCGTGCTGTCGCTGTTCGGCTACTACGGCTCGGCGCAGACGACCGCGGCCAACGCCGCGATCAAGGACAGCGACGCCGTGCTGTTCGCGCCCATGGCCGCCGCCGACGAGCTGCGCGGCGCGCTGTACCCCAATGTGTACGCGCTGCGCCCGGGCTACTCCGAAGAGGCGGCCGCCATCACGCGCCATGCCGAGACCCTGGGGGCGCGCAAGCTCGCCATCGTGCACGCCAGGGACTCGGAATCGCTGGCCGCGCTCGACTCGGCCGAGCGCACCATGACCAGCCTGGGCGCCAACCTGCTGGTCAAGGCCCCGCTCGAAGCGGTGGACAAGGCGCTCGCGGCCCGCCCCGAATCGGTGCTCGTGGTCAGCGACTTCAGGGGCGCGGCGGCCGCCATCCGCGAGCTGCGCAGCAAGGGCTACCGCGGGCCGATCTACGGCTTCTCCAACACCGGCGAGAGCCTGTTGGCCGAGCAGCTGGGCGCTGCAGGGGCCGGCGTCGTCGTGGTGCGCGTCACGCCCAAGTCCGACAACGCCAAGAGCCAGCTGGTGCGTGAACTGCAGGCCGATGCCGCGGCCGCCAATCTGGGCAAGCCCAATGTCTACATGCTCGAAGGCTATATCGCAGCCCGCGCCTACGCCGAAGCCTTGCGCCGCGCCGGCAAGGAGCCGAGCCGCGCCAAGCTGCGCAAGGCGCTGGACGCCATGGAAGAGCTGGACCTGGGCGGCTTTCGCGTGCACTTCGCGGGCGAGCGCGTGGGCTCGCGGCTGGTCGAACTCAGCCTGATCGATTCCGTGGGACGCGTGCGCGAGTAAGCCGCGCAGGCATCACGCGATCTCGCGCGTAAGGGCCAGCCCGCGCATGAAGGCCTCGCAGTGCGCCAGCTGCTCCAGGCTCACATACTCGTCGGGCTGGTGGGCCTGGCCTATGCTGCCCGGGCCGCAGACCACGGTGGGAATGCCCGAATTCTTGAACAGGCCGGCCTCGGTGCCAAAGGCCACCAGGGTCGTGCGCCGTTCGTGCTCGGCCTGGCCGCTCAGGCGCTGCGCCAGCCGGGTCACGGCAGCGTCGGCCGCGCCCAAGAAGCTCGGGATTTCGCAAATCGTCTCGAAGCGAAAGCCGGTCTCGGGCGCTATTTTTTTCATAGCGGATTCGAGCGACCGCGCGTGGGCCAGAACCTCGTTTTGCATGGCGGCGGCGTCGGCTGTCGGCAGGTCGCGGAATTCGTAGCGGAACTCGGCGTCGCGCGGCACCACGTTGTCGGCGATGCCGCCATGGAACTGGCCGACGCTGGCTGTCGAAAAAGGCACGTCGAAGCCTTCGTAGCGCGGCTCCTCGCGCTCGAAGCCCTCGGCCATGTCGCGCAGCTTGCCGACCACGCGCGCCGCCATCTCGATCGCATTGACCGACTGCGGCGTCAGCGAGGAATGCGCCTCCTTGCCGCGCACGCAGCATTTGTAGCGGTACACGCCCTTGTGCGCGATCGCCGGCACCATGCTGGTCGGCTCGCCGACGATGCAGGCCAGCGGCGCAATGCCCGCCTCGCGCATATCGGCAATCAGCTCCTTGACACCGAAGCAGCCGACCTCCTCGTCGTAGCTGAAGGCGAAGTGGATCGCAAACGGCGCAGCGCTCGCCAGAAAGTCCTTGGCATGGGCCAAGGCCATGGCGATGAAGCCCTTCATGTCGGCACTGCCGCGGCCATAGAGGCGGTCGTCGCGGACCTCGGCCGACAGCGGGTCCATCGTCCAGTCCTGCCCATCCCAGGGCACGGTGTCGGTGTGGCCCGACAGGATCACGCCGGCGGGCTTGCCCTCGCCCAGGGTCGCGAACAGGTTGGCCTTGGTTTTCCCGGCGTTGTAGGTCAAGCGGCTATTGACGCCGAGCTTGAGCAGCTCGTCGCGGATGAAATGGATCAGTTCGAGGTTGGAGTTGGCGCTGACGGTGTTCATGCGCACCAGCGTCTGCGCGAGTTCCAGGGCATGGGGTGTGAGCATGGTCGGATTGTGCCCAAATGGCGCTGGCCCTGGTCGCCACGGTCAATACCCGAAGCCGCCACGCACCCATCGAGACTGAGGCACACTAGACGCCCGGTTTAGTCGGAGACGCCATGAACCCCCACGCTCACACTCGTTCGCTGCCCCCCAAGGGGACGCATGCCTCCTTTGAGGCGGCTCGGCAGGAGGCATGATCATGAAAATCATCGATTCCATCGTCACCCAGGCGGCTGGCATCACCGCCATCCGCCGCGACATCCACGCCCACCCCGAACTCTGCTTTGAAGAAGTGCGCACGGCCGATGTGGTCGCGCAAAAACTGAGCGAATGGGGCATCCCGATTCACCGCGGTATGGGCAAGACCGGCGTGGTCGGCATCGTCAAGAACGGCAGCAGCGAGCGCGCCATCGGCCTGCGCGCCGACATGGATGCCCTGCCCATGCAGGAGTTCAACAGCTTTGCGCATGCCAGCCAACACCCCGGCAAGATGCACGGCTGCGGCCACGACGGCCACACCGCGATGCTGCTCGCCGCGGCCCAGCATTTCGCCAAGCACCGCAACTTTGACGGCACGGTCTACCTGATCTTCCAGCCCGCCGAGGAAGGCGGCGGCGGCGCGCGCGAAATGATCAAGGACGGCCTGTTCGAGCAGTTTGCGATGGAAGCCGTGTTCGGCATGCACAACTGGCCCGGCACCGAGGTCGGCAAGTTCGCGGTCAGCCCCGGCCCGGTCATGGCCTCGAGCAACGAGTTCAAGATCACGATCCGTGGCAAGGGCAGCCACGCGGCCCTGCCGCACAACGGCGTCGACCCGGTGCCGATCGCCTGCCAGATGGTGCAGGCCTTCCAGACCATCATCAGCCGCAACAAGAAACCGATCGATGCGGGCGTGCTGTCGGTGACCATGATCCATGCCGGCGAAGCGACCAATGTCGTGCCCGACAGCTGCGAACTGCAGGGCACGGTGCGCACCTTCTCGATCGAGGTGCTCGACCTGATCGAGCAGCGCATGAAACAGGTGGCCGAGCATATCTGCGCCGCGCACGAGGCGGCTTGCGAATTCGCGTTCGTGCGCAACTACCCGCCGACCATCAACACCCCGGCCGAAGCCGAATTCGCGCGCCAGGTGATGGCCTCGATCGTGGGGGTTGACAATGTGATCGAGCAGGAACCCACCATGGGCGCCGAGGATTTCGCCTTCATGCTGCAGGCCAAGCCCGGCGCCTACTGCTTCATCGCCAATGGCGACGGCGCGCACCGCGAGATCGGCCATGGCGAGGGCCCCTGCATGCTGCACAACCCGAGCTACGACTTCAACGACGAGCTGATCCCGCTGGGCGCGACCTACTGGGTGCGGCTGGCCGAACAATGGCTGAACACGAACAAGGAAAACGCATGATAGACATCGCCCAGGCCTTCTCCGCGAGCTACGCGCAGGCCCGCGCCAAATTCCTGGCCGCTGCGGCCCAGGCTGGACTGGCCGTGAGCTCGCACCCCCATCCCTTGCCCGGTCGCGATGGTGAGGCGCTGGCGATGGACGTGGCGCTCGATGGCGCGCCCGATGCCGACAAGCTGCTGATCCTCAGCAGCGCCTGCCACGGCGTCGAAGGCTTTTGCGGCACGGGGGTGCAGGTCTATGCCCTGCATGATGCCGAATGGCGCGACAAGGCCCGGGCCGATGGCGTGGCCGTGCTCTACATCCATGCGCTCAACCCCTACGGCTTCTCGCACATCCGGCGCGCCACGCATGAGAACGTGGACCTGAACCGCAATTTCCAGGACTTCAGCCAGCCGCTGCCGCTCAACGAGGCCTACCGCGAGCTCCATCCCCTGCTGCTGCCCGCGCAGTGGCCGCCCAGCGCCGAGAACATGGCCGCGACGGCCAGCTTCATTGCCACGCGCGGCGAAGCGGCCTACCAGGCCGCGATCACGCGCGGCCAGCACGAATTCCCCGAAGGCCTGTTCTTCGGCGGCACGGCACCGACCTGGAGCAACCAGACCCTGCGCCAGGTGCTGCGCAGCCATGGCCGCCGGGCCCGGCGCATCGCCTGGATCGACCTCCACACCGGCCTGGGCCCCAGCGGCCTGGGCGAGCGGATTTTCGCCGGCAAGGACGACCCCGCGGCCGTGCAGCGCGCCCGCGCCTGGTGGGGCGGCAACGGCGCGACACCGGTGACCTCGATCAACGACGGCTCGTCGACCTCGGCCTTCCTGACCGGCCTGATGTGGTGTGCCGCCTACGAAGAATGCCCGCAGGCCGACTACACCGGCATCGCGATGGAGTACGGCACGGTGCCGATCACCGAGGTCATCAACGCCTTGCGTGCAGACCACTGGCTGCACCTGCATCCCGAGGCAGCGCCCGAACTGCATGCCGCGATCAAGCAGCGCATGCTGGCGGCGTTTTATGTGGACACGGATGCGTGGAAAGCGCAGATCGTGGTGCAGGCGCGGCAGGCGATGTTCCAGGCCGTGGACGGGCTGTCTGCCGCCTGAGCGCTAACCCTCCAGCGCGACCTTCGCCGACGCCACGTACAGACGCTCCATCGCGTCCAGCGGCTGCATCGCCGCCGCGCGGTCCAGCAGCTGGTTCGCTGCCGCCAGGCCATCGGCCCCTTCAAGCATCACCAGGCCGCTGGCGTATTCGGTCAGCGTCACGACCGAGTCGGGGTTGAGCGCCATGGCCTTCTGGTACAGGGCCAGGCCCTGGGCCTTGTTGGCTCCGTAGGTCATGCCCCCCACCATGCTGCCCACCTTGTCGATCACCTCGGCGTGAAACGCCGCCAGCGCGAGGTGGGCGTCCCCATGCTGCGGGCAACGCGCGATCGTGGTTTCCAGCGCGTGCT
>JBOHHM010000179.1:0-17102 GCA_050725495.1 Burkholderiaceae bacterium | reverse complement strand
TGCCAGACCCACTCGGGCTTCACCCTCGCAGGCATCTTGGCGAGCTTCACGTTCGTGAACATCTGAGTCGCTCCAACTCCGAGAGCCGCAGGGCTACTCCTTCCACTCCTTCGGCCCTTCGTCGGGTCGCCCCGACTACTACGACCTTTGCTGACTTCTCGCTCCGGTTCATCACCGTCGCCCTTTCAGGCACGAGGCGAGATCTCCCCAGGTAAGAACGCACTCCTTCATCACACAACCGCCGCATTTACGCTGCCTGATCCTTGACCACAAGAGCTTCGCAGTTTCTTGCCTGCTCGCCCTGATCGGCTCCGCCTTGTATGCAGTTCTTGTCCATCGGCTCGTGATTTACGCTCCACGCTTCCTTCCCACACTCGGTCACCCTCATGCAGTTGCGCTTCACTTCGCTCGCTGTGGTCAGCTCGCGGGAGGACTTGCACCTCCAGGAGTGCGCCCATGCTGGGCGCACAACAAAAAAGCCGCCCGAAGGCGGCTTTGGGGCTTGCTGCCAACCCTTGGCTCAAGCCGAGAAACTGGAGCCGCACCCGCAGGTCGAGGTGGCGTTCGGATTCTTGATCACGAACTGAGCGCCCTGCAGATCTTCCTTGTAGTCGATCTCGGCGCCCACCAGGTACTGGTAGCTCATCGCGTCGATCAGCAACGAGACACCGTTCTTGGTCATCGTGGTGTCGTCTTCGTTGGTGATTTCGTCGAAGGTGAAGCCGTATTGGAAGCCGGAGCAGCCGCCGCCCTGCACGAACACGCGCAGCTTGAGGTCGGGATTGCCTTCCTCGGCAATCAGGTCGGCCACCTTGGCTGCCGCGCTGTCGGTGAAGACGATAGGGGCGGGCATTTCGGTCTGGATGTTTTCGGCGACGGCGCTCATGGGGACTCCGTTTAACTGTCTGCTGAGAATACTACTGCAATTCGCTCGGGAATTCAGTCAATGCTTATTTGCCGCCAGTTTCAGTAAGGGCTTTTCCTCCACCCCGGTCATGGGGCGCATCTGGCCGGCGATCACGGCGCCCTGGTGCATTTCCAGCGCCTTGTAATGCACATCGCCATCGATTCTGGCCTTGGGCTGCAGCTCCAGCAGCTCGGTCGCGTAGACCGGCCCCTGGATGCGGCCATTGATGATCACATGGTCGGCATAGACCGCGCCACTCACATGGGCCGTCTCGGAAATCACCAGAATGCTGGGCTTGTCTTCGTTGGCGCGGATGTCGCCGACCACCTCGCCATCGACGCGCAGGCCGTCAGTGAAGATGAAATGGCCCTCGATCCGGCTGCCCTGGGCGATTAGGCTCTTGATGGGCGGCTGTTTTTTCCTGGCGAACATGGCGGATTCCTCAACGATTTTTTGATTCAGAGCTTGGCCGTCTGCACCGCCCGGGTGGCGGCGCCTTGCAGCACTTTGGCGGAGACGGTTTTTACCACGGCCTGCGGCGGCAGATCGACCACGCCCTCGATCCGCCGGTACTGGCGCAATTGCAGGGCTTGCGGGCCGCCGGGCAGGGCCATCATCCAGGGCTTGCCGTTCTGGGTGCCGCTGAAGCTCAGCTCCAGCTGGCCGTTGAATTCGGGTGCGTTCTTCACCGGCTGCATCACCAGCAGCTGCCATTTGAGCTGGGTGCCGCCCAGCATTTCGGCCTGCAGGCTGCGAATCGCCATGCCTTCGCCCGCGCCGGCCGGAATCAGCTTCTCGAAAAAGCCGAGGTCGTCGCGCAGGGCCCGGTTGTCCTGCTCCAGCTGCCGGATCTTGCCGCTCAGGTGCTCTTGCGCCGCCTTTTCCGCCGTCAGCAGGCTGCCCGAGGTGTTGGCGACCGACTGCGCCTTGTCGCGCTCCTCGCGCAGCCTGGTCAGCTCGGCGCGCAGGGCCACGAGCTCTTCCTTCGCATCGTGGTCCAGGCCCGCAATGCTCTTGCCGAACTCGAAAGCCCACAAGGCGATGGCGGCGCAGAATCCAAACACGATGGCCGCCAAGGCCCAACGCAGCGGCCAGGGCATGTGGCTGCGCACCGCCATGCGCGGGGCGCTGATGGTCAGGCGGCGGCGAAGCAGACGAAAACGCATGGGTCGGCAAAACGTTGAGCGGCGCGTCTAACGGCTACAAAACAAAAAACCGCCAGGACCTGCGTCCGGCGGTTTCTCGAAGCGCTGACCAAATGGTGAGATTTGCGTGGCGAGGAGCTGCAAGGCAAGGCGCAAACCGGAGCAAGGCTTGCGCCTTGCGAGGATTTGCAACGCGGCATTGCGGCTCCGCAGTAGCAAAGATTACCGTTTGGAGAATTGCTTGCGGCGACGTGCAGAGTGCAGACCGACCTTCTTGCGCTCGACTTCACGCGCGTCACGCGTCACGAAGCCGGCCTGGCTCAGCGCGGGCTTGAGCGCTGCGTCGTAGTCGATCAGGGCGCGGGTGATGCCATGGCGCGTGGCGCCAGCCTGACCCGATTCGCCGCCGCCGTGCACATTGACCTGGATGTCGAAGGTTTCGACATGGTTGGTCAGGTAGAGCGGCTGTTTGCAGATCATGATCGAGGTTTGACGGCCGAAGAATTCGGTGATGTCCTTGCCGTTGACCGTGATCTTGCCCGTGCCTTTTTTCAGAAACACGCGGGCGACGCTGGACTTGCGACGGCCGGTGCCATTGTTCCATTCACCAATCATCTCAAGGCTCCTTAAACTTCCAACACTTTGGGTTGCTGGGCAGTGTGCGGGTGCTCAGCACCGCCGTACACCTTGAGCTTCTTGATCATGGCGTAGCCCAGGGGACCCTTGGGCAGCATGCCCTTGACGGCTTTTTCCAAAGCGCGGCCGGGGTGCTTGGCTTGCATGTCGCGGAAGTTGGTGGCCGTGATGCCACCAGGGAAACCGGAGTGACGGTAATACACCTTGTCCAGGGGCTTGGCGCCCGTGACACGGAGTTTCGCGGCGTTGATGATGACGATGAAGTCACCGGTATCGACGTGAGGCGTGTAAATGGCTTTGTGTTTGCCGCGCAAACGGAGGGCAACTTCGCTGGCTACCCGGCCGAGCACCTTGTCGGTGGCGTCAATCACAAACCACTCGTGCGTCACGTCAGCGGGTTTGGCGCTGAACGTTTTCATGAGTTTTTCTCTTTGCGTAGAGGGTTTGTCGGGCTCTTTTCCACGGTCGGTGTTTCTCTGATGGAAACCTCTTAGGTGGGGATTGCCCTTCGGTGAGTCACCTCGGGCGGCTTCGCCGCGGAGCCACAAAAGCGCTGCGAAGCCCGCGATTATATTGAAAATCAAGGACTTGGCCCAAACCGAGCCTTGGCTGGGCAACCGGCAGGCCGCCGATGGCGGCCTGCCGGCGCCGCTCAGTGGCGCAGAACTCGCACGAGCTGCAGGGATTCCTTGTGCGGACGGGTTCCAATGCGGGCGTCCACATCAAACTGGACCACGCGCTGCAGCTCTGCCGAATACCAGGCCGTGGCCTTAAAGCGCTCCGGGGGCATGCCCTGCGTCAAGGCCCCCGAGGGTGGATAGAAGAAGCCCGAGTAGACGACGCGTGTGACCTTGAGCTGGGTGCCAGCGATCGCCAGCGTCGATTCCCCGTAGCTGCCCACGTTCAACTGGTGCCTGACGCGATCTCCTGCCGGGGCCCTGTAGTCCAGCCGCGCTCTGGCACCAGCATCCTGACGCCCCCAGCCCCCGGGCGGGGCCGAGGAATCAAAGAAACCGCCGGCCGCAACCCCGATCGAAACCACCTGCCCGTCGGCCTTCTCCACCCTGGAGCCCTGGTTGAAGAACAGCTGGTCGCCCTCGATCCGGTCCAGGCGGTAGAGCACCGGCGTGCGGACGCCGGTGAAGCCATCGACCAGCACATATTCCAGGGTGTCGCCGGGGCGCAAGGGCTCGAGCAGGCCGGGCGTGCCTGAAGCAGGCCGCTGCGGCTCGGCTGCGAAACGGCCCTGGCTGCGCTGGTCGAGTTCGGCCTGGCCGCGGGCGGGCACCTCGGCAATCCACTCGGCCGGCACCGCGAAGTTCAGGCTGTGGGTGTCGCGCAGGATAAAGGTGGTGATGCCCAGCAGGCGCCCCTCGCTGTCGAACAGGCCGCCGCCGCTGGAGCCGGGCGAGATCGGCGCCGTGGTCTGCAGCAGCCTGCCGCTGGCATCCGTACCCCCGCGCAAGCCGGAAAGAATGCCGTCACTGATGGTGTTTTCCAGCCCGGCCGGGCTGCCGATGGCGTAAACGCGCGAGCCCACGCTGAGCGCATCGGCCGGCGCGATCTGCACGGCAGGCGCGTTGAAATTGCTGACCTTGATCTGGCACAGGTCGCGTTTGACGTCGGGGTATTCGAGCGAGGCGCCATAGGCCACGTTGTCCTGCTTGATGGCAAAGCTGGCCGCCTTGGCCAGCACATGGCAGTTCGTGATCAAACGCCCCGGCCCGATGACCACGGCACTGCCCGAGCCCAGGGGCCGCTGCTGGGCGTCGAAGGTTTTGACGACCCAGACGCTGGGGGAGAGCTTGCGAAACAGCGCATCGGGCTCCAAGGCCTGGGCTGCGCCGAAGGACATGACGGACAGGACGGCGACGGCCACGGACTGGACCAGGGTTTTGACGGTCATGGGGCTTTTCATGGGGCGGCAGACAGGTTTTGAGTTCGGTCGGCAGATCATAGCCAGCGCGCAGGGCGAGTAGGCTACATTCGCGTTTGCCATGTTCAGTTACCGCCACGCCTTTCACGCCGGCAACCACGCCGACGTTCTCAAGCACACCGTGCTGATTGCCATCCTCAAGCACCTCACGGAAAAAGACGCGGCGCTCACCGTGATCGACACCCATGCCGGCGCCGGCCTGTACCGGCTCGATGGCGACTATGCCGGCACCAGCGGCGAGGCGGCCGAGGGCATTGTGCGGCTGGCTTCCCTGCTCGCCAAGCCACTGGCCCAGGCCGACAAAGCGACGCAAGCTATGAAAAGCTTAGCTGGCGGCATTGCCCCGGCGCTGCAGGACTATCTGGACCTGGTGGCCGGCTTCAACAGCGGCGCCAGCCTGAAAATCTACCCCGGTTCGCCCTTCATCAGCCAGCGGCTGCTGCGCGAGCACGACAAGCTCAAGCTGTTCGAGCTGCACCCCACCGATAGCAAGGCGCTGTCGGCCAATATCGCCCAGCTCGAGGCCGGCCGCCAGATCGCCGTGCTGCGCGAGGACGGCTTTGAAGGGCTCAAGAAATTCATCCCGCCGCCCTCGCGCCGGGCCCTGGTGCTGTGCGACCCGAGCTACG
This sequence comes from Burkholderiaceae bacterium, assembly GCA_050725495.1. Taxonomy (GTDB): domain Bacteria; phylum Pseudomonadota; class Gammaproteobacteria; order Burkholderiales; family Burkholderiaceae_C; genus JBOHHM01. Next base: position 11,849 of record JBOHHM010000179.1, on the reverse strand, counting down.
AGCTCAAGACCGACTACACGCGCGTGCTCGCCATGACCACCGACGCGCTCAAGCGCTTTGCCACCGGCACCTATGTGGTCTGGTACCCGATCATTCCGCGACCCGAGGCGCACGACCTGCCGCGCCGGCTCAAGACCCTGGCGACCAAGGCCGGCAAGAGCTGGCTGAACGCCACGTTGACCGTCAAATCGAGCAAGGTCACGGTCGAGGCAGCCGTCCAGGGCAAGCGCCCGGGCCTGCCGGCCAGCGGCATGTTCGTCGTCAACCCGCCCTTTACGCTCAAGCCCGCGCTGCAGGCGGCGCTGCCGCAAATGGTGGAATTGCTGGGCCAGGACCGAAACGCCAGTTCCAGCCTGGACGCTGGCGGGTGAGAAAGTTGACATTACACGCCGGGGTGCTGGCCAGCGTGTGTCGGCGCGCGTTGATCGAAGAGGTGTTGGCCGACACGGGCAAGGCCAGCCAGCGCGAGCGGCTGCTGCCGGCGGCGGCAAGGCCCAGGCGGTGCAGGCCAGCAAGTCGGCCACCTCGCAGGCGCGCACGCGGCTGGGGCCCGAGGTGATGCGCCAATTGGGCGATCGGGCGCTGCGTCCGCTGGCCGGCCCTGCAGCGCTTGGCGCGTGGTACCAGCAGCTTCGCGTGATGGCGCTCGACGGCAGTTGCATGGACGTGGCCGACGAGGCGGCCAACGCCGAGTTCTTCGGTACCCGGGCGCCTCGCGCGGCCACAGCGCCTTTCCGCAGGCGCGCGTGCTCGGCTTGGTGGAGTGCGGCACGCACGCGGTGGTGGCCGCTGCCATGGCGCCGTACAGCCACAGCGAGCAGGCCATGGCCGCCGAGCTGGTGCAGCAGGAGCTGTGGGGGTTGCTGCTGGCGCACTTCGCCATCCGCCAGCTGATTGCGCAGGCCGCCTGGGGGCAAGGGCTCGGCCCGGACCGCTTGAGCTTCACGCACGCGGTGCGCGTGATCAAGCGCAAGATGAGCAACTTCAACGTCCGGCATCGCGGTGCAGTGCTTCATCAGCTGCACCACCCCACGCTGGCGCTTCAACAATATTGTCGCTAAGGCGGGTTCGGGCTGGCATTGTCCTGTGCCTGCCTTCGTTGAGCCACGCACGCGGGTAGATGCGCCCGTCCGGGCTTCTGACATTCACGGTAAATACACATGGGACGGGTCATAAAGTGACTGTTGGCGCAAAGTTCGGCCGGCCCCAACTTTGCTGTCGCAGATGCCCGTGGCGGCCCGGCCGGCCGCTGCCGCCCCCCCGCAGCGGGCGAAGCGTCTTGCGGCGGCACCGCAGGTGTCGCGAGCTCGGGCACGGCAGCAGTGGCGGGCGATCCAGGCTTGGCTCGCCCGCCCAACAGGCCCCACAACAGGAGTCCTGCCAGCAGCACGCCGGCAACGGTGGTCCACCGGCCCGCCCGGCGCCAGCCTGCCGCCGCGGCTTCTCGGGGCATCGGCCCGGCCGCTGTGGCCGGGATCGGCGTGGTGCGCCCCGGGGAGAGCGCCAAGGCGTGCCGACTTGGTTCGTCGCAAGAGGCCGCTTGGGCCACGGTGACCAGCCGCCGGGTCGGCAGATCGGAGCCCGGATCGGCTGCGGCCGGGGTCCCTTGGGTTGGAGCACCGGCCGGCAACCAGATGTCCCCGAGCTCCGCGCGCCAGTTGAACCCTGACATTGCGCCAGGTGTCACCAGGTTCATCATGCGCGCAAACACGTCCACCGTCGGGGGTCGTTCGTCGGGCCGGAGGGCCAGCGCGGCGCCGATCGCCGTCACGAAGCCGGAGGAATAGGTCAGGCCAAACTGCTCTTGCACGGTTTGGGCCACGCTGGCCACGGGCGGCAGAGCGTCGCTCAGCACCCGCACCGTTGCCGGCAGCGGCGCCGCATTGCACAGACAGCCGTGAACGACCGCGGCCAGGGAATACAGGTCAGTCCACGGCCCCTGGCGCAGGTCCCCGGCCCCGCCATACTGCTCGATCGGTGCGTAGTTCACCTTCAGAATGGCGGTGTATTTCGCCGGCTGGTCGCCGATCGCGCGCCGCGCCGCCCCCAAGTCCAGCAGCACGGGCGGACCCGTGTCCTGCAAAAAGATATTGTCGGGCGATACGTCACGGTGCACCGTGCTGGCCTCATGCAGCACTTTGAGGGCCCCGAGCACAGACCACAGTACTTTGCGCAGCCAGTCCTCGGTCGGCGGGCAGCGCATCTGGCCGCGGGCCTGCGTGAGGGTGACGCCGCTGTACAGGGGCATCACCATGTAGGCCGTGTCGTTGGCCTCCCAAAAGCGGAATACCCTGACCAGTGAAGGATGGTCGAACCGGGCCAGCAACCGCGCCTCGGCCACAAAGGTCCGCAGCCCCGCCGCAAACGCCTCCTGTTCGGCCTGCAGCCGGGGCGACACGCGCAGGTCACCGGCGCGGCCCGCCAGCCCCGCCGCTGACCTTGCCGTAGGACCAGTTGCGCGAATACAGGCCGTAGAGCTCCTGCGCACCGCCGCCGCCCACGGTTGGCTCGTTGGAGCCCGACTTCAGCAGATCGGCGGTGAAGAAGTTGGTGCCGAGCTTGTCAACGCTGAAATGGGTGAAGCTCAGGATCGTGCGGTGGATGTTGTTGTCGTTGGTGCCCGGGTTGGAAAAACGCGTGCCGTAGTGCAGGCCGACCGAGTTGTCGCTGAAATCGGCCGCCTGGGCCGACAGCAGGCCCAGCGCGCAGCAGGCGGCGGCGACTTTGAAAAGCGTGGTCATGGAAGTCCTTTGTTGTCTCATCAGTTATTGCAGGGTTTGGAGCGTCTGCCTTCTGGCGGCAAACCGTCGCAATTTACTGACCTGAAACAAGAGCACTATTGGCTTTGACCCATACACGCCATAAGCCGCCCCGTAGCCTGCCGATGCGGCCGTGGGTTGGCCGAAAACAAGTGCAAGCCCGCCAGCCATGGGCGCGATACGCTATTAAATAAATAGCAAACCGGATTCAGGCGCCTACTGTTTTCCCAGCTCCATGGTCCAGTAGGTGCCGAAGGTGGTGCCCGCTTGCTGCACACAGCTGACGGCCACATCAGCGAAGACCGGGTCCATGAGGTTGCGGCAGTGGCCGGGGCTGGACAGCCAGCCGGCGATCACGCTGTCGATCGACGTGTAGCCGGCGGCCAGGTTTTCGCCGATCGCCTGCCAGACATAGCCTTCGGCGCTCACGCGCTGGTCGGGCGTGCGGCCATCGAGGCTGGTGTGGGCAAAGTAGTTCTGCTGTGCCATGTCGCGGCCATGGCGGGCGGCGGCCGAGAACAGGATGTCGTTCCAGGCCAGGGCCGGGGCGGCCGGCATGAAGACAGGCATGCCTAGGGTGCCGCAGTTTCTGGCCTCCGCGCGGGCGGCATTGATTTGCTGCAGCGTGCTGTCCTTGAAGCCGGCGATGTCGCAGCTGGTCGACGCGTCGAGCACGATCAGGCCGGTGGCGGAAGCGGGCGATGCCGTCTGCGCGGCCGTGTTGCCGGCAGGCGCCGCGTCCCCTCCCCCGCCGCCGCAGGCACTGAACGCGAGCACCATGGCGACCACGGTGCAGGCGCGCCACAGCGCCGTGTCATTCCACAAGCTTTTTTTGTTCATCGCGCCAGTCTAGGCAAGCCTGGGCACGCCGCCGCGCCGAACTGTAAGCAGATGTGTGACAGGCCCGGAACCTGACGCCCAGGCTCGTGTTTGGTGACGACGAGCGGCAGCCCTTCCAGCCCGTCAGCAGGGGCGGTGAGCCATCCATCAAAACGTGACCTGGTTCGCAATCAGCACTCCGTTGACGACCTGAGAGCCAGTGACCGTCACGCGGGTGCCGTCGGCCAGATTGCTCGCATTGCCGTTGCTGAAAACGACACCGCTGCCACTGGCATCCACCGGCTCGCCTTGCACTCGGAAGTTTGCTGCGGAAACAAAGCCTCCTAAAGCCCCCATCAAGGTAAACGATGCAGGCCCCCCGTACCAGGAATGTGCTTGATTTTCAGCGTGGCCGCTCTCAGCACGCCGCCCGGCATGACACCGGAGACTTCCAGCTTGACACCGTTGCCGACGGAACTGCCAGGCCCTCCCGTCACCAGCGCGGCAGATGCATCAATCGAGGTGCCCAACAGTTTGAAGCTGCTCAACGAGGCGTAGTCGGTCACGACCCCTGCCAGGTTGACGGGCGTTCTGTTGGTGCTGGGGATGCTGTACCAAGGCTGCAACTGGGTCGCCGCAAGCACGCCTGATACCGGTTCGGCTGCAGCCCGGACCCGCACAAGCATGCCGTTGGTCAAGTTGCCGGCAACCAGTCCGTCGCTCAGGCCCGCGCCTGCGTAGTTGACGGCCAGGCCGCCTAGCTGGAACGTACGTGAACTCGAGTCAAGATTCACCACCGACCCGGTCACCACCAGACCCGAACCGGCGGCAGATTTTTCGATCCGGGTTGCCCGCAGGCTACCCGGCGCGGCCGGCAAGCCATACACCTGGACAGCATCCCCGTTGACCAGGGAGGCCAAGCCGGCAACACCATCAACCACCGTGGCTTCGTCGGTCGACACGGTAGTACCCAAAACAACGAAGGTGCCTGACCCCGCATTGATCGCTGAAACAGTCCCCCGCATTTCTGCCGCCGTCATGACGCTGGTCGCCGTCCCCGTGGATGAATCGGCGCTGACCGCGCCGGCTACCCTCACGGTCATTCCAAGCGCCAGACTGTTGGCGTCGTCCAGCGACAGGGCAGCCGTGTCAACGTTGTAGCGCACGTCATTGACGATGATGCTGCCAAAACCACTGACCGATCCGATGCTGACGCCGCCCGCATTGATGCCCGTGCCGCCCGAACCAACGCCGCCTCCGCCGCCCTCTCCACCGCCACACGATGCCAACAACAAGAACACGAGACCGACGACAAACCTGATCATGACTTTTCCGCCCCTGGTATGGATTGATTGTTTGTTTCCGGCGTCTGTACTTCTGCCGGGGTGTCTTCGTAGTAGGTGTAAATACCGACACGAATACGTTTGCCTCCAGCACCATCAGCACCGTGGACCGCTCGGCTCATTTCACCCACCAACTCATGGTGCAGTCGCTCCCAGCGCTGCCGCGTGAGCTGGTGAATCTGCTCGCAGTCTTGCTGCGTCAATCCCTCAGCGTAGACGGCCCGCTCCAGCATCCGCGGCGACTCGCCCAAGGTATTGGAAACGGCGGCCTGAAGATGGTCGCACACGTTGTCGCCCACAAACGCCAACATGGCCTGCAGGTCTGCCGCCGGCACATAGCCATCCGTTGCAAGCTCCACCTGCCCTTGATGCTCCGTCGCCATCCCCAGCCTGATCAACTCGTCCAGCACGGCGCGGTGATGCACATCGCCCCGACTGGCCTGCTTGGCCAAAGCTTCAAACGACGGGGCCGTGCCGTTGTCCATGATGAACAGGCGCCTGCAGCTGGGGTCCTGGATGACCAACTGCAGCCACAAGGTGAATGTCTTTGCTGCGGAAGACAATTCAGTGCGTGGCAGATGGTCATGTACCTGATGCACCCGCAGTGTGACCTCCTTGCGGTTCAACCCGGTGGTGACGGCCAATTGACTGATATTGGGCATTCTCACTCCCTTGGAATGCCATATCCGCCGTGCTTCATCGAGCAGCAAATCACGCAGCAAATCCTCGAGATGTGAATGTTTGAGGCCCATGGCCAGGGCCAGCCGGACCATGGGACGCAGGATGCGTGAGCAGGCTGCCTGCGCCCAGGACAAACGATTGTGCATGGATAAATCGTTTAGTTGGTCGAGCTCAAGGCCGCTGGTTTAACCCGCAATGTTTTAGACATCGGACCCACGAACGTTATCCAGCAAACTAGTCAGATTCAAATCGACCGCCCTGCCCAGCGCGGATGAGCGGTCGATCTCGGAGGATAAACGGGAAGAACAGCCGATTCACGCATCCTGACCAACAACTTGTAACCCTCCTGTGGGGTACAAAAGCTTGATCGTCCGGTATAAATGGGAATTTATCCCATTCTACTTGGAGGATCGTGCATGGAATTGCAAATCGAGCCGAGCGTCGGCGCATGGATTCGTGCTGCGCGGCGGGCTTGTCTGGGGGCGGCATCAGGCATTTTGGTAGCCTGCGGAGGCGGGGGTGGTGGCGCCGCCGACGGCACCCTGCGGGTCGCGCTGACCGACGCGCCCAGCTGTGGTTATGACCACGTGTTCGTCACCGTCGAGAAGGTTCGGGTGCACCAGAGCAGCACGGCCAGCGATGCAGACAGCGGCTGGAGCGAAATCCCCGTGTCCCCAGCCAGGCGAATCGACCTGCTGACGCTGACCAACGGCGTCCTGACCGAACTCGGGAGCACGCCACTGCCAGCAGGCAATTACTCTCAAATCCGACTGGTGCTCGCGGACAACAGCGCGGGTAACCCGACCGCCAACGCCGTCCAGCCGACCGGCGGCGCTGAAGTAGCGCTGCGCACCCCCAGTGCACAGCAAAGCGGACTGAAGCTGCAGACCCACTTTGAAGTCGCGAGCGGCCAGACCGCCGACCTGGTCCTGGACTTCGATGCCTGCAAGTCCATCGCGAAAGCCGGCAACTCGGGTCAGTACAACCTCAAGCCGGTGATGGCTGTATTGCAGCGCCTGGGCACCAGCATCGAGGGCTTTGTCAGCACCACGATTGCCAACGGCAGCACCACGGTCTCTGCCCAGCAAAACGGCGTACCCGTCAGAGCCACGACACCTGACGCCAGCGGCAAGTTTGTGCTGTCGCTGCTGCCCGATGGCAGCTACACCGTCGTCGTCACGGCCGATGGCCGCGAAACAGCCGTGGTCACGGGCGTGCCGGTTGCGCTCAGCGCAGGCAAGACCTTGCTCAACGGAACGGCCACGAGCATTGCGCCAGCGGCCGCGACCATGCGAGACGTGACGGGCACGGTGACGCTCGTCACAAGCACCCCTGGCGGCACCACGTCAGCGCCCTTGACCGATGCCACGGTGCGCACGTCTCAAACATTGACCGGCGGGCTTGGCGTTGAAGTGAGCGACCGCCCGGTCGATGCGATTGATGCGAGCTATCGCTTCCGGCTGCCGGCTGCCGCCCCTGTCCGGGCGAGCTATGTTTCCGCCGCGACGCCGCTGAGCTTCGCACCAGATGCGCCCGTCGCAGGCAAATACAGCATCGCGGCGCAGGCCCCCGGGCAGACCATCCAGACCAAGAGCGTGGACATCACAAGCATCAACGCCACAGCGACATTCACGTTTGGGCCATGAGTTCTGAGGGCCGCCGGCAGGCTTCGATGCCTAAAGACGCCCGGCGCTCGAATGCGCCAGCCCGCTAACTTGACGTTCGCCGCTTGCGCGTTGCGGCCTTCAACCGGCCTGAGGGCGGCTTGGCCGGCTCGGAGCTTGGCGCGCTGTCAGCGTTCGCCCCGGCGTCTTCGGCCGAGACCAACAAGACCACGGGCTTGATGCCCAGGCCCATCAGACCCAAGGCTTCGGCCGCGGCCTGGCTCAGGTCGATGATGCGGCCCGCCACATGGGGACCGCGGTCGTTGATGCGCACGTCGACCTCGCGCCCGGTCACCTGACTGCGCACCCGCACCAGCGTGCCGAACGGCAGGGTTCGGTGGGCCGCCGTCAGAGCGTTCATGTCATAGCGCTCGCCGCTGGCCGTGCGCCGCCCGTGAAAGCGCCGGCCATACCAGGAGGCGGCGCCCTGCTCGATCTCCTGCATGGCCCCGGTCAACAAGGGTTCGGCCGGCCCGGCTGCGCGCTCCGCGGGCAGCGCGCGGGAGGCCGCCGGCGCCATGGGTTCCGTCTCCAGAGGCTTGCCGGTCGGCGCCGGGGCCTGCGAGGTCAGCGGCGCAGCGCAGCCGCCCAGGACGGCCAGCAGCATCAAAGCGGCCCAGCGCCAGCTAGGAGCGCTTCGCATCAGGTCTTCAGCTCAAGCCCAGGCGCTTGCAGATTTCCAACGTCGCTGCGCTCTGGTTCATCGTGTAGAAGTGAATGCCTGGCACGCCAGCTTGGCACAGCTGCTCGCACAGCTCGGTCACCGCGTCCAGGCCAAAGGCCTTGATCGAGGCCGTGTCGTCGCCAAAGGCCTGCAGCCGCAGGCGGATCCAGCGCGGGATTTCGGCGCCGCAGGCGTCGGAAAAGCGCATCAGCTGGGTCGAGCTGGTGATCGGCATGATGCCCGGCACCACGGGCAGCTCCAGCCCCAGGCGGCGCGTGTCGTCGACGAAGCGGAAATAGGCGTCGGCGTTGTAGAAATACTGCGTGATGGCCGCGTCGGCCCCGGCCCTGACCTTGACGGCGTAGGCCTGCAGGTCGGCCTCGGGTGACTTGGCCTGCGGGTGCATTTCGGGGTAGGCCGCCACTTCGATGCGGAAGTCCCGTCCGGTTTCGGCGCGGATGAAGGCCACCAGGTCGCTGGCGTAATGGAACTCGCCGCCGGCCCCGTAGCCGCTGGGCAGGTCGCCGCGCAGGGCCACGAGGCGCTTCACGCCCATGGCCTTGAGCTGGGCCAGCTGCTCGCGCACCGTCGCCTGGGTCGCGCCTATGCAGGAAAAGTGCGAGGCCGCCTCCACGCCCTCGGCCAGGATTTCAGCGACGGTGCCGAAGGTGCCCTCCTGCGTCGACCCGCCGGCGCCGTAGGTGACGGAACAGAATTCGGGCTCGAGGGCGTACAGGGCCTGGCGCGCGACGCGCAGCTTGGCCGCGCCTTCGGGAGTCTTCGGCGGAAAGAATTCAAAACTGATGGGAAGCTTCATCTCATGCCTCCTGCCGAGCCGCCTCAAGGGAGGCATGGCCTTGCAGGCCGCACTGCCGCGAGACGCGGCAGTTCTTCGTGCCGTCCAAGCCTGCGCGGGCAGGCTTGGAGCCGCGGCACTCAGCCCCCTTGGGGGGCAGCGAACAAATGTGAGCGTGGGGGCTCATGTTTCCCTCCTTGCAAAAACGAAAAATTCACGGTTGCCGTCGCCGCCGGTGATCGCGCTGTCGAACCAGCCCGCGACGCCCAGGCCCAGCGCGGCGCAGCAGGCCCGAATGCGCTGCTCGACCTCGGCATACAGCGCGGCATTCTTCACGAGCCCGCCTTTGCCGATCTGCGCCGGCTGCAGCTCGAATTGCGGCTTGACCAGCAGCAGCAGCGCTGCGCCGGGCCGCAGCAGCGGCACCAGCGCGGGCAGCACCAGGGTCAGCGAGATGAAGGACAGATCGCCCACGATCACGTCGAACCCGGCATCAAACCAGCCTCCAGCCCCCGTCGTTCGGTCGCAAGCCACTATCAAATCGGTAGCACTGAGCGTGCGGGCATTGACTTTCTCGATGCACACGACGCGGGCGTCCCGGCGCAGGCGCGGGTGCAGCTGGCCATGACCGACGTCCACGCCGACCACGCGGGCCGCGCCGTGCTGCAGCAAGCAGTCGGTGAAGCCGCCGGTGGACTGGCCGACGTCGAGGCAGATCGCACCGCTGACATCAAGCCCGCTGGCTTGCAAAGCCCCTTCGAGCTTCAAGCCGCCGCGCGACACATAGCGCGACTCGGCGCTGTCGAGCAGCTCGAGTTCGGCCTGCGCCGGCAGCTCGTCGCCATTCTTGGCCACGCGCTTCCAGGCCGCGCCATCGAGCCAGCGCACGCCGGCTGCGATCAGGCGCTGGGCCTGCGCGCGCGAGGCGGCGAGGCCGCGTTCGACGAGGAGTTGGTCGGCACGCATGGGGCGAGGCTTGAAGCCGCCAGACGGCTGTCATTCTGAGCGCAGCGAAGAATCTTCAACGCGGATCCTTCGCCCCAGGCTCAGGATGACAAAGGCCCAGTCGATCAGTAACGATACGTGTCGGGCTTGTACGGCCCGTTCTTGTCGACACCGATATAGGCCGCCTGCTCGTCGCTGAGCACCGTCAGCTGCGCGCCGAGCTTGGACAGCTGCAGGCGCGCAACCTTCTCGTCGAGGTGCTTGGGCAGCACATAGACCTTGCCAGGTTGGTAGGCGTCGCGCTTGGTGAACAGCTCGATCTGCGCGATCGTCTGGTTGGCGAAGCTCGACGACATCACATAGCTCGGGTGGCCCGTGCCGCAGCCCAGGTTCACGAGGCGGCCCTTGGCCAGCAGGATGATGCGCTTGCCGTCGGGGAAGATCACATGGTCGACCTGGGGCTTGATCTCTTCCCACTGGTACTTCTCGATCGACGCGATGTCGATCTCGTTGTCGAAGTGGCCGATGTTGCAGACGATGGCCTGGTCCTTCATCTTGAGCATGTGCTCGTGCGTGATCACGTCCTTGTTGCCAGTGGCGGTCACGAAGATGTCGGCCTTGTCGGCCGCGTAGTCCATGGTCACGACGCGGTAGCCTTCCATGGCGGCCTGCAGCGCGTTGATCGGGTCGATCTCGGTCACCCAGACCTGGGCCGACAGCGCGCGCAGTGCTTGCGCCGAGCCCTTGCCCACGTCGCCGTAGCCGGCCACCAGGGCCACCTTGCCCGCGATCATCACGTCGGTCGCGCGCTTGATGCCGTCGACCAGCGATTCACGGCAGCCATAGAGGTTGTCGAACTTGCTCTTGGTCACCGAGTCGTTGACATTGATCGCACGAAACAGCAGCGTGCCCTTGGCGCTCATTTCGTTGAGGCGGTGCACGCCGGTCGTGGTTTCCTCGGTCACGCCGATGATCTCTTTGCTCTTGCGGCTGTACCAGTTCGGGTCCTGCGCCAGCTTGGCCTTGATCGCGGCGAACAGGCAGCGCTCTTCTTCGCTGCCGGGGTTGGCCAGCAGGGACGCATCTTGCTCGGCGCGCTGGCCCAGGTGCATCAGCAGCGTCGCGTCGCCGCCGTCGTCCAGGATCATGTTCGGGCCCTCGCCCTCGCTGCCGGCCGGGCCGAACTCGAAGATGCGGTGGGTGTAGTCCCAGTAGTCGGCCAGCGACTCGCCCTTGACGGCAAACACCGGCGTGCCCGAGGCCGCGATCGCGGCGGCCGCATGGTCCTGCGTCGAGAAGATGTTGCATGAAGCCCAGCGCACCTGGGCACCCAGGGCCTGCAGCGTTTCGATCAGCACGGCGGTCTGGATCGTCATGTGCAGCGAGCCCGTGATGCGCGCGCCCTTGAGCGGCTGGCTTTGTGCGAATTCCTCGCGGATCGCCATCAGTCCGGGCATTTCGGTTTCGGCAATGCGGATTTCCTTGCGGCCCCAGTCGGCCAGCGACAGGTCGGCGATCGCGCAATCTTGCGTGGGCAGGGATTTGAGAACAGCGCTCATGGTTTTCTCCAAAACTTTTCTGAAAAAACCACGGTGAAGGAGCGGCATCTCAGCCCGCTATAACCGTGGCTGAGCGTCGTTGCGAAAGGGAATCCGAGCCTCACGCCCCGCAATGGCAGGGGGCGCTGCAACGCTCCTCGGAACAGTTGATTATATGAAATCTGCGGCAGGCCCGCGCCGGGCTTGTCCCGGCCTCACTCCTCTTCCCTGACCCGGTACTGGCCGACCAGCTGCTGCTGCACCGCCGGCGGCACCGCTTCGTAGTGGCTGAACTCGATGGTGTAGCGGCCCTGGCCGCCGGTCATCGCGTTGAGCCGTGACTGGTAGCCGGCCAGCTCCGACAACGGCGCCTGGCCCTGGATCGAGAGCATGCCGGGCTCGCTCGAGCGGGTTCCGCTGATCAGCCCGCGGCGCGCCGTCAGGTCGCCCGTGATGTCGCCCACGTTCGCCTCGGGCGCGGCGATCTCGACCCTGACGATGGGCTCGAGCACAATGGGCCGCGCCTCGCGCACTGCGGCGATGAAGGCCTTGCGGCCGGCCATGACGAAGGCGATCTCCTTGCTGTCGACGCTGTGGTGCTTGCCGTCATGGACGACCACGCGCACGTCGCGCATCGGGT
>JBOHHM010000178.1:0-5679 GCA_050725495.1 Burkholderiaceae bacterium | reverse complement strand
CCCCAACGGCATGACCTTGTACACCTTTGACCGCGACATGCAGGGCAGTGGCAAGTCCGTCTGCAACGGCCCCTGCGCCACCAACTGGCCCCCGCTGATGGCTTCCGACACCGACAAGGCCTCGGGGGACTTCACGGTGATCACGCGCGACGATGGCAAGAAGCAATGGGCTGCCAAAGGCAAGCCGCTGTACTACTGGTCGAAGGACATGAAGCCAGGTGACAAGACCGGCGACGGCTTCAACAACGCGTGGCACACGGTCAAGCCCTGAACCCCAGGGCTCACACGAGCACAGCCGCAGCGCATGGACCGCTCTGAGCTGATCGCCCAGATCCCCAGCCTGCGGCGCTACGCGCGCGCCCTGACCGGCAATGCCTGGGCCGCCGATGACCTGGTGCAGGACACGCTGGAGCGTGCCTGTAGCAAATGGCGTTTGTGGATGGCGGGCACCGACCTGCGGGCTTGGCTGTTCACGCTGATGTACAACCTGTTTGTCAGCCAGCAGCGGCGCTGGGCTCGGCAGCCCGGTGCCGGGCTCGATGGGAACGACGCCGGGCCTGAGCTGGTGGCGCCGGACGCGGCGCTGGACCTGTCGCTGGACCTGCAACGCTGCCTGATGCGCCTGCCCGAAGACCAGCGCGCCGTGCTGCTGCTGGCCAGCCTGGAAGATCTGTCTTACGAGGAGATTGCGAAAGTGACCGGCGTCCCGATGGGCACTGTGATGTCGCGCCTGTCGCGCGCCCGGCGCCGCCTGCACGAATTGATGGAGGGTGCGGCTGGCCGACCGACCAGCCCGGCGCTCAGACGCCTGAAATGAACTCGCTGTATTCGATCATGCCTGCCCCCACACCACCTCAACTGAGCGACGACGAACTGCACGCCCTGGTGGACGACCGGCTGTCGCCTGCCGAGCGCCAGTCGCTCGACACCCGGCTCGCGCAGGACGCCGACGCGGCAGCCACGCTGGCCGCCTGGCGCCAGCAGCGCGAAGCCCTGCGCGGCCTGCATGGTCAGGTGCTGCAGGAGCCGCTTCCGCCCAGTCTGCTGGCCGCAGCGCAGCGCACGGCCGCCTCACGGCAGCAGCTGAACCAATGGTGGCGCTGGGGCGGCATGGCCGCGGGCGTCATGCTGGCGTTTGGCGTGGGCTGGCTGTCCCATGGCCAGTGGCTGAGCTTGCAGCCTGAGCCGGCGCAAACGCTGGCGAAATCCCAAGTCAGCCGGGAATTTGTCCGCCAAGCCATGGTGGCCCACGCGGTTTACTCCCCTGAAGTCCGCCATCCGGTCGAGGTCACGGCGGCCGAACAGGACCACTTGGTTCAGTGGCTGTCCAAGCGCCTGGGCAAGCCACTGAAGATTCCCAATCTGTCAGCCCAGGGCTTTGAGCTGGTCGGTGGTCGCCTGCTGCCGGGCAACGGCGGAGCGCGCGCTCAGTTCATGTTCCAGAACAGCGGCGGCGAACGCTTGACCCTGTACCTGGGCGCCCTCGATGGCGCTGCGGCGCAGTCCAGCAGTGCTGAAACCGCCTTCCGCTTTGTCGCCGATGGCCCCGTGCCCGGCTTTTACTGGGTCGACCGGGGTTTTGGCTATGCCCTGGCCGGCAAGCTGCCGCGCGAGCGCCTGATGGCGCTGGCCGAAGCGGTGTACCAGCAGCTCTAAGCGGCCCAGGCCGCCATCAAGGTATTGGATGGCAGATTTTCATCCAGCAGCTTGCGGGCCGTTTCAATCCCTGCCACCGGCAGCCCGTTTGGCCGCAGCAGGCCGATTTGCACCAGCACGCTCGCCTGGTCCCAGTAGATGTGCTCGTGGTAGAGCTTGTCGCCCCGAAACTTGACGATGGCCACCAGCGGGATTTCCACCCGCTTGCCCGTGGGCGCGACGCCTGGCAGCATCCAGTCGATTTCACAGCTGTGCGTGAAACAAAAAAGCATTTCGTCGACGATCTGAGTGGCCCCGACCGTGCGCGAAATCGGAATCAGGCTGGTATCCGGCGGATTGCTGTTGACGAAATGGTTTTGATAAAACCGGCTCAGCATCTTGTGGCCCACACCGCCCGTCATGGTGGGGATATGGTTGACATAGGGCTCGGCGACCATGGTCGCCATGATGGCGGCCACGTCGCGCGTTGCAAACTCATGTTCGCAGTGCTTGTCCCACAGGGCTGAAAAATCATAGTGCGGCCCCATGTCCTTGCGAAACGCAGTCACGCTGCGCTGGTGCGCCATCAAGGCCGAGGGCTTGTCGTAGTGATCGCCACCCAGGCGGGCAAAGGCATGGTCTACGCCCGGGTACATGTAGAGCTCAACATGGGGCTGGCCGCCCAGGGTCGCGAGGATCTTGTTGCGGGCTTCAGGGGGGCTGAACTTGTCCAGTTCGGCCATGTGCAGGACCAGCCGCCCCTTGATGTTGCCAGCTTCAGCCAGGTTGTTTTCAATGCCGACGCCGTAGTAACCCACCACCACATCGGCATCGGTACGACAAGCCGACAAATAGGCCAGTTTGCCGCCCAGGCAAAACCCCAGCACGCCCACCTTGCCCACGCATTCGGGGCGCTCGCGCAAGGCTGACAGGCTGGCAGCCACATCTTCGACCCCTTTGTCTTCATTGAAGCCCTGGTAGAAGCCGAACGCCTTTTGCCAGTCGTCGGGGGCATAGCCCAGCTCAACGTTCGCCTGTTGCCGCCAGAACAGGTCCGGCACCAAGACCGTATAGCCTTCCTCGGCGTAGTAGTCCGCCACCTGCCGCATCGTGGCATTCACCCCAAAAATCTCCTGTGCCAGCACGATGCCCGGCCCCTTGCCTGCGGCCGGTGTTGCCAGATAGGCCCGAAAGCTGCCGCTGCCATCCGAGGCCTTGACTTCAATCCATTGACCAGACATGTTCAATCTCCTTTGAACGCATTACATCGATTTGAAGGAAAGACAAGCACCGCTACCCGTTCAGCGCAGGGGCTTGCAAGGTGGTGAAACTTCCGCTGGCGTACAGCAGAGGCATGGAACTTTGGGCGGCCACTTTGGCTGCCTTGATTTCCCCGATGAGGACGGCATGGCTGTGTGCGACCATCATCTCATCGACCACGCAGTCAAGGGCGGCCAGCGCCTCGCACAGGATGGGCGCCCCCGTCATCAGGGTCTCCCACTGCGCCGGATGAAAGCGCTCGCGCGGGTTGTCCTGCAGGCCGCCAAACACCTTCGCCAGATCGGCTTGCTCGGCCGACAGCACATTGATGGCCATGCGCCGGCTTTCGGCTATCGTGCGAAAACTGCTGCCGTGCAGGTTGACGCAGGCCAGAATGCGCGCCGGCTCGGCCGACAGGGACGTGACCGCGGTGGCGGTCAGACCGACAGGTGTGCGGCCGTCGGTGCTGGTGACAATGGTGACAGCGCCTACCAGGCGACGCATCGCCTGGCGAAAATCGCTGACCGACACATGGGGCTCATTGCGCAAACGAGCCAGGGCGGGCAAGTCTTCGACCATGATTCACACCATTTGCTTTTGCTCGTGCAAATACGCCATGGCTTTGTCGGGCGTCATGAAAAAGTTGGCATAGTCGCGCGGATCGTTGAAGCCATTGACAAAGCGCTTGGCGACCGCTGGCATCACGCTGGCCGCACCCAACACGTCCAGCACATGGGGCGGCGGAGGTTGCAACAGGGCATTGGTCCAGTTCACCACATGCGAGGCATAGTCCCAGTAGTCATCAAACGCGCGTTGGATGAAGGCTGCATCGAAGGGCTTGTCGCCCTGCGCCAGGATGGCCCGGTAGTACATGTGGGCGCATTTGGCTGCGTTGTTGGAGCCCTGGCCCGTGATGGGGTCGTTCAGGCACACCACATCGCCCATGCCCATGACAATGCGGCCCGAGGGCAAACGCCCGACCGGCCGGCGCACGGTCGGCGCGAAGCGCCCGGCCAAGATGCCGTTGTCGTCGGTCAGGCGGATGGCCTGGCAGCGCTGCGCTTCCCACGGCAGGAAAGTCTCCAGAATCCACTTCGACTTGGCCAGATGCTCGGCCGGGGTTCTGACATCGGCCCAGCAATCCAGGGGGCCGCCCGGCACGCCTTCGAACACCATGATGTCGCAAGGCCCGGTCGTGGTGAGCGCCGGGAACACGAAGTACTCGCCAACGCCTGGAATCAGGTTGAAATTCACGGCCGAGTATTCGGGGCGCGGCGTCATCCCGTGAACATAGGTCAGCGCCAGCGCGCGCTGCGGCTTGTCAAACGGCGACTTCGCGGCGTCGCGCTCGAACATCTGAGCGATCTCTCCTTTGCCCGCTGCCACGATGACCAGCTCGTATTCCAGGGTCCACTTCTCCAGATCGGCCAGGCCCGCTTCCTGAAAGAGCATTTCGCCGCCGCGTTCGATGAAGACCTTCATCCAGCCGGGAATCTTGACGCGCTGATCCACCGACTGCGCCGGGCGATCCAGGCGATGCGACCAGGCCAGCATTTTTTCACCCGGTGTTTCCGGATGCGGAATGCTCAGTCCGATGCCGGTCACCGGCGGACAGTCTTTTTCCCAGAAGTTGATGTTCAGATCACGTTCGATTTGCAGGCTGCTGTCAAACATGCACTGGCTGGACATGACCTTGCCTGCGCGGATGTCTTCTGCGCTGCGGTTGGAGGTGATGGTCACGCGGTAGCCCTGCTGTTGCAGGCCCAGGGCCAGTTGCAAACCGCCTTGCCCCGCCCCCACGATCATGATGCGACGCCCGGTGTTGGAAGATGGTGTTGTGCTCATGGTATGCCTCGAAAGAAAGTTGAAATCAGGCCATCAGCTTGGGAATGGCCGGCTCGTTCGATTCGGGCCCCATGGCCGAGTACCCACCATCGGCCGCCCAGTCCGCCCCTGTGACAAAGGAAGCCTTGTCGGAACAAAGGAACACCACGACGTGGCCCACCTCCTCGGGGTCGCCCACGCGGCCCAGCAGGTGAAACGGCCTGGCCACTGCATCGGTCTTCGCGCGATTGCCCTGGGTCAGCTGGTTCATGATGGCCGACCAGATCCAGCCCGGCGAAACGGAGTTGACCCGGATGCCCATGGGCGCGAGGTCCATCGCCATGTTGCGCGTGACTTGCACCAAGGCGGCCTTGCTCACGGGGTAGAGCCAGCGCCCCGTCTGGGCCACCTTGGAGGAGATGGACGTGAAGTTGACGATCGCGCCACCCCCGGCGGCCTGCATGTGCGGCACCACCGCTTTGGCCATCATGACGGCGGACACCAGGTTCACGTCAAGCGCGCCCAACCATTCTGAGCGGGGCGAGGCCAGGCCGTTGTCCGCATACGAACAGGCCAGGTTCACCAGCGCGTCGATCCGTCCGAACCTGTCGACGGCCGCCCGCACACAGGCGTTGACCTGATCGTCTTGCGTGATGTCCGTGGCGATGAACATGGCCCCCAGTTCCCGGGCCACGGCCTGGCCGCCTTCAGCATCGATGTCGGCCAGCACCAGGTTGGCACCGGCCTGCCGAAAACATCGGCCAACGCCAGCGCCGAACAGCGTGGCGCCTCCTGTGATGAGAACGGTCTTGCCTTCCAAGTCTGTCATTTCTGTCTCCGTGCGCCGGTCAAAACCGGCAAAGTGTTGTGAATGAAAGAGTCATACGTTGAAGGCTTAGCCAGCTACGGCGGCCCCGAGTCATGCGTGCACATTCGTGAGGGTGTGGGCGAAGCGTTGAC
>JBOHHM010000177.1:0-13791 GCA_050725495.1 Burkholderiaceae bacterium | reverse complement strand
AGCCCGAAAGCCTCGAACATCTGCTCGGTCTGCTTCTGCATCTGCTCCTGCATTTGCTCGAACATGGTTTTCGACTGTTCGACGTATTTGCCCATCATGCCCTGCATCAGGGGCGACTGCATGCTCAGGAACTGGGCCCACATCTCGGGCGTGAGGCCCTTGGACTGTTCGGCCAGCTTGGCCTGGATGTCGGTGAAGGCCTGGACATTCTTCTCCAGGTACGAGCCCATGAAGCCCTGCATCGCATGGCCGTAGAAGCGGATGATGTTGCACAGCACCGCCTCGGTGAACATGGGCGCTCCACCGGCCTCCTCTTCCAGGATGATCTGCAGCAGGATGCTGCGCGTCAGGTCTTCGTTGGTTTTCGCATCGCGCACCACGAACGGCGCGTTGTCCATCACGAGCTGCTTGACTTCGGCCAGCGTGATGTAGGTCGAGGTATCGGTATCGTAGAGCCGGCGGTTCGGGTATTTCTTGACGACGCGCTGCACCGATGGGGCGCTACTGGCTCTTTTGTTTTGCACTGCGGATCTCCTCGGTCAGACTCAGGGTGCACAAGTATTGCACCGCAGCACATTCTAGGGAGGCGGGCCCGTCAAATCCCCAAGGTTTACCCTGAGGTTGCGCGGCAAAGCCGGAGGAGAAAAATTGGTAGGCGCGATTGGACTCGAACCAACGACCCCCACCATGTCAAGGTGGTGCTCTAACCAGCTGAGCTACGCGCCTAAGAGTGTTCGAGAGATGAGATTCTAGCAGGCTTTTACAAGGGCTCGGCCCAGTTCGGCGCAAAAGTTGCGCGCGACAGCCGTTGCCGCACGCGGCCATCAGCGCCTGCGCGCCCACCGCACACCCGGCACTTCGGCCACGATGCCCAGCACCTTGTTCAGACGGCCCGAATCGACCACCTCGACGGTGAAGGTCATCCAGGCCGTGCCTTTGACCGACTGGGTCTGCACCCCGACCACGTTGGTTTTCTCGCGGGCGAACACTTCGGAGATGTCGCGCAGCAGCCCCTGCCGGTCGGCCGCTTCCACAGCCACGTCGACAGGGTATACGGCCGCCTCGCTGGCCTTGGGCTGGCCCCACTCCACGTCGATCACGCGCTCGCCATTGCGGGCCGCCATTTCGCGGAAATTGCTGCAGTCCGCCCGGTGAATGCTCACGCCCTTGCCGCGCGTGACGAAGCCGCGAATCTCGTCCGGCGGAGCGGGCTTGCAGCACTTGGCCAGCTGGGTCATCAGGGAATCGATGCCCACCACCAGCACGCCCCCCTTGGGCGTCTTCTCGGTCAGACGCGATTTCTTGAGCAGCAGGTAGTCGTCGGGCGGCAGCGCGGGCTCGGGCGGCCTGAGCAGGGTCTCGATGTTGCGCAGCGAAAACTCGTCCTTGCCGACCACTTCGAACAGGTTGTCGGCCGATTTGAAGCCAAGCTGTGTGGCCAGATCTTCGAGCTTGATCGCTGTTTTGCCTTCGCGCTGCAGCAGTTTTTCCACCGCCTCGCGTCCGCGCGCCACGGTCTCGTGGGTGGCCTGGGCATTGAACCAGGCGCGCGCCTTGGCCTTGCCGCGGTGGCTGATCAGGAACCCCAGTTCGGGATTGAGCCAGTCGCGCGAGGGACCGCCCTCCTTGGCCGCCGTGATCTCGACGGTCTGGCCGTTTTGCAAGGGCGTGTTGAGCGAAACCATGGCGCCGTCCACGCGCGCGCCGCGGCAGCGATGGCCCAGGCTGGTGTGTACGCTGTAGGCGAAATCCACCGGCGTGGCGCCCTGCGGCAACTCGACAATGGCCGCGTCGGGCGTCAACACGTAAATGCGGTCTTCAAACAGGCCCTTGTTCTGCTGCGTGCCGGAGAGGTCCCGCTCCCAGGCCAGCAACTGGCGCAGCACCGCGATCTTGGCGTCGTATTCGCCGCTGGCGGAGACACCGGCATAGCCCTTGGTGCCGGCCTCCTTGTAGGCCCAATGCGCGGCAACGCCGTGCTCGGCGTGGTTGTGCATGGCCTGGGTGCGAATCTGGATTTCGATGGGCTTGCCCGCCTCGTCACGCACCACCGTGTGCAGCGACTGGTAGCCGTTGGCCTTGGGCTTGGCGATGTAGTCGTCAAACTCTTCCACGATGGGATGAAACTGCGCATGCACCCAGCTCAAGGCTGCATAGCAGTCCTTGACTTCCGGCACGATCACCCGCAGCGCGCGAATGTCGAACACCTGATCGAAGTTCAGCGACTTGCCACGCATCTTCTTGACGATGCTGTAGATGTTCTTGGGCCGTCCCTGCACGGTCGCGCGCAGGCCCTGCGCTTTGAGCTCGGACTCCAGCCGCGCCCGCAACTCCTCCATGTGGCCTTCGCGTTCGGCGCGCTTTTCATCGAGCAGGCGGGCCACCTCGCGGTAGGTATCGGGCTCCAGGAAGCGGAAGGAAAAATCCTCCAGCTCCCATTTGATCTGCCAGATGCCCAGGCGGTTGGCCAGTGGTGCGAACACCTGCAGCGATTCACGCGCCAGGCTGGGCGACACCGGCCGCTTGCTGGCTGCACAAAAGCGCAGGGTCTGCAGCCGCGAAGCCAGGCGCAGCATGACCACGCGCAGGTCGCGCGAAAACGCCAGCAGCATCTTTCGCACGTTCTCGGTCTGCACGGCCGGGTCGTCCACCAGCTGGGCCGAAGACTGCGCAGCCCTCGCCTGCTGCTGCACCTTCACGAGCTTGGTGGTCTCCACCGCCAGCGCGGCAAAGTTCTCGCCAAAGGCCTTGGCAATCACCTCCTGCGGCTTGTTGAGGTGCTCGCAGGCATAGACCAGGTAGCTCGCCGCCTGCATGGCCTCCGAACCGCCGATGGATTTGAGAATGACGGCCACCGCATCGGCATGGGCCAGCGTGTTCTCGCCCGAGTCCAGTGTCTCGCCAGCGATCAGCGGCTCGGCGAACGCACGGGCCCGGGCCAGCGCATGGGCCTGCTCGGGCAGGCTCAGCGCCGTGACCGTGATCAGTTCAGGAACCAGCTGGAGGGATTGGGGCGAGCCAGGCTGCTCCGCCAACAGACTTTTCATCTGGTTTCAACAAGTTGTCAATCGAAAAGAAAGGAAGCTACCGCCTCCACCTGAGAACCGGGGACGAACGTAGGCGCATGTCCCACGCCGTCAAACTCCAGCAGACGCGCCTTCGGGCCGCGCTGCGTCATGGCCTGCGCCGTCTCGCGGCTCAGCAGGTCCGACTGGGCGCCGCGCGTCAGCAGGGTGCTGGCCGTGATGTGGTCGTACAGCTGCCACAGAAAAGCTTCGCCCTGGGCAGCCGACTCCTCGGTGACGCCGCGAAACGGCACGGCGATCGCCGGGTCGTAGTGCAGCGTCAAGCCACCGCCCTCGCCCGCCAGCCACCTGACCATGTGGCGCGACAGCTCCAGCCTTTGCGCGGGGGTATGCGGCCCGAAGCTGGCGGAGAGGGCCCACATCGCATCGGCCGCCTGCTGCAGCGACTCGAAGCGCCCCGTGTTGCCCAGGTAGCTGCCAATGCGCTGCAAGGCCTGCCACTGGATCGACGGCCCCACGTCGTTGAGCACCAGCTTGCGCACCGGCACGGGCAGCGGCAGTCCGGGCTGACCCGCCATCACCATGCCGATCAGCCCCCCCCATGCTGGTGCCCACCCAGTCCAGCGTCTGCAGTGGCGCCTGCTGGTGCAGCTGTGCCAGCAGCGCAACCATGTCAGCCGCGTAAGTGGGGATCTGATAGCCCATCGGTTCTTGCAGCCAGTCGCTTTTGCCGCGGCCGGCCACGTCTGGACACACCACGCGTGCGCGCTCGCACAGCGAGCGCGCCAGCACATCGAAGTCGCGCCCCTGGCGGGACAGCCCGTGCACACAGACCACCACATGCGGGTGGCCCGGGTTGCCCGTGGCGTTCCACTCCCAATAGGCCATGCGACGCCCACCCGGACCACCCTGGTCAGCGGACTTGGCGGGGCCCCCCTCAGGACACAGTACGTAGTTCAGCGTAGGTTGGGTCATGGCGCAAAAATTTCAGGTTCAGGGCTCGATAATCGCTCGCTGCATCGTAATTCATCTGGAGCATCCATCATGTTGAAAGGCAAAACCGCCCTCGTTACCGGTTCCACCAGCGGCATTGGTCTGGGCATCGCCAAGTCATTGGCACGCCAGGGCGCCAACATCGTCCTCAACGGCTTTGGCGACGCGGAGGGCCCGAAGGCGGAAATCGCAGCACTGGGCGTGAAAGTGGCCTACCACGGCGCCGACATGAGCAAGCCCGCCGAGATTGAAGACATGATGATGTTTGCTGCCGCGCAGTTTGGCCGCGTCGACATCCTGGTCAACAACGCCGGCATCCAGCATGTGGCGAAGATCGAGGATTTTCCGCTCGAGAAATGGGATGCCATTCTCGCGATCAACCTCTCCAGTGCCTTCCACGCCACGCGCCTGGCGCTGCCCGCGATGAAGGCCGCCAACTGGGGCCGCATCATCAACCTGGCCTCGGTGCATGGCCTCGTGGCTTCGGCCGAAAAGTCCGCCTATGTGGCGGCCAAGCACGGACTCGTGGGCCTGACCAAGGTGACGGCGCTGGAAAATGCCACGACCGGCGTGACCTGCAACGCGATCTGCCCCGGCTGGGTGCTCACCCCCCTGGTGCAACAGCAGGTGGATGCCAGGGCCGCCGCCCACGGCTGGAGCAACGAGGAAGCCACGCGGCAGCTGCTCGGTGAGAAAGAACCTTCGCTGCAGTTCACCACGCCCGAAGAACTGGGCGAACTGGCCGTGTTCCTGTGTTCCCCCGCGGGCAACAACGTGCGCGGCGTGGCCTGGAACATGGATGGGGGTTGGGCGGCCCAGTAAGCCGCGGCGGCAGCCGGCCTACTGCAGCTGCACCGAGCCCGACACCGTCACCAGTACCGTGCTCCTGCCGGCCTCCACCGGCACCGGCGCATCGGAAGCCGCAGCCCTGGCCTCCATGGCCATCATGCGCGGACGCGGCATACCGCCGGGGTCATGAGCGTTGACCGCCACCTCGCGCAGGGTGTAGCCGCCAAACCCAAAGCCCTTGGCAATGTCGGCCGCCTTGGCCTTGAAGCGGTCGATGGCGATGGCCTGGGCCTCGCCCTCCACCTTCACGCGCTGTTCACGGCTGAGGCCGAAGCTCACGCTGCCCATGCTCAGCGTCTGGATCTTGCCGGCGACCGCGCTGATGCGCCCAAAGTCGCGTCCTTCGAGCACGAGTTCGGTGCTGCCCTGCCAGCCGCTGATCTTTCCATCCTTGCCGTAGCGCGGATGCAGGCTGAAGTTGCCGGTACGCAGGTCCAGCTGGCCGGGCTGGGCCACCTTTTTGGCCTCGGTCAGCGCGGAATCGAGCGCCACCTTGAGCTGGTTTTGCACGGTGCCGGCATCGGGCGCTTCCTTGGTGGTGTTCATGGAAATCGACAGCAGGTCTTGCTGCACCTCGACCGAGCCCTGGGCCGACAGCTGCACCACGTTCTGCGGAGGCGGATACGGAAGGTTCTGGGCCAACAGACCGTTGGCTCCCGCCAGAAGGGCGGAAATCGCTATTATTTTTGTAGCCTTCATCATTTTTTGACTTTCAGGTCCTGAGCCGCCAAGCCCGCTGCGCCCGGCTGGGGCGGCGCTCTCGACGGACGCCGCGCGGGCTGCGCAGCCCTCAGCTTTCATGGTGCAGGCGGGTTGGCGGCCTGGCGCGCCGAGTACTCCCTGCGCAGCTGCTCGCGCAGCTCAGCGCGTTCCTGGGCCGTCAGACGGCGGCCGGCGGCCTGCCCCTGGCCATTGCCCTGGGCCTCAGCCTGAGCCTTGCCGCGCTGCTGCGACTGAATGGCGGAGCGCAATTCATTGCGTCGCTGCTCCGCCGTGCGTGGCAGGGGAGCCATGAAAGCCCCGGCCTCAGCCGGCACAGGAGGGCCAGAAGGCGGTTGCGCCATGGCGCCCACCGTGGCCGTGGCCTGTGCGAACAACAAAAACGCTTTCCTCATCATCAATCCTCAACGCCGCAGCTTGCCCCGTGTTCTACCGCCCTTTGACGCCGGCTGTGCACCCGGGGGCAAAACATGTAACACTGTGTCAAAGTGTTGGAAAAAAGCCGCTTTTCGGGTGCCAAGGGCTTCAAAATCGGCTCTGTTACAAATAAAGCTGTGAACACACCATGACCCAAGCTGCTAGCCGTACCGACAAAATTCTGGTGGTGGATGACGACGCCCGCATCCGGGACCTGTTGCGCCGTTACCTGACACAGGAAGGATTTGAAGTGATGGTGGCCGAAGACGGCAAGGCCCTCAACCGCATCCTGTTGCGCGACACTGTCGACTTGATTGTGCTCGACCTGATGATGCCCGGCGAGGACGGCCTGTCGATCTGCCGCCGCCTGCGCGCCGCCAACGACCGCACACCCATCATCATGCTGACCGCCAAGGGCGAGGACGTGGACCGCATCGTCGGCCTCGAAGTGGGCGCCGACGATTACATTGGCAAACCATTTAATCCGCGCGAACTGCTGGCCCGCGTCCATGCCGTGCTGCGCCGCCGCCCGCCCCAGGAAGCGCCCGGCGCCCCCTCGACCGACAACGAGGTCGTGGCCTTCGGCCCCTTCACCTTCGACCTGGGTGCCCGCACCCTGCGCCGCAACGGCGAGGAACTGCCCCTGACCACCGGCGAATTCGCCATGCTCAAGGCGCTGGTGCGGCACCCGCGCCAGCCCCTGTCGCGTGAAAAACTGGCCCAGCTGGCGCGCGGCCGCGAGTTCGAGCCGTTTGACCGCAGCCTCGATGTGCAGGTCTCGCGCCTGCGCAAGCTGGTCGAGATCGATGCCGCCTCGCCGCGCTACATCCAGACGGTGTGGGGCGTGGGCTATGTGTTTGTGCCGGACGGCGCGAGCTGATCCGCCGCCGGTGCATTTCGACATTTCGAGCAGGTGAAGCTGATTGAGCGTCCAGGCTGAAGCTCCCGACATCACGAGCCCGGTCCCGCTGGAGACGGCGCCAGCGTCGCTGCAGCTGCGCTCCAAGGTCGGTCTCAACCTGTTCTGGCGCACCTTCTTCATGCTGGCCCTGCTGCTGCTGGGCAGCACGGTGGCCTGGCTGCAGACCTTCCGCGCGCTGGAGTACGAGCCGCGCGCCATCCAGACCGCGCAGCAGATCGCCTCGCTGGTCAACCTCAGCCGCGCGGCACTGGTCTACTCCGACTCCATTGCCCGTGTCTCGCTGATCAAGACCCTGGCAGACCAGGAAGGCGTGCGCATCCTGCCGCGCGAGCCGGGAGACAAATTCGAGCTGTTCGACAAAAGCGCACTCGACGAGCACATCACCGAAGAACTGATCGCGCGCCTGGGCCCGGGCACGGTGGTGGCCAGCAGTGTGAACAAGGAGCAGGGTCTGTGGGTCGGCTTCGGGATCGACGGTGACGCCTATTGGCTGCTGATGGAGCGCTCGCGCGTAACCCCCCTGGGCAGCAAGACCTGGCTGATCTGGCTGGTCACCGCGGCGGTCATGTCGCTGGCCGGCGCGGCGGGCATCGCGCGGCTGATCAACCAGCCGCTCAAGCAGCTCTCGTTTGCGACCAGCCGCGTGCGAGACGGCGACTTCGACGCCAGCCGGCTCGACGAGAGAGCCGTCACCAGCGAGATCCGCGAGGTCAATATCGGCTTCAACCGCATGGCCGAACAACTCGCCAAGATCGAGCAGGACCGCGCCGTGATGCTGGCCGGCATCTCGCACGACCTGCGCACACCGCTGGCGCGGCTGCGGCTGGAAACCGAGATGAGCGTGGCCGACCAGGACGCGCGCGACCATATGGCGGCCGACATCGAGCAGCTCGACGCCATCATCGACAAGTTCCTGGATTACGCGCGCCCCGACCATGTGGAGCTCAAGCCCGTCGCACTGGCCGAGGTCATCGACGCCTGCACCTACCCGTTCAGGGACCAGGACGACATGCACATCAGCGTCGATGTGCCGGCCAACCTGGAAGTCATGGCCGACGAGGTCGAGCTGGCGCGCGTGCTCTCCAACCTGCTGGAAAACGCCCGCCGCTACGGCAAGACCGCCCAGACCGGCGTGGCCAAGGTGAACATCAATGCCAAGGCGCGTGACCAGTGGATTCTGATCAAGGTGCGCGACCATGGCCAGGGCGTGGCCCCCGCAGCGCTGCCCAACCTGACCAAGCCCTTTTTCCGCGGCGACGCCGCACGAACCTCGGCCACCGGCGCGGGCCTGGGCCTGTCCATCGTGGACAAGACGGTTCAGCGCATGGGCGGCACGTTCTCGCTGGCCAATGGTGGCACCGGCGGCCTGGCGGCCCACATCAAGCTGCACCAGGCCAGGCAACCGTTCTTTTAGGATTCCTCAAGGAAGAATAGCCGACGGCCCTCGTGCAAAGGTGGCCGGTAGCTATCAAAACAATAGCGCCACAGCCCTCGCCTCGATGCTCAGGCCCTGCCCCACGGGCCCCAGTTTCTCGGCCGTCTTGGCCTTCACATTGACCTGGGTCACGGCCAGGCCCAGCGCCTGGGCGATGCGCTCGCGCATAGGAGCGATGTGCGGCGCCAGTTTGGGCGCCTGGGCGATCACGGTGCTGTCGATGTTGCCAATCTCAAAGCCCTGCTCGCGCACGCGCCGCGCTGCCTCCACCAGCAGTACGACCGAATCGGCCCCCTTGAAGCGCTCGTCGGTGTCGGGGAAGTGGCTGCCGATGTCGCCCAGCGCCGCCGCGCCCAGCAAAGCATCGGTGATCGCATGCAGCAGCACGTCGGCATCCGAATGGCCCAGCAGACCGCGGTCGAATGGAATCGCCACTGCGCCGATGATGAGCTTGCGGCCCGGCACCAGAGCGTGCACATCCCAGCCCTCGCCGATTCTGAAATTCATGGGAGTACTCATGGCTTGCGACTCCTCAACACGGCTTCGGCCAGCGCGAAGTCGTCGGGGTAGGTGACTTTGAAATTTTGGGCACTGCCAGGCACCAGCAAGGGCCGCAGGCCCAGGGTTTCCATGGCGCTGGCCTCATCGGTGACCTGATCGCCGGCCTGCTCCAGGGCCTTCATCAGCACGCCGATGCGAAACATCTGCGGCGTCTGGGCCAGCCACTTGTCGCGGCGCTCCAGAGTGGCCGCCACGCGCCCACGGGACTCGCTTTTGAGCGTATCGGCCAGCTTGTGGGCCAGCAGGCCGCCCACGGCGTCGCGCTCGCAGGCGTCGATCAGGGCGTCGATCTGGGCCGGCGTCACGAGGCAGCGCGCCGCGTCATGCACCAACACCCAGTCCATCGGGTCCGCGCCCTGCTCCAGCAGCCACTTCAAACCATTGAAAACGCTCCCAGCCCTGGTAGATCCTCCGCAAGCCGCTATCAAAACAGAAGCACTTGAGTCGTCGAAAAATCGGTCGTCCGGCGCCACCACCACCAGCGTCTGGGCGATGCGTGGCACGGCGGCGAAGGCGGCCAGCGTATGGCTGACCAGGGGCTGGCCGGCAAGGATCTGGTATTGCTTGGGGCCAGGCGTGCCCGCACGCGAGCCCGTGCCGGCGCAGGGTATCAGCGCAAAAAAACGGGGATTGGAATGGGTATCAGTCATCGAGTCGCTGGAATTCTAAAACCTCGGGTCTTTAGCTCAGCCTGACGACTGCCCGCAGGGCTTGTCACGCCGTAGCAAAAACCCCCGGTTTCAGCGTAGGCTGACAATTGCCCGCAGGGCTTGTCATGCCGTAGCTACAACCGCAGGTTTCAGCGTAGGCTGACAATTGCCCGCAGGGCTTGTCATGCCGTAGCTAAAATCACATTGCGCAACAGTTCGACACCCCCCGTTTAGTTTGACGGGGGGTGTTTTGTATTTGTGTTCTCCATGGAATTACCAAAACTTACCGCCGGCAAACGCTTCACCCTGCCCCGCCCCGCGGGCTCGGCCGACGCGCTCCTGCTGGCCGCCTTGGGCGAGCGCGAGAAAGCAGGCCACAGGCTCACGGCCATCGTGACGGCTGACGCGACCGACGCGCAGCGCCTGATCGACGAAATCGCCTTCTTTGCGCCCGAGCTGCGCTGCGCCCTGTTCCCCGACTGGGAGACCCTGCCCTACGACACGTTCTCGCCGCACCACGATTTGATCAGCGAGCGGCTCGCAACCCTGTGGCGCATTTCGCAGCGCGAAGCCGATGTGGTGATCGTCCCGGCCACGACCGCGCTGTACCGACTGGCCCCGCCGGCCTTTCTGGCGGGCTACACCTTTCACTTCAAGGTCAAGCAAAAGCTCGACGAAGCCAGGCTCAAGGCCCAGCTCACGCTGGCCGGCTACAGCCATGTCACGCAGGTGGTCAGCCCCGGCGAGTACGCGGTACGCGGCGGCTTGATCGACCTGTTCCCCATGGGCTCGCCCGTGCCCTACCGCGTCGATCTGTTCGACGACGAAATCGACTCGATCCGCACTTTCGACCCCGATAGCCAGCGCAGCCTCTACCCCGTGCCCGAGGTGCGCCTGCTGCCCGGCCGCGAATTCCCGATGGACGACGAGGCACGCGCCAAATTCCGCAGCCGCTGGCGCGAGCTGCTCGAAGGCGACCCGACCAAGAGCCGCATCTACAAGGACATAGGCGCTGGCATCGCCACCGCCGGCATCGAGTACTACCTGCCGCTGTTCTTTGACGACACGGCCACGGTGTTCGACTACCTGGGCACAGACGCGACCGTCGTGCTGCACGGCGACCTGGAACCCGCGTTCCAGCGCTTCTGGCAGGACACCAAAGACCGCTACCGCCTGATCCAGGGCGACCCCGACCGACCCGCCCTGCCGCCCGAGGCGCTGTTTCTGGGCACCGAGCAGTTCTATGCACGGGCCAACGCGCATGCGCAGCTCGCGATTCGGCCTGCTATTGAAGATGTAGCAGACAACGCCCATTTTCAAAGGCTGGGCGAACTCTCAGTGGTCCGCGGTGCGGAAGAACCGCTGGCCAGGTTCAAACACCACATCGGCAACACCACCCAGCGCGTGCTGCTGCTGGCCGAGTCCGACGGCCGGCGCGAAAGCCTGCTCGACTTCCTGCGTGCCAGCCACCTGAGCCCACCGGCCTTCGATTCGCTCGCAGAGTTCCTGGCCAGCGACGAGAAGCTGGGCATCGCGACGGCCGCGCTGACGGTGGGCTTCAGCTGGCTCGAAGAAGGCCTGGACTTCGTCACCGAGACCGAACTCTTCGCCGCCGGCCCCACGACGCGCCGACGCAAGAAGCAAGAGCAGGTCAGCGATGTCGAAGCGCTGATCAAGGACCTCAGCGAACTCAACGTCGGTGACCCGGTGGTCCATGCCCAGCACGGCATTGGCCGCTACCGGGGCCTGATCAACATGGACCTGGGGCAGGGAAGCTCGGAGTTCCTGCATCTGGAATACGCCGACCAGGCCACGCTCTATGTGCCGGTCGCGCAACTGCACCAGATCAGCCGCTACACCGGCGTCAGCGCCGACGAGGCGCCGCTGCACAAGCTCGGTTCGGGCCAATGGGAAAAAGCCAAGCGCCGGGCCGCCGAGCAGGTGCGCGACTCGGCCGCCGAGCTGCTCAACATCTACGCCCGCCGCGCGGCGCGCGAAGGCCACGCGTTCCGCTACAGCCCGCAGGACTACGAGGCCTTTGTCAACGATTTCGGCTTCGAGGAAACGGCCGACCAGAACGCGGCCATCCACGCCGTGATCCAGGACATGATCAGCCCGCGCCCGATGGACCGCCTGGTCTGCGGCGACGTGGGCTTCGGCAAGACCGAAGTCGCCCTGCGCGCGGCCTTCATCGCCGTCACCGGTGGCAAGCAGGTCGCCTTTCTCGCGCCCACTACCTTGCTGGCCGAGCAGCATCATCAGACGCTGACCGACCGCTTCTCCAAATGGCCGGTCAAGGTGGCCGAGATGAGCCGCTTCCGCTCGGGCAAGGAAATCAGCGCGGCAGCCAAGGGCCTGGCAGACGGCAGTGTCGACATCGTGGTCGGCACGCACAAGCTGCTGTCCGAGAGCGTCAAGTTCAAGAACCTGGGCCTGCTGATCATCGACGAGGAACACCGCTTCGGCGTGCGCCACAAGGAGGCGATGAAGGCCCTGCGCGCCGAGGTCGATGTGCTCACGCTGACCGCGACGCCGATTCCGCGCACGCTGGGCATGGCGCTCGAAGGCCTGCGCGACCTCTCTGTGATCGCCACCGCGCCGCAGCGCCGCCTGGCGATCAAGACCTTTGTGCGCAACGAAGGCAACGGCGTGATTCGCGAAGCCGTGCTACGCGAATTGAAGCGCGGCGGCCAGTGCTACTTCCTGCACAACGAGGTGGAGACGATCGAGAACCGCCGCGCCAAGCTCGAGGAAATCCTGCCCGAGGCGCGCATCGCCGTGGCCCACGGCCAGATGCCCGAACGCGAGCTCGAGCGCGTGATGCGCGACTTCGTGGCCCAGCGCTACAACCTGCTGCTGTGCTCGACCATCATCGAGACCGGCATCGACGTGCCGACCGCCAACACCATCGTGATGAGCCGCGCCGACAAGTTCGGCCTGGCCCAGCTGCACCAGCTGCGCGGGCGCGTGGGCCGCAGCCACCACCAGGCCTACGCCTACCTGATGGTGCCCGACACCGAGAGCCTGACCAAGCAGGCCGCGCAGCGGCTCGAGGCCATCCAGCAGATGGAGGAACTGGGCTCGGGCTTTTACCTGGCCATGCATGACCTGGAAATCCGCGGCGCCGGCGAAGTGCTGGGTGAAAGCCAGAGCGGCAACATGCTCGAAGTGGGCTTTCAGCTCTACAACGAGATGCTGAGCGAAGCCGTCAGGTCCCTGAAGGCGGGCAAGGAGCCGGACCTGCTGGCCCCGTTGAGTGTGACGACCGACATCAACCTGCACGCCCCTGCCCTGCTGCCCGACGACTACTGCGGCGACGTGCACCTGCGCCTGAGCTTCTACAAAAAGCTCGCGACCGCCAGGACACCCGAGCAGATCGACACCCTGCTCGAGGAAATCGTCGACCGCTTTGGCAAGCTGCCCGCCCAGGCCCAGACCCTGATCGACGTGCACCGCCTGCGCGTGCTTAGCCAACCCTACGGCGTGGTCAAGGTCGATGCCGCACCGGGCGTGATCCACATCAGCTTCAAGCCCAATCCACCGATCGACGCGATGCGCATCATCGAGCTGGTCCAGAAGAACAAGCACATCAGACTGGCCGGCAACGAGAAGCTGCGCATCGAGCGCGAACTCAAGGAACCCAAGGACCGGGCCCAGATGGTGCGCGATGTGCTGCGCAGCCTCGGACAGCCGACAACACAGGAAGCCACTACCGCATGAACGCCCAAGAAATCTCCCCCGGCCTCGTGACCCAGGACTTCACGCCCCCGCTGAAGCTCGCCGACTTCAAGCTCATCGCCTTCGACATGGACTCCACCCTGATCAACATCGAGTGCGTCGACGAGATCGCCGACGCGGCCGGTCGCAAGGCCGAGGTCGCCGCGATCACCGAAGCCGCGATGCAGGGCCTGATCAGCGACTACAAGGAAAGCCTGCGCCAGCGCGTGGCCCTGCTCAAGGGCGTGAGCGTGGCCCATATGGAGCAGGTCTACAACGAACGCCTGCAACTCAACCCTGGCGCCGCCGAACTGGTGGCCGCCTGCAAGGCCGCAGGCCTGAAGGTGCTGCTGGTCTCCGGCGGCTTCACCTTCTTCACCGACCGCATTCGCGATCGGCTTGGCATCGACTACACGCGCTCCAACGTGCTGGAAGTGCAGGACGGCCTGCTGACCGGCAGAATGGTCGACCAACCCTGGGGCGACATCTGCGACGGCGCCA
>JBOHHM010000176.1:0-10777 GCA_050725495.1 Burkholderiaceae bacterium | reverse complement strand
GGCATCGGCCTGGCCACCGCGCAACTGTTTGCCCAGGAAGGCGCCCAGGTGGTGCTGACCGGGCTGCACCAGGACGAACTGGATGCGGCGGTGGCCGGCATCGCGGCCGCTGGCGGCAAGGCCATCGGCCTGGTGGCCGACTCGGCCGACCCGGCGTCGCCCCCGCGGGTATTCGCCAAAGCCATCGATGCTTTCGGCCAGGTGGACATCCTGGTCAACAACGCCGGCTACGGCGACATGGTGTCCATCGAAGACTGCACCGACGAGCACTTCGAGCGGGTGGTGCAGATCAACTACGCCGGCGTGTTCCGCTTCTGCCGCGAGGCGGTGCGGCACTTCATGCCGCGCAATGAGGGCGTGATCGTCAACGTCACCTCGGTCAACGGCACGCTGCCAGGCGCGGGTGTTGCCTATACCTCCACCAAGGGCGCTGTGAACACCATGACGAAGAACATCGCCATCCGCTTCACCGGAACCGGCATCCGCTGCAACGCCGTGGCGCCGGGCAAGACCGATACGCCCATGGCGCGGTCCTGGGCTGTGGGCGGGCTGGAGGGCGGCACCAAGATGCGCGAGCACTCGGCCTGCTACTCCAACGGCCAGCTGCCGCCCACGCAGCCCACCGACCAGGCCAACGCCATCCTGTACCTGGCCAGCGACATGGGTCGCGCCGTCACGGGCCGCGTCATCACCGTGGACAACGGCGCCTACATGGCCGCCTGAGCGCCTGAAAGTCTTTCGCCCATGCCTGCTTCACATGCCTGAATAGTTCGGGCCGCCGCCACCCTCGGGCGTCACCCAGACGATGTTCTGCGTCGGGTCCTTGATGTCGCAGGTCTTGCAGTGAACGCAGTTCTGCGCGTTGATCTGCAGCCGGTCGCTGTTGTCGTCGTTCTTCACGAACTCGTACACCCCCGCCGGGCAGTAGCGCGCCTCGGGGCCGGCGTATTTCACCAGGTTGATGCTGACGGGCACGCTGGCGTTTTTCAACGTCAGGTGCGCGGGCTGGTTCTCGGCGTGGTTGGTGTTGCTGATGAACACGCTGGACAGGCGGTCGAAGGTCAGCTTGCCGTCGGGCTTCGGGTAGAGGATAGGCTCGCACTCGGCCGCGGGCAACAGGTGCGCATGGTCGGGCTTGTCGCGGTGCAGCGTCCAGGGGATGCGGCCACGCAGCACGAACTGCTCGAAGCCGTTCATCAGCGTGGCCGTGGTCAGGCCGTACTTGAACCAGTTCTTGAAGTTGCGGTCGCGGTTCAGCTCAGTGTGCAGCCAACTGGCCTCGAACGCCTGGGGGTAAGCGGCCAACTCGTCGTGCTGGCGCCCGCTTTGAATGGCGTCATACGCGGCCTCGGCCGCCAGCATGCCGGTCTTGATGGCGGCGTGGCTGCCCTTGATGCGGCTCACATTCAAGAAACCCGCGTCGCAGCCGACCAGCGCGCCGCCGAGGAAGACGAACTTGGGCAGGGCGTTGATGCCGCTGGCGTTGATGGCGCGCGCGCCGTAGGACAGGCGCTTGGCGGTGATCTCGCCCTTTTCGTTCTCGAAGTAGTAGCGCACGTTCGGGTGGGTCTTCCAGCGCTGGAATTCCTCGAACGGGCTGAGGAACGGGTTCTTGTAGCCCAGGCCGGTGACGAAGCCGACAGCGATCTTGTTGTCGTCCAGGTGGTACAGGAAGGCGCCGCCGTAGGTGTCGTTTTCCATGGGCCAGCCGGCGGTGTGCATGACGAAACCGGGCTGGTGGCGCTTGGGATCGATTTCCCACAGCTCCTTGATGCCGATGCCGAAGCTCTGCGGATCGCGGCCTTCGTCCAAGCGGTACTTGGAGATGAGCTGCTTGCCCAGGTGGCCGCGCGCACCTTCGGCGAACACGGTGTATTTGCCGTGCAGCTCCATGCCGAGCTGGAAGTCGCCCGTGGGCTCGCCCTCCTTGCCTAGTCCCAAGTTGCCGGTGGCCACGCCCTTGACCGATCCGTCGGCGTCGTAGAGCACTTCGGCGGCGGCGAAGCCGGGGAAGATTTCCACGCCCAGGGCTTCGGCCTGCTCGCCCAGCCACTTCGTCACATCGCCCAGGCGCACGATGAAATTGCCGTGGTTGTCGGCGAACGGGGGCAGGAGCAGGTTGGGAACGCGGAAGCCCGATTTCTGGCTCAGGAAGACGTAGGCGTCGTCGGTCACGGGCTGGTTCAGGGGCGCGCCGCGCTCCTTCCAGTCGGGGATCAGCTCGGTCAGTGCCTTGGGATCCATGATGGCGCCCGACAGGATGTGCGCGCCGGGTTCGGAGCCTTTTTCCAGCACCACGACCGACACGTCCTGGCCTTTTTCTGCCGCCAGTTGCTTCAAGCGGATGGCCGTGGCCAGCCCGCCGGGGCCGCCGCCGACGATCACCACATCGTATTCCATGGATTCACGGGGGCCGTATTGGGCGAGGATTTCTTCATGGGTCATGGTGTTGCCTCTTTTTGTTTGAATACCAGTCAAATCGGCCTCCAGTGCCCGCCCATCAGGCGCAGGCAGCTATCATTTTTGAATCGTCGCCGCAATCGCCTCGGCCGCGCGGATCACGGGCAGATCGACCATGCGGCCGTCGAGGCTGAAGACTTCCCCGCCGCGCTGGGCGGCCTCGAAGAGCACGCGGCGTGCCCAGTCCTGCTCGGCGGAGGAGTAGCCCAGCATTTCGTTCACGCCCGCCACCTGGGCCGGGTGGATGCACAGCTTGCCGCCGAAGCCGAAGGCGCGTGCGCGGCTGGCGTCGGCGGTCAGGCGTTCAGCGTTGCCGGTGTCGGTCGTCACGCCGTCGATGGGCTTGGGCAACTGGGCGCGGCGCGATGCCGCCACAAGGGCGTTGCGGGCGAAGGCAAGCTCAGGCTCCTCGGGCGTGGCGCGCATGCCCAGATCAAGCTGGAAGTCCAGGTGGCCGAAGGCGAGGCGGATGACCTGCGGGTCACGGGCCAGTTCGGTGGCGGCGTCCAGCCCGGCCAGCGATTCGACGAGGGCGACGACGCGCGCTCCCTTGCCCAGCGTCTGCGCCACACCGCGCAGCGCGGCGGGGGCTTCGGACTTGGGCAGCATCACCGTGACGCCCTGCTCCGCCCAATCCGCCAGCTGCGCAATGTCGGCCACGTGCCAGGACGTGTCGATGGCGTTCACGCGCACCAGGGTGCGGGCCAGTTGATCGGCACTCAGCTGCGGTAGGTGGACGGCGAGGTGGGCACGCGCTGCGTCCTTGCTGCCCTCGGCCACGGCGTCTTCCAGGTCGATGATGATGCAGTCGGCGCCGGAAGCTAGCGCCTTGGCAAAGCGCTCGGGCTTGGTCGCCGGCACGAACAGGAAGCTGCGCGCATGGCGCACGGGGGATGTACTCATTTCAAATCACTCCTCAGATCACACCATTCCTGCGCAGCGCCGCAATGTCGGCATCCGAGCGGCCCAGGCTGCGCAGAATGGCCTCGCTGTGCTCGCCCAGCCCAGGCACCGCATCCATGCGCACGTCGAAGCTGTTGACGGTGGCGGGCGGCAGCAGCGCCTGCAGCTCACCCGAAGGCGAGCCGATGGGGCGGAAGCGCTGGCGTGCGTGCAGTTGCGGGTGCGTCCACAAATCGCCCACCTGGTTGACGGCGGCGTTGGCGATTTGCGCCTCGTCCAGGCGCGCGATCACGTCTTTCGCGGTGAGGCTGGCGAAGGTTTCTTCGATGACCTGCTTGAGTTCGGTGCGGTTTTCCACGCGGCGCACGTTGGCGTCGAAGCGCGGGTCGGTGGCCAGCGCGGAGTTGCGCAGCACCACGTCGCAAAACAGCTTCCACTCGCGTTCGTTCTGCAGGCCCAGCATCACCACCCGCCCATCGCCCGCCCAGAATGGGCCATAGGGGTAGATGGTGGCGTGCGCCGCGCCATTACGGCCCGGCGGCGGCTGGCCGTCGTAGGCGTAGTACATCGGGAAGCCCATCCACTCACCTAGGGCTTCGAGCATGGAGACCTCGACATGCGAGCCTTCGCCGCTGATATTGCGCTGCAGCAGCGCGCTCAGGATGCCGGTGTAGGCATACATGCCCGCCGCGATGTCGGCAATCGAGTTGCCCGCCTTGCTAGGCTCATCCTTGGTGCCGGTAATGGAGAGGAAGGCCGCCTCGCTCTGGATCAGCAGGTCGTAGGCCTTCTTGTCGCGGTACGGGCCGTCGCCGCCGTAGCCGCTGATGTCGCAGACGATGAGCTTGGGGTGCTTGACGTGCAGCGCCTCGAAGGACAACCCCATGCGCGCCGCCGCGCCGGGCGCGAGGTTCTGCACCAGCACGTCGGCTCCGGCGATCAGCTCGCCCAGCACCTCTTGCGCAGCGGGCTGCTTCAGGTCGAGCGTGAGGCTTTCCTTGGAGCGGTTGGTCCAGACGAAGTGCGAGGCCAGGCCGCGCGTGCGGTGGTCGTAGGCGCGCGCGAAATCGCCCACGCCAGGGCGCTCGACCTTGATGACGCGCGCGCCCAGGTCGGCGAGCTGGCGCGTGCAGAACGGCGCGGCAATGGCGTGTTCCAGCGTGATGACGGTCATCCCGCTTAGGGGGCCATTCTGGCCTTTTTTCGTTTGCATGGCCGTCTCCGTGTGTCTTTGTTTATTCGATCTCGGCGCTGGCCTGCATGGCAAGCTGGCCTTGCGGGCCGCGCGCCCACAGGCGGGCCATGGTCTGGGTGGCATTGCCTTCGAGTTTGCCGTTCACCGTGAACGACGCGGTGTCGAACAGCGGGCTCATGGCCTTGAACTCGAAGCTGCGGAGGGTCTTGTCCGGATGCGCGCGGCGCAGCTCTTCCATCAGCAGCGTGGCGATCAGCGGGCCGTGCACCACCAGGCCGGGGTAGCCCTCTTCCTGCATGGCGTAGGGGCGGTCGTAGTGGATGCGGTGGCCGTTGAAGGTGAGCGCGGAGTAGCGCATGAGCAGCACCGGGTCGGGCGTGATGGTGCGGCTGAATTGTTCGTCCACGGGCGCGGCGGCAGGCTGGGGCGCGGGGGCGCCAGGGGCAGGCGCATCTCGATAGACGATGTCCTGCTCTTCCCGGATGGCGGTGCCTTGCGCATCGGCAATGTCGTGCTGCACGGTCACGAACACCAGGGTGCCGCTGCGGCCCGATTTGCTTTGCACGCTCTTGATGAGCGAAGCGCGCCGCACGGCAGCACCCACGGCCAGCGGCCGCAGGAACGTGAGCCGCCCGCCCGCCCACATGCGCCGGGGCAGCGTGATGGGCGGCAGAAAGCCGCCGCGCTTCGGGTGTCCGTCGGGGCCGATGTTCGATTGACGCTCGCTCGGCAGAAAGTACAGCCAGTGCCACAGCGGCGGCAGGTGGGGCGGCAGCGCGCCAACATTGGCTGCATCCAGCGTGGCCTGCATGAGGCGGATGGGGGTTTGGACGACATAATCCGCACTCTCGTTGGTGCGGCCCACCCAGGCGTCGAAGGATTCGGGGGATTCGGAACTCATACCGCCTTTGTCTCCGTTTTTTGAAGGGAATCGGTCTGTAGCGCTTTATGGATAAGCGCTGGCAGCTATTCTTTCAGTAGCAAATTGGCTTCACAAAGCCTTGACCAGTTCAGGCACAGCCGTGAACAAGTCGGCCTCCAGGCCGTAGTCGGCCACGCTGAAGATCGGCGCTTCCGGGTCTTTGTTGATCGCAACGATGACCTTGCTGTCCTTCATGCCGGCCAGGTGCTGGATCGCGCCGGAGATGCCGGCTGCGATGTAGAGCTGGGGCGCGACGATCTTGCCGGTCTGGCCCACTTGCCAGTCGTTGGGGGCGTAGCCTGCGTCAACCGCAGCGCGCGAAGCGCCCAGGGCAGCGCCCAGTTTGTCAGCTAGCGGCGTCAACACTTCATTGAATTTCTCGCTGGAGCCCATCGCCCGGCCACCGGAGACGATGATCTTGGCGGCTGTCAGCTCGGGGCGGTCGCTCTTGGCGATTTCGGAGCCCAGGAAAGTCGACTTGCCGCTGTCGGCCACGCCTGCGGGCGTTTCGATCGCGGCGGAGCCGCCGGTGGCGGCCGCGGCGTCAAAGCCGGTGGTGCGCACGGTGATGACTTTGGTCGCGTCCAGGCTTTGCACGATGGCGATCGCGTTGCCGGCGTAGATGGGGCGCTCGAAGGTGTCTGCGGCATCGACCTTGGTGATGTCGGAGATCTGGCCAACATCCAGCGTCGCGGCCACGCGGGGGGCGATGTTCTTGCCCGAGGCGGTGGCGGGAAACAGGATGTGCGAGTAGGCAGACGCGATAGCAACCACCTGGGCGGCCATATTCTCGGCCAGGCCGTGGGCGAACTGCTCGCCTTCGACGTGGATGACTTTGGCCACACCGGCGATGGCGGCGGCTGCCTTGGCAGCGGCTTCGGCGCCCTTGCCGGCCACCAGCACGTGCACGTCGCCGCCGCACTGGGCGGCAGCGGTCACGGTGTTGAGGGTGGCGGGCTTGATGGAGTTGTTGTCGTGTTCTGCGATTACTAGTGCGGTCATGTCTATCAACTCCTTAGATGACTTTGGCTTCGTTCTTGAGCTTGTCCACCAGGGCGGCCACGTCGGCCACCTTGATGCCGGCGCTGCGCTTGGGCGGCTCGGTGACCTTCAGGGTCTTGATGCGCGGCTTGACGTCGACACCAAGCTCTTCGGGCTTGACGTTGTCGAGCTGCTTTTTCTTGGCCTTCATGATGTTGGGCAAGGTGACGTAGCGCGGCTCGTTCAGACGCAAGTCGGTCGTGATAATGGCCGGCAGCGTGAGCGAAAGCGTTTCCAGGCCGCCGTCGACTTCGCGCGTGACCTTGGCGGTGCCGCCTTCGACTTCGACCTTGGAGGCAAACGTCGCCTGGGGCCAGCCCAGCAGCGCGGCCAGCATCTGGCCGGTCTGGTTGCAGTCGTCGTCAATCGCCTGCTTGCCTAGGATGACAAGCTGGGGTTGCTCTTTGTCGACCAGTGCCTTGAGCAGCTTGGCGACAGCCAGCGGCTGCAGTTCTTCAGCGGTCTCGACCAGGATGGCGCGGTCTGCGCCAATGGCCATGGCGGTGCGCAGGGTTTCCTGGCATTGCAGCACGCCGCAGCTGACGGCGATGACTTCGGTCACGACGCCTTTTTCTCTCAGGCGAGTGGCCTCTTCGACGGCGATCTCGTCAAACGGGTTCATGCTCATCTTGACGTTGGCGATGTCGACGCCGGTGCCATCGGATTTGACGCGGACTTTGACGTTGTAGTCCACAACGCGTTTGACGGGGACGAGGATTTTCATGGTGTGGATTCCTTCAAAAATCAATCAGTACGAACGGGGCAGGCCCAGCACGTGCTCGGAGATGTGGCCCAGGATCATGTTGGTGGAGATCGGCGCCACCTGGTACAGGCGGGTCTCTCGGAACTTGCGCTCGATGTCGTATTCGCAGGCGAAGCCAAAGCCACCGTGCGTCTGCAGGCAGGCATTGGCCGCCTCCCAGCTCGCCTTGGCGGCCAGGTACTTGGCCATGTTGGCTTCCACGCCCGCGTTCTCGCGCGCGTCGATCTTCGCGCAGGCGCGCCAGCGTATGGCGTTGGCGGCTTCGAGCTCGATGAACGATTCGGCCAGCGGGAACTGGATGCCCTGGTTCTGCCCGATGGGGCGGCCGAAGACCTTGCGCTCGCGGGCGTAGTCGGTCGCCTTTTCCAGAAACCAATAGCCGTCGCCGATGCACTCGGAGGCGATCAGCGTGCGCTCGGCGTTCAGGCCGTCGAAGATCACCTTCAGGCCCTTGCCCTCGGTGCCCAGCAGCGCGTCCTCGGGCAGTTCCAGGTTGTCGAAGAACAGCTCATTGGTCTCGTGGTTGACCATGTTCAGGATGGGGCGCACCGTGAGGCCCTTGCCGATGGCCTTGTCCAGCTCGACGATGAAGCACGACAGGCCGTCGCTCTTCTTCTGCACCTGGTCGATGGGCGTGGTGCGGGCCAGCAGGATCAGCAGGTCGCTGTGCTGCACGCGGCTGATCCAGACCTTCTGGCCGTTGATGACCCAGCGGCCGTCCTTCTTGACCGCCGTGGTCTTGAGCTTGGTGGTGTCGCTGCCGGTGGTGGGCTCGGTCACGCCCATGGACTGCACGCGCAGGTCGCCCGCGGCAATCTTGGGCAGGTACTTCTGCTTTTGCGCGTCGGTGCCGCTGAACACGATGGTGTTCATCACGTACATCTGGCCGTGGCAGGCGCCGGAGTTGCCGCCGCTGCGGTTGATCTCCTCCATGATGACCGAGGCCTCGGCCATCGACAGACCGGGGCCGCCGAAGTCCTGCGGGATCAGCGCGGCCATCCAGCCGGCCTTGGTGAGGGCGTTGACGAAGTCCTCGGGGTAGCCGCGCGTCTCGTCGATCTTGCGGTGGTATTCGGCCGGGAACTGGTTGCACAGGCCGCGCACGGCGTCGCGGATTTCCTGGTATTGGTCGGGGGCGGAAAGTGCGCTCATGGGGTGAAGTCTCCGGATTGGGTTGTGTTGACTAATAGTAATATTTGATCGTCTTTTAAAAAAATAGAATTTTTAGATTGAACGATCAGCTTTCGGTATCGAGGTAACCACCATGGATCTCAAACAATTGCGCGCCTTTGTCACCGTTGCCGAAACCGGCAACGTCACACGGGCC
This sequence comes from Burkholderiaceae bacterium, assembly GCA_050725495.1. Classification (GTDB taxonomy): domain Bacteria; phylum Pseudomonadota; class Gammaproteobacteria; order Burkholderiales; family Burkholderiaceae_C; genus JBOHHM01. Next base: position 2,166 of record JBOHHM010000176.1, on the reverse strand, counting down.
TCCAAACTCTTGAACATCGTGCAGCCTGCCGTGTCACGCCAGCTGCGCCTGCTGGAGGAAGACATGGGCACGGAACTGTTCGACCGCAGCCGCCACGGCATGCAGCTCACGCTTTCGGGTAAGACCATGCTCGAATACGCGCGCCGCATCCTGAACGAGGTGGCGCGCGCCAAAGCCGAGATCCAGCCCACCGAGGGGCCGGTGGCGGGCATCGTGAGCATCGGCCTGCTGGCCAGTACGTCGGATCTGCTGGCCACTCTGGTGGCTGGCGAGGTGGCCCGGCGCTACCCGCACATTCGCCTGCGGCTGACCATCGGCTATGCCGGGCATCTGCAGGACTGGCTCGAAGCCGGAGACGTGGATGCCGCCTTGCTCTATGGCCAGAAGGAAACGCCCTCGCTGCATATCAAGGCGTTGCTCGAGGAAAGCCTGTGGGTGGTGGCTGCGCCGTCCGCGGGCTTGTCCCGCAAGCGCCCGTTGCCGCTGGCGCGCGTGGCGCGAGAGCCCTTCGTGCTGCCCGCCGCGCCGCAGGGCCTGCGCGCCGTGATCGAGCACGCCGCCGCCGAGGCGGGCCTGACCTTACAGGTCTTTGCCGAAACCAATGCGCTGAGCGTGCAGAAGGAATTGGTCGCGCAAGGCCACGGCTGGACGATTCTGCCCGCCGTGGGCGTGACGCAGGAAGTGGCGCGCGGCCTCTTGAGCGCGGCACCGCTCGCCAGCCCGGGCCTCAAGCGCACCATCGTGCTCGCGGCGCCGAACAGCCGGCAGGCCACGGCGCCCGTGCGCTGCGTGGTGGGCGTGCTGCTGGACTGCGTCAAGACCACGTTCGAGCAGGGGTGCTGGCCCGACGCACGCTGGCTGGCCTAAGAGCAGCGCACAGGCCTGGCACAGGAGGCGGGAAGACATCACATCATGGCAGCATCCATGGTGCCTGATGCCGTCAACGCTACTCCCGCACGCCATCCATGCTCCGGAAATGGACTGCGGCTCCCGCAAACTTGCCACAGTACGGAACATAGCGCACTCGCCGGTTGACGGGAGGCACCCCCTTGGCCGCACAGTCCCGCAACGCCTCGAACACACCCGTGTCCCGGATGACTATTACCATAAGTGCCCACCTTGCAGCCACACACAACCGACTTCCCCATCGAAACCCGCGTTGCCGAGCATCTCGCTGCGGTGGCTTGGGCCGATCTGCCGGCGCCATCGCGCGAGAACGCCGTACGTGCCATCCTTTGGTGGTTGGCAACAGGACTGGAGGGCGTGACCGAAACACACCATGCGACGTTGCTGCGCTACGTCGAGGAACAGGCCGGGCCGGCAGAAGCCTCCATCCTGGGCAGCGCCAAGCGCACAACCGCCGAACTTGCCGGCCTAGTCAATGGCCGGGCAGGCAAAGCTTGGGAGCACGAGGACAAATATTGGGTAGACGAGACCATTGGCTTTGCCGTCGGATGTTGCGTCGTGCCCGCGGCCATTGCGGCGGCCGAGTCGCGAGGCACCGTCAGCGGCACAGCCCTGGCGACAGCCGTGGCACTCGCCATTGATCTGGAAATTCGTCTCCTGCGGCCGCTCGGCCTGGGTTTCGTGCCCGGCCACGCCATAGCCAATGCGACATTCACCCTGGGCACCTATGGCGCCGCGGCCGCAGCGGCCAAGATTTTCTGCCTTGGCACCGAGGGTTTCCTGGACGCGCTGGGTATCGCTCATTGTCAGGCTTCGGGCAACTTCCAAGGGCAAGTTGAAGGACGCGGAGTGGCCCTGCAAGCCGGCATCGCCGTTCGCAATGGCATCGCAGCGGCCCGAATGGCCGCGATCGGGATGCCCGGCCCGAGGGGATCGCTGACCGGTCGCTGCGGCCTCTATGCCATGCACTATCCCCTGTGCTCGGTCGAATTCGAAGAAATCACAGATCGCCTTGGAGAGGACTTTCTCAATATCCACCTGGGATTCAAGGGATATCCCTGCGGAGTTGTGGCGCACCCCGCCATCGACGCTGTGCTGGCAATGCGCGCATCGCTCAACGGCCGCTCGATTCGGGCGATTGACGTCTTCGGAGCAACCAGTCTCGCCATCATGGCCAGTCCCATCGAACGCAAAAGAACCCCTGCCAGTGTCATCGAGGCACAGTTCAGCATTCCGTGGGCGGCAGCGTGTGCGATCCGG
>JBOHHM010000175.1:0-22061 GCA_050725495.1 Burkholderiaceae bacterium | reverse complement strand
TTCCTGATCACGCCCACCGATGCCTGCCTGGGCTTTCTCGATCCGGCGCGGCTGGCCCGGCTCGACGCCAGCGGCCAGCAGCTCGGCGGCGACCGCGCTAGTAAAACCATAGCGCTTCACGTCCAGATCTACGGGGCAGCAAGCCCATTTGATCCCCAAACGCGCTGCGTGATCCACACCCACAGCACGCACTGCGTGGCGCTCACGCTGCAGCTTGGCGGCGAGGAACTCCTGCCCGCGCTGACCCCCTATTTCGTGATGAAGGTCGGCCATGTGCCGCTGATCCCCTACCACCGTCCTGGCGACCCGCAGGCGGCGGCCCGGGTCGCGCAGACGATCGCGCGCTACGGCGAGCAGGGCACGCCGATCCGCGCCTTCATGCTCGAGCGCCTGGGACCCAACGTCTGGCACGACACGCCCGCGGCCGCCATGGCCACGCTCGAAGAACTTGAAGAAACCGCGAAGCTGATGGCCCTGAGCCCTGCCTCACCCGTGCCCCTGACTGAAGTCCAAATAGACGAACTGCGCCGGAGCTTCGGCGCGAGATGGTGAACACCCATGCCCCAATTTGCCGCCAACCTCTCCATGCTCTACCCCGGGCTTGATTTTCTCGACCGCTTCGAGGCCGCCGCGAAGGACGGCTTCAAGGCGGTCGAATACCTGTTCCCCTATGCGTACGACCAACAGGAACTCGCCGCGTGCCTGAAGGCCAGCGGCCTGCAGCAGGTGCTGTTCAACGCCCCGCCGGGCGACTGGAATGCGGGCGAGCGCGGCCTGGCCTGCCTGCCGGGGCGCGAAGCCGAATTCCGCGCCGGCATTGCCACAGCACTCGACTACGCGGCCATGCTCGACTGCCCGCGCATCCATGTGATGGCCGGCCTGCTGCCCGCAGGCAGCGAGCGCGAAACGCTGCGCCCCACCTACGTGGCCAACCTGCGCTGGGCCGCGGCCGAAGCCGCCAAGCAGGGCGTCGATCTGCTGATCGAGCCGATCAACACGCGCGACATCCCGCGCTTCTTCCTGAACCGCCAGGACCATGCGCACGAACTCATCGCCGAGATCGGCGCGCCCAATGTCAAGGTGCAGTTCGACCTCTACCACTGCCAGATCGTCGAGGGCGATGTCGCGATGAAGATCCGCCAGTACCTGCCCAGCGGCCGGGTCGGCCACATCCAGATCGCCGGCGTGCCCGAGCGCCACGAGCCCGACATCGGCGAGATGAACTACCCCTACCTGTTCGCCGTGATCGACGAGGTCGCGCAGCAATGCGGCTGGACCGGCTGGGTCGGCTGCGAGTACCGGCCGCGCCTGGGCGCGCAGCCGGGCGGCACTTCGTCCGGCCTGGCCTGGCGGGCCCGCTGGCTTTGACCCCAACCGCCGGGGGTGCATCGGCCGCGTAGCATAATTGGCGTGCGGCCTCACTGGCGTGAGCGGTACAAGCACTGCGTGCAAGGCGCCCCATGACCGAACCCCTTCTCCTCACCGCGACGCGCGTCTGCACCTTCAACCAGCGCCAGGGGCTCACCAACGCCAGCGGTTTCTTTTTTGAGCGCAGCGGCAGGCTCTTTCTGGTCACCAGCCGTCATGTGCTGTTTGACGAACCGAGCCAGCATTTTCCCGACCGCATCGAGATCGAACTGCACACCGATGCGCAGAACCTGTCGCAATCCACGGGTTTCTCGATCCCGCTGTACAGCGGCGGCAAGGCCGTCTGGCGCCAGGGCCTGGACGGGGCTGGAGAAATCGACGTGGCCGTGATCGAGCTCAAGCGCGCTGCTTTGCCGAAGACGACGCAGTACCGCGCCTTCACGCCGCAGCACCTGTACAAGCCGGCCTGCCGGGTCGAGGCCGGGGACTCAACTCTGGTGGTGGGCTTTCCTCTGGGCTTTCACGACACGCTGCACCACATGCCGGTGGTCCGGCAGGCCACGATCGCCTCGTCGTTCGGCTTGCGCTTCCAGGGCCAGGGCTACTTCCTCACCGATGCGCGGACGCATCGCGGCACGAGCGGCGCCCCCGTGGTCATGCGCATCGCCGATCCCGAGGGGGCGGGCGGCGCCTTGCCCTGGATGCTGCTGGGCGTGCACTCGGCGCGCCTGGACGTGGGCACGCGCGACCTGAAGGAGGATGAGGCGCTGGGCCTGAACTGCGCCTGGTACGCCGACATCCTGCTCAAACTCACGGAGACCTGAGGCTGACGCGTCAGCGGGTGCGCGGCTGGCCGGGCGCCGGGCCGCGCCCCGCGAGATGGCGGAACGTGATGCGTCCCTTGCTCAGGTCATAGGGCGACAGCTCCAGCGACACCTTGTCACCCGCGAGGATGCGGATGTGGTTCTTGCGCATCTTGCCGCCGGTGTAGGCAATCAACTGGTGGCCGTTGTCCAGCGTCACGCGAAAGCGCGAGTCAGGCAGCACTTCGGTCACGGATCCATTCATTGCAATCAGCTCTTCTTTGGCCATGGTTACCTCGGTCGTGGGTTGTGTGAAAGTCAAGCGCAGCGCCACTGAGCGCGATCGCGCACCCAGCTCAGCCCCTGCTCGGTGGCGTAGCGCACGGCGGCCGCGGCATTGCCGAAAACCGGCGTGAACCGCATCACGCGGTCGTGCATGCCGCTGCCGCGGCCTGAGCGGATGGAAACCGAGGCGGCGTAGCGGCCGTCGTCCAGCTGTCTGGTGAGCGGCGAGACAAGGTACTTGCCCACCGTGATGTTGGTCTTCATGATGTTCTTGGTGTCTGGTGCGCCGGCGTTGGATGCGCGGCGCACGGGAGGAAAATGGAGACGGCGTGCAAGCAGGCCGATGCGTGTTCGGTTCTGGCCATGGGCGGCACCGCCGGACGGGGCGATGTGGACAGCGGCAGTGATGGCGATCATGCGCGCCTGTGGAGGCGCTCAATACACTGTGCAATCCGGGCTTCAGGAAGTGCTGTGCCTGAGAGCCAGGCCAGCCTGAGAGAGCGCTCGTCGTGAGACGCAAACGCTATGCCGAGTGACTCATTGTACCGGCTTGTGTGTTGCCCTGCGCTGGACCAGGGCAATGCTGCTCCATGGGTCAGCACGATTAGCTATATATTTGATAGCGTTTCACGCAAGTGCTATGCGGCTTGCATGCGTTTTTGCCCTCTGAAACCGCCGCTTCGATGCGCCTGACTCTTTCCACCCCGGCCCACAGCAAGCGGCTCATCCGCAAGAGCCGCCTCAGTGAACCGCCGCAGCCAGGTGGGTCGCCGCCTCGACCAGCGCCGCGCCCACCAGAAGCAGGCCCAGTGGCGCGCTGAGGCGCCGGCCCCAGGACAGGTTCTTCTCGGCGGCCATCACGGCGCCGATGGCCAGCATCCACCCCAGGTTGCCGGTGCCGACCACGAACATCAGCAGCATCAGGGCCCAGCAGCAGCCGACGCAGAACATGCCGTGCGCCGCACCGAGCCACAGCGCCTCGCGCACCGGGGCCTGGCCGCGCCAGTGCTGGGTGATGAAACCGATGGGCGTGCGGCACCGGTCCAGACAGCGGTACTTGAGCGCGCTGAACTGGAACAGCCCCGCCGCGCCGAGGACGGCCGCGCCGATCACCCAGCCATGCGTGAACATCCAGGGGCTGTCTTGCGCGAGCCTGTGCAGCAAGCGGTCCAGGCCATGTGCCGCCAGGCCAAAGCCGAACCAGGCCGCCAGATAGCCCAGGACCACCAGCGACAGCAGCGCTGCGGCGTTCGCGCGCGCCGCGGTCATGCGGCCGAACAGGCGCAGAATCGGGTAGATCGTCGGCAGCATCATCGCCGCGATCATCAGCAGCCAGCCGGCCCCATGCAGCAGCGCCGGCAGCCACCACTGGCCTTGCGGCAACGCGCGGCACCACGGGGCCAGCAGGGCCAGCTCGGTCCAGCGCCCATGCTCGAGATAGCGAGCCCAGGGGCTGGCGCTCCAGGCCCAGAGCGCGGCCCAGGCCGCCACGACCAGGCCGCCGAACAACAGCGCAAACAGCCGGCTGCGATCAAGCCGTGGCGGCCGCCAAGCGGCGCGCCGTCCGGCCTCGCTCACCGCAGCGTCTGTTTGCATGGCCCGCCACCATCGCGTGCTACGCCATGCGCCGGTGGCCGTGGCTCAGGCATCGAACACAAACACGCTTTGCAGCGCGTTGTGTCCCTTGATGTCGAGGTCGATGCCGAGCTTGTCGTTCTTCGCGCGATACCTCGGCGACTTGCCGACGAACACCGGCGCGCCCGGCACGGTGGAGAAGATCGTGTCGGTCAAGGTGGTCGCTGCGCCGGTCGCGCCGACGTAGGGCTCGAGTTCCGCATAGCCATCGTTGCCGACCTTGATCGTGCCCTTGCCGCCTTGCACCTCGAACTGGATCGGCGCGCGCTCGACCGACACCACAGTGCCGATGAGCTTGGCCAAGTCGGCCACCGGCCCGCCCAGCTTGCCGGTGTAGACGTCGAGCAGGGCCTGCTCCTGCTGCGCCGAGGCCTTGTCGTCGACGTAGATCGCAGCACTCCAGTTGCCTTGCAAGATGTTGCCTGGAACAAAGGCGATGGTTGCGAGGGTCAGCCCGCCAACGTCCACGCCGTTGACCAGGCCCTGGTCGACATGCCAGGCGACGATGGTTTTGCAGGTGCCGAAATCGGGGTCCTCGCCGATCCAGCAGGGACACAGCACGCGACAGTTGCAGACCTCGAGCAGACGCCCTTCAAGGTGGTAGGCCATGGTGCCCTCCTGCGGGATGCTTGCGCCAACCCGGCATGGCCGATGGGCCTGTCGAGGGCGCACAAAGTCTAGGTTGCGATCGGCGAACTTACAAGAACAGGATGAGTCTGGCCCGGCAAGGCCGCATGTCGACCCCCGGCGCCGACCCGCCGAGCTTGTCGTTGTTCGCGCGATAACGATTCAAGGCGAGCGGCTGCGAGCCGCGTCAGCAGCTCGCAGTTCGCTCGATCGCGTTGCCAGGCCACGCGCTACTTCCATTCCCATATTTGGGCGCGGGTGTTGCCTTGGGCGTCGACCTCGTATTCGAAGATCCCGGCCACGCTGTTGAGCCGTGACCATTTGGCAGACGAACTCTGGTAGTACACGGCGCCCCGGTAACTGACGGCACCATCTTGCTTGATGGTGCCCACACCTTGGCCTATCCAAGTGGCCAGATCCCCCTGCTTGCCCATGACGATGCCCTGGCCCTCGCCATACAAACTCCCATCCGGCCGGACCACCGACCAGTAGGTGCCCGTTTCTTTTGCTTCCACGCCCAGCAACGTCAATTTCGCCTCGAACGAGGTTTCCATCTTCGGGCCGCCGGCCGGGTTCGGTAATACTCTCTGTGAAGTCACCTTCCCTGTTTCGTCACCGATTTTCTCGCCTTGCATATTGGTTCTCCTGGTACTGCGGGTTGATGAATTTGCGGGCTCATCGGGCCCCACTCGACGCTTGGCCAACGAACACGGCCGCGCCCGGCAGAGTGGGAATAATCGTCTCGGTCAGGGTGGTCGGGGTGCCGGTCGCGCCGATGCAGGGCTCGAGTTCCGCGCAGCCGTTGGTGCCGATGAGCTGGGCCAGGCTGGTTTTGCAGGTGCCAAAGCATGGCCGCCATGGCCTGTCAAAGGCGCAAGAAGTCTAGGTCGCGATCGGCGAATTTACAAGAACAAGTTGACTCTGGCCCGGCAGGGCCGCACCTGTCGGTCCCGGTCGCGACCTGCCGAACGCGACCGTTTCAACTGTGCTTCGCGGCCAGGCCAACGGGCTGGCTTTGTGATGTTCCAGGAGGGAGATCAGCTCTTTGACGATACCGTACATCACGGCCCGGTACCTCGTAGGATGGTCGCAGAAGTGAACCAGCGTCGAGCCGATGGTCACGAAGCTGCTGCTCGCCTGCCCGGCTTCCTTGCCGTAGTGAACCTTGATGCCGTACTGCGTCATCAAGGGCCCGCAGAACGGGCTTGTTTTCTGGCGGCTGAGGCATTCCATCAATGGCTATGTTCGCGCAACTCCATCGGCGTGTTGGCACGATCGAGGCCGCCGTCTTCAAGCCAGCGCCTGGTGCTCTCGGCTGCCTCATAGGCGATAAGGCAGGTGTCGCTCGAGCAGCGCCTCACGCCGCTCGAATCCACCAGGTCATCGCGGCGCATCAGCAAGCCGAACAGGCTGCCAGGATGAAACACATCCCCAGGCTGCGCGCACCGCGTGTCGCTTCGCCACCCCCTTGCAGGGGGCAACACCAGCGGCCCGGCACAGCCGGTTGCGCGGTGTTCCCCGAACAGGCCTCGCGTTTCAGCGTGCGCCAGATGTTTTCCAGCCTGGCGATACCCGCCTCGGTTGGATCGCCACACGAGGGTCGCCAATCCCAATCAGCGATACAGTGGCAGGTCGGCGTTCGATGTTGCGGGTCATTTTGAGGTCCAACGGGGTCGCCGTAGCGTTGCTATTGCGTTCGCCGGAGATTCTTCATGACCAACATCAGAGAGCCAGGGCAGGCACCCGACCGCAAGGCTGCGCTTGCGCAGTACCGTCGCCGCGCCAGCGTCTACGACTTCGAGATGGCTTTGTTCGAGCCGATCCGGCGCGACGCGATCTGCGAACTCGCGCTTCGGCCTGGCGACACGGTGCTGGATGTCGGCTGCGGCACAGGTCTGAGCTTTGCCTTGCTGCAGCAGGGGCTTGGCACCAAAGGCAGGATTGTCGGCATCGAACAGTGTCCCGAGATGATGCAACAAGCGCAACAGCGAGTCGCCCAGCAGGGCTGGGACAACGTCACCCTGCTGTGCTCGCCGGTCGAGCTGGCCGAGATACCGGTGAAGGCAGACGCGGCTCTGTTTCATTTCACCCATGACATTCTTCGCCGACCTGAGGCCATTGCCAACGTCATGCAGCACCTCAAATCAGGCGCGCACGTGGTTGCCTCGGGGCTGAAGTGGGCGCCGCCCTGGGCCTGGCCGGTCAACCTGTTCGTGCTGCCGGCCGCGGCGCACTCCGTGACCTCATTCGAGGGGCTGGGCCAGCCTTGGGACAAGCTCAGCGCATGGATTGGCGATCTCAGCGTGCAGACCACGCTGATGGGCAGCGTCTACATCGCCAGCGGCGTTCTCGAACGAGCGTCCGGGCCGGGCCGGAGTTCTTCGAGCCGATAGGCTGAGCGCGGCCCTCACGACTATGCCTCGACCGCCAAGCGCTTGAGCAATGCCATCGCTGCGGCCGGCGCGCGCTCCTTGGCGCCATTGATGAAGAACATGAAGACCTCGCGCGGCCTGGCCGCCTGGCCCCGGTCTTGCACACGCGGCAGCTCATCGGGCTCGCCGCCTGCGGCCCACGTCTTCGCGGCCTCGGCCCAGCGGTCCAGCGCTTTCGGGGCATAGCCGGTCTTGAGCTTGGCGTCACTGCGCATCAGCCGCGCGTAGACGAAATCGGCGCTCAGGTCGGCGAACGAGGGGTAGTCGTCGGCGTCGGTGAACACGCTTGCGCACTTGTATTGGCGCGCCAGCTTCAGGTAGTCGGGCGTCTTGAAACTGGCATGCCGCACATCGAGCACATGGCGCAGTGCGAGGCCGTCCACGTTGTTTGGCAACAGGGCCAGGAAGGCCTCGAAGTCCTCGGGCTCGAAGGGCTTGCTCGGCATGAACTGCCAGACGATGGGGCCGAGCTTGTCGCCGAGCTCGCTGATGCCGCTGGCCACGAAGCGCTCGATCGCCTCGCCCGCGTCGGCCAGCCGCTTGCGATGGGTCGCGTAGCGCGAGGCCTTGAGCGAGAACATGAAACCCTCGGGCGTTTCGTCGCGCCACTTCGCGAAGCTCGCGGGCTTTTGGTTGCTGTAGTAGGTGCTATTGATCTCGATGGCCGTGAGCTGGCGGCTCGCATAGTGCAGCTCGCGGCTGCGCGGCAGGCCTTCGGGGAAGAAGTTGTTGCGCCAGGGCTCGTAGGTCCAGCCGCCGACCCCGACGCGGATGCGTCGGGCCTCTACGCCTTCGACGCGGATCATTCGGGTTTCGGAATCTTCGGCGCGGATTTTGGGGGTCATCGCAGTCTCCAAGGGGATTTCTTCACTCTAGCCGGCACCGGCTCGCACAGGTACAGTAGAGGCCGCTGCGGGCCAGCGCCTGCGCCCGCTCCCGGAGAAACTCCCCCCATGAACGCCCCTTTGCACCGCGAACTTCCCGCCAGCCTGCTCGACAGCGCCCAAGCCCTGTCCCATGTCACAGCCCAGTGGGACGGCGACATCGTGCAACAGCTGACCGATTACATCGCGATTCCCGCCAAGTCGCCGGGCTTCGACCAGGACTGGGCGCAGCACGGCTACATCGATACCGTGGTGCGCAATGCCGCGGCCTGGGTCGAGGCGCAGAAGGTCGAGGGCCTGAAGCTCGAGATCGTGCGGCTCGAAGGCCGCACGCCCGTGCTGTTCTTCGAAATCCCGGCCACCAAGGCGGAGTCGACGCAGACGGTTTTGATGTATGGCCATCTCGACAAGCAGCCCGAGTTCACCGGCTGGCGCAGCGACCTCGGGCCCTGGACGCCCAAGTACGAGGACGGCAAGCTCTACGGCCGCGGCGGCGCCGACGACGGCTACGCGGTCTACGCGAGCATCGCGGCGGTGCAGGCCCTGAAGGCGCAGCAGGTCGCGCATCCGCGCATCGTCGGCCTGATCGAGACCTGCGAGGAGTCCGGCTCCTACGACCTGCTGCCCTATGTCGACGCGCTGCGGCCGCGGCTGGGCGAGGTCGCGCTGGTGATCTGCCTCGATTCGGGCGCTGGCAACTACGACCAGCTCTGGCTCACGACCAGCCTGCGCGGCATGGCCAGCGGCGTGCTCAAGGTCGAGGTCCTGACCGAGGGCGTGCACTCGGGCGATGCCTCGGGCCTGGTGCCGTCGAGTTTTCGCATCATGCGCCAGGTCCTGGACCGACTCGAGGACAGCCAGACCGGCCGCCTGTTGCCCGCGAGCTTTCACTGCGAGGTCCCGCCCGAGCGCCTGGCCCAGGCCCGGGCCACGGCGGCGATCCTGGGCGAGGAGGTCTACAAGCGCTTCCCCTGGGCCCATTACGACTGCGGCGGCGCGACCCGCTTCGCCCTGCCGACCACGACCGACCCGCTGCAGGCCCTGCTCAACCGCACCTGGACGCCCACGCTCAGCGTGACCGGCGCCGAAGGTTTGCCGGAGCTCAAGAACGCCGGCAACGTGCTGCGGCCCTACACGGCCTTCAAACTCTCGCTGCGCCTGCCACCGCTCATCGACGCGGCGCAGGCGGTGCAGGAGCTCAAAACCCTGCTCGAAGACAACGCGCCCTACCAGGCCAGGGTCACATTCGAAAGCCATGGCAGTGCGACCGGCTGGAACGCGCCCGGCACCGAGCCCTGGTTCGAGTCCGCGCTGAACCAGGCCTCTCAAGCCCATTTCGGCGCGCCCTGCGGCTACATCGGTCAGGGCGGCACGATTCCGCTGATGGGCCTGTTGAGCCAGGGCTTTCCCCAGGCCCAGATGATGGTCTGCGGCGTGCTGGGCCCCCAGTCCAACGCCCACGGCCCCAACGAGTTCCTGCATGTGCCCTATGCCAAGAAGCTGACCGCGGCCGTCGCCCAGGTCATCGCCCAGTTCCCGGGCTGAGCATCATCACGCCTGGCTTTGATGAGCGACTCGATTCTTTCCACCTACACCGCCATCGATGGCGAGAACCTGGCCCTGCACGACTGGCCGCTGTCGGACGGCCGGGCCCTGCGCGGCGTCGTGATCCTGGTCCATGGCCTGGGCGAGCACACGGGCCGCTACGACCATCTGGCGCGCCGACTCAACCACTGGGGCTTTGCGGTGCGCGGCTACGACCAGTATGGCCATGGCGAATCGGGCGGCCCGCGCGGCGCCCTGCCGTCGGACACGCGCTTGCTCGACGACCTCGCCGACATGGTGGACAGCACGCGCGCCCGCATGAAACAGGGCACGCCGCTGATCCTGTTGGGCCACAGCATGGGCGGCCTGGTCGTGGGCCGTTTCGTCTCGCTGGGCCTGCGGCCGGTCCAGGGCCTGGTGATGTCCTCGCCGGCGCTGGACCCGGGGCTCAACGGGCTGCAGAAGCTGCTGCTGGCCACGCTGCCCAGGATCGCGCCCAACCTGCGCGTGGGCAATGGGCTGGACGCGCAGTACCTGTCGCACGACCCGACGGTGGCACCGGCCTACCTCGCCGATCCGCTGTGTCATGACCGGATTTCGGGCCGGCTCGCCCGCTTCATCGCCGAAGGCGGGCCGGCCACCGTGGCCTGCGCCGCGCAGTGGCGCGTGCCCACGCTGCTGCTGTACGCGGGCGCCGACCGCCTGGTCAATCCGGCTGGCAGCCGGGCCTTCGCGGCCGCGGCGCCGCGAGCGGTGGTCGAGTCCCATGGTTTCGAGGGGCTGTACCACGAGATCTTCAACGAGCTCGACCCCGTGCCGGTGCTGGAGCGGCTGCGGCACTGGCTGGAGCACCTGTTTCCGGCCTGAGCCAAGACCAAACAGGCCTCCGGCCCCCGTGGAATGGGCATGAGTTGCTATTGTTTGCGTAGCGATTTGCCGGTGTCGAGCCGGTCTTGTCGCTGCTGGGGGCTGGGCCGGCGCAGTGCCAGCCATGTCAGGGCCGCGCCGGTCAGGGCCACGGGCAGCAGCGAGCCATAGTTCAAGAGGGTCCAGCCCTGAGTCGTGACCAGCACGCCCGAGGCCAGCGAGCTCAGCGCCAGCGTGGCAAACACGAAGAAGTTGAGCGCGCCCTGAGCCCGGTCCTTTTCCTCGGGCGCATAGGCCTGAAGCGACAGCGTCGTGCTGCCGGTGAACAGGAAGTTCCAGCCCAGGCCCAGCAGGAACAGCGCGAGCAGGAACTGCTGCAGCTCCACGCCCGACAAGGCGATGGCAATGCACAGCAGCATCAGCGCCACGCCCGCGCCCATGATGGGCAGGGCCCCAAAGCGCTTGATCAGATGGCCAGTGACAAAGCCCGGCGCGAACATGCCGATCACATGCCATTCGAGCACCAGCGCGGCGTCCGAGAACGGCAGGCCGCATTGCTGCATCGCGATCGGCGTGGCCGCCATCAAAAGGTTCATCACCCCAAAGCCCAGCGCCCCGCTTGCGGCCGAGACGATGAAGACCGGTTGGCGCATGATCTCGGCCAGCGGTCGGCCGCCCTGCGACGCATGCTTCTCAGGCGGTGGCGCAAACTCGATCAAGGCCAGCATGGCGATCGACAGCAGGGCCACGGCGGCCAGCGCGAGATAGGCTCCGGCGAACGGCACCTCGTAGAGGTTACGCGTGCGCGCTGCCAGATTCGGGCCCAGCACGGCGCCGAGCAGCCCGCCGGCCATCACCAGCGAGACCGCCTTCTCGCGCGCCGATGGCGCAGCCAGTTCGGCTGCGGCAAAGCGGTAGAGCTGGGCATTGGCATTGTAGTAACCGGCGACGACGGTGGCGGCGCACAGTAGCCAGAAGTCCCGGCTTATCGCCGCATAGGCGCACAACAGGGCCGAACCCAGGGCCACGGCCAGACCGAGCTGGAACGAGGTCTTGCGGCCCCAGCGCATCTGCGTGCGCGCCACCAGGCCGGTGGACAGCGCGCCGCCGACCACATAGCCCATCACCGGCAGCGTCGCCATCCAGCCCAGCGGCGCCAGGCTCAGGCCGACCAGCCCGTTGATCGCGATGAAGGTGACGTTGTTGGTCAGGTACAAGCCTTGGCAGATGGCGAGCAGCCAGAGGTTTTTATTCATCGGGGTTCATCGCAGCAGGCTGAGCGCCGCCAGGGCGGCGATCGGCGCGGTCTCGGCCCGCAGCACGCGGGGTCCCAGGCTCACGGGGGCGAAGCCGCTGGCCAGGGCGGCCTCTTCTTCGGCCGGGCTCAGCCCGCCCTCGGGGCCGTTGAGCAGGGTCACGGCGCCGGTGGCTGGCAAGGCCTGCGACAGGGCTTGGCTGGCGGGGCGCAGCGACAGCAGCAGGCGCGCCTCGGGGGTGTCGGCGGCCCGGGCCCGAAGCCAGGCGGCCCAGTCGGCGAAGTCCGTCAGCTCGTGGATCAGCGGCACGCGGTTGCGGCCGCATTGTTCGCAGGCCGCGACAGCGATGCCGCGCCAATGGGCGAGTTTTTTGTCGGCGCGTTCGCCCTTGAGCCTGAGCACGCTGCGCGCGGCGGTCACTGGCTGGATCGAGGCCACGCCAAGCTCGGTGGCTTTTTCGACCAGCCAGTCCATGCGCTCGTTGGCCGGCATGCCGACCACCAGGTGCGCGGCGCGCTCGGCCTCACGCTCGATGGGATCGTGCGCGAGCACGCGCACCTGGACCTCGCTGCGGCCCATGCGTTCGATGCGGGCGCCAAACTCGCCGCCCTCGCCATTGAACAGTGTGATGGAGTCGCCCGGTTGCAGGCGCAGCACCTGCACATGGCGGGCGGCGCCGAGCGGCAGCTCCAGCAGCGCGCCGGCGGTCAGCGGGGCGGGGCAGTGAAAGCGCGGCATCCGGTGAGTTGCTATTGTTTTGGTAGCGACTAACGGCCTGTCCGTCTGGGCTGTCGGGCTGATTTGTATGGAATGGGGTCAGATCCGGCCGAATGCGTAGCCGCTGGCGGCCTGCGTGCCCTCGACCTGATCGATCAGGCGCAGCAGCGGTGTCAGCTCGCGGTAGCGGCTGGCGGTGGCGCGGATGTAGGCGATGAAGCGCGGCGTGTCGGCCAGGTATTTGGGCTTGCCGTCGCGCAGCGTGAGCCGCGCGAAGATGCCGGCCACTTTGAGGTGGCGCTGCAGGCCCATCCATTCGACGCCGCGGTAGAACTCGCCGAAATCGGCGTCCACCGGCAGAGCCGCCTTGAGCGCCTTCTGCCAGTAGCGCACGGTGATGTCGAGCACGAACTCCTCGTCCCAGCTCAGGAAGGCGTCGCGCATCAGGCTCGCGATGTCGTAGGTGATGGGGCCATAAACGGCGTCCTGGAAGTCCAGGATGCCCAGGCGCGGGCCGCCGTCGACCATTAGATTTCGGGGCATGAAATCGCGGTGCACATAGACGTTGGGCGCGGCCAGATTGCGCTCCACGATGAGCCTGAACTGGCTATCCAGCGTCTCGCGCAGGCTGCCCTCGACCACGACGCCGCGGTGTTTTGCCAGATACCAGTCGGGAAACAGCGAGAGCTCGCGCTGCAGCAGGGCCGCGTCATAGGGCGGCAGCACGCCCGGCCGCGAGGCCCGCTGCCAGTCGATCAGCGCGTCCACCGCCTGCAGGTACAGGCCCTGGTTGGCCTGGGGCTGCTGCGGTTCGATCACGTCCATCAGGGTCCGCTGGCCCAGGTCGGACAGCAGCATGAAGCCCTGGGCCTGGTCCCATGCCAGGATGGTGGGCACCCGCAGGCCCGCATCGGCCAGCAGGCCGGCGACCTTGACGAACGGCCGGCAGTCTTCGTGGGCCGGCGGCGCGTCCATGATGATGCAGCTGCCCCCGGCGGCCTTGTCGACGCGCAAATAGCGCCTGAAGCTCGCATCGGCCGAGGCTGGGCGCAAGCTGGCGGGCTCGAGGCCATGGCTGGCGGCCACGCCGGCCAACCAGGCCTTGAAAGCGGCCTCGCGCTGCGGTTCGGGCCAGGCGATGGCGCTGGCGGCGGGGGCTTCGGGCAGGGGGGAGGGAAAGGATGGGCTCATGGATAATCCATTCTACAAACCCGGTCTGCCCCACGCGGCGGGAGGGGCCCGCTGACCAGACCGACCGATATCCCGATTCACCCGAGCGATGGACGCCTTGACTGATGCATGACTTGAAACGCCAGGCGTCCCGTTTTCGATTTGCGCGCACACCGGTGGCCCTGGTGGCCTGGGCCCTGCTGCACGGCGCGCTGGCCCAGGCGGCGGACGCCGAGGCGCCGCCGCTCGCGCTCAAGCCCAGTCCGCTGCTGCAGGAGAAGATTTCAGACGAGCAGCGCAAGCAGCTGCCGACCTTCGTGTTCGGCGCGCGCGCCTCGGGCCGCCCCGACCTGGAGACCGTGGTCGAGGGCAACGCCGAGCTGCGCCGCGGCGACACGGTGATCCGGGCCGACCGGCTCGAGTACTACCAGCCCGATGATCTGGCCAAGGCCCGCGGCAACGTGAGGATCAACCGCGCCGGCAATGTCTACGAGGGCTCGGAACTCGAACTCAAGGTCGATTCGTTCGAGGGCTTCTTCAACGAAACCCGTTACCGCTTCCTGAAGAACGATGCCTACGGCGAGGCCGACCGCATCGACTTCATCGACGACAAGCGGGCCATCGTGCGCAACGCAAGCTACACGACCTGCCAGCGCCGGCCCGGCCCGAGCTGGATGCCTGACTGGATTCTGCGCGCGAGCAGCATCCGCTTCGACACCGAGGAAGACGTGGGCCAGGCCGAGGGCGCGCTGCTGAGCTTCAAGGGCGTGCCCGTTCTGCCCATCCCCTCCTTCAGCTTCCCCTTGAGCGACGAGCGCAAGTCGGGCGTACTGCCGCCGACCATCGGCCTGGACAATGTCAACGGCGTGGAGCTGACGCTGCCCTACTACTGGAACATCGCGCCCAACCGCGACGCCACCTTCTACCCGGCCCTGATGAGCAAGCGCGGGGTCGACCTGGGCGGCGAGTTCCGCTATCTGGAGCGTGCCTACGCCGGCCAGCTGCGCGCCGACTACATGCCCGGCGACCGTCTGCGCGAGCGCGACCGCTGGGGCTTTGCCGCCACCCACAGCGGCACGCTGGACAGCGGCATCGGCGCGATTGGCGCGCTGGGCATCAATGTGAACCTGAACCGGGTCAGCGACGACAACTACTGGCGCGATTTCACGCGCTCCAGCGCCTCGCTGACCCAGCGCCTGCTGCCCAACGACGTGTTGCTGAGCTGGGCGCGCGGTCATTTTTCGAGCACGCTGCGCACGCTCAAATGGCAGACGTTGCAGGACGTGACGGCACCCATCACGCCGCCCTACGACCGGCTGCCGCAGCTGGCCGCGCGCTATGCGCGCTTCGCCGTCGGCGGCTTCGACTTCTCGCTCGATGGCGACTACACCCAATTCGAGGCCGAGCGCCGGCTGACCGGCCAGCCCAATGCCCAGCGCAGCTTCGCGCTGGCGCAGCTCAGCCGGCCGTGGCTGACCCCGGGCTGGTTCATCACGCCCAAATTGCAACTTCACGCAACGCGCTACCAGTTCGATGCGGCGCTGGCCAACGGCACCACGGCGGCCAGCCGCGTCGTGCCGACCTTCAGCCTGGACAGCGGCCTGGTGTTCGAGCGCGACGCCAGCTTCTTCGGCCGCGGCTTTCGCCAGACCCTGGAGCCGCGCGCCTTCTATGCCTACACCCCGTTTCGCGACCAGGGCCTGCTGCCCAACTACGATTCGGCCGTCAATGACTTCAACTTCGCCACCGTCTATACCGAAAACGCCTTCGGCGGCCACGACCGCATCTCCGACAGCAACCTGCTGACCCTGGGCGTCACGACCCGGCTGTTGGACCCCGAGACCGGGGCCGAGGCGGCGCGCTTTGGCCTGGCCCAGCGCCTGCGTTTCAAGGATCAGAACGTCACCCTGCCCGGCGGCGCGCCGGTCAGCGAGCGCCTAAGCGACCTGCTGCTGGGCGCCGCCCTCAACTGGACGCCGCAGTGGACGCTGGACGCCACCGTTCAGTACAACCCCAAGACGCGCGAGTCGATTCGCACCACCGTCGGCGGGCGCTACCATCCGGGCAACTACCGTGTGCTCAGTGCGGCCTACCGGCTGCAGCGCGGCGTGAGCGAGCAGCTTGACGTGGGCTGGCAGTGGCCGCTCAACGCCCCCTGGGGCGCCAGGGACGAGAATCTGCGGCCCGGCCAAGGGCTGGGCGAAGGCCGCTGGTACAGCGTGGGCCGCATGAACTACAGCATGAAAGACCGCAAGCTGATCGATTCCGTCATCGGCCTGGAGTACGATGCCGGCTGCTGGCTGGGCCGCATCGTGCTGGAGCGGCTGCAAAGCAGCGTTTCCAGCTCGAACAAGCGCGTGCTGTTCCAGCTCGAGTTCGTGGGCTTCACGCGCGTCGGCTCCAGCCCGCTCAGAACCCTCAAGGACAATATTCCGCGCTACCAATTCCTGCGCGAGCAGACCAGCTCGCCCAGCCGCTTCAGCAACTACGACTAGGTCGCGACCTCCTTCCCTGGCAGTCCCCATCATGATCCAACGCGCTTCCGTCCTGACCCTGGCCTGCCTGAGCTGCTGGCTGGCCCTGAGCGCCCAGGCCCAGGGCCTGCGTCCCTCGACCCAGCTCGGTGGCGGCGCCCTGCGCGCGCCCGCCAGCGCCACCGCCGGCCAGCGCCTGGCCGACTACATCGTGGCCGTGGTCAATTCCGAGCCCATTACCAACAACGAGGTGCGCTCCCGCCTGGTGCGCGTGGAGCAGCAGCTGACCCAGCAGGGCGCGGCCCTGCCCTCGCGCGAGGAACTCACGCGCCAGGTGCTGGAGCGCCTGATCAGCGAGAAGGCCCAGCTGCAGCTGGCCCGCGAATCCGGCATCCGTGTCGAGGAAGGCACGGTCGACCAGGCCGAGCAGAGCGTGGCGCGGCAAAACCAGATGGAGGTGACCGAGCTGCGACGCAAGCTCGCGGCCGAGGGCACGCCGCTGAGCCAGTTCCGTGAGGAGCTGCGCAACCAGGTCTTGCTGCAACGGCTGCGCGAGCGCGAGCTGGAGCCGCGCGTGAAGGTCAGCGACCTCGATGTGGACCAGTTCATCCGCGAACAGCAGGGCCGCACCGACCTGGCCACGCTGGAAATCAACCTCGGCCATGTGCTGGTGCTGGTGCCCGAGAGCGCCAGCGCGGCCCAGATCACGACCCTGCAGGCCCGGGCCCAGCGCGTGGCCGAGCGGGCCCGCGCCGGGGAGGATTTCGCGGCCCTGGCGCGCGAGTTTTCCGACGCGGCCGAGGGCCGTCATGGCGGCCAGCTGGGCTTGCGCAACGCTCAGCGCTACCCCGAACTGTTTGTTGAATCCACCTTGAACCTGCGCGTGGGCGATATCGTCGGGCCGCTGCGCTCGGCTGCCGGCTTTCACGTGCTCAAGGTGCTGGAAAAGCAGCAGGCCGGCCTGCCGGGTGTCACGGTCACGCAAAGCCATGCGCGCCACATCCTGCTGCGCCTGGGGCCCCAGCTTAGCGAATCGGCCGCAATCCAGCGGCTGGCCGACTTCAAGCGCCGCCTGCAGGCCGGCCGCGCCGACTTTGCCGCGCTGGCGCGCGAGAACTCGCAGGACGGCAGCGCCCGCGACGGCGGCGACCTGGGCTGGGTCAACCCCGGCCAGTTCGTGCCCGAGTTCGAGGAGGTCATGAACGGCCTGAGCCCGGGCCAGGTCAGCGAGCCCCTGGTCTCGCGCTTTGGCGTGCACCTGATCCAGCTGCTGGAGCGCCGCACCGCCACGCTGAGCCAGCGTGAGCAGCGCGATCTCGCGCGCAACCTGGTGCGCGAGAAAAAGCTCGACGAGGCCTACACCACCTGGGCGCAGGAGGTGCGCGGGCGCGCCTACGTCGAATTCCGCGAAGCGCCGCAGTGAAAAACATGACCCCCACGCTTGCCACTGCGTGTGCTGCGCTGCCCCCTGAGGGGGCCTTCGCGCCTTGGGGCGGCCCGGCGGCGCTCAAGTGAAGCACATCCCCCGCAAACGCTTCGGCCAGCATTTCCTGGCCGATCAGGCGATCATCGCGGCCATCGTGCGCGAGATCGACCCGCGGCCGGGCCAGGTCATGGTCGAGATCGGCCCCGGCTTGGCGGCCCTGACCCAGCCGCTGGTCGAGCGCCTGGGCCGGCTCACCGTGATCGAGCTCGACCGCGACCTGGCCCAGCGCCTGCGCGCCCACCCGCAGCTCTCGGTGGTCGAGTCCGATGTGCTGAAAGTCGACTTTGCCCAGCTGGCGCGGGCGCTTGGTGCTACAAAAATAAGAGTCGCCGGCAACCTCCCCTACAACATCTCCACGCCCATCCTGTTCCACCTGCTGGACCAGGTCGACGTGATTGAAGACCAGCACTTCATGCTGCAAAAGGAAGTGATAGACCGTATGGTGGCGCAGCCCGCGACGGCCGACTATGGGCGGCTGTCGGTGATGCTGCAGTGGCGCTACGCCATGGACAATGTGCTGTTCGTGCCGCCCGAAAGCTTCGAACCGCCGCCGCGTGTCGACAGCGCCGTCGTGCGCATGGTCCCGCTGGGCCAGCCGGCCGCCCTCGACCGCAGGCGCCTGGGTGAGCTCGTGCAGGTCGCTTTCAGCCAGCGTCGCAAGCTGATGCGCCACTCGCTGGGCAAGTGGCTGGACGGCCAGGCCTATGGCGGCGACTTCGATCTTCAGCGCCGCGCCGAGGAGGTGCCGGTGGCCGAGTACCTGGCGCTGGCCCAGGCGCTGGGCGCGGCCTCATAGCCCTCGCCAAAAAAACGGGCTCCCTGGGGAGCCCGTGCGAGCGATGCTGGCGCTGCTTAGGCGGCCGACAGCCAGTACCCCGCATTGAAGGGGCTGCTCATGCGCAGCGCCAGCGGGGAGATGTCGACCAGCAGGTCGGTCGGCATTTTTTCACCGGATTCGGTGGTCAGGTCGATGCCGGCAACGGCCTCGGTGCTTTGAGCCTCGTTCGCCCGTTCTGCTTGGCTGGTGTGTGCAGAACGGGCTACAGAAAAGAATAGAAGCACCGGAATGGTATTTTCCGGTCCCCCCAGTAGTCGGCGGCATCGCGGAAGATGTCGAGCAGCTGCTCGCGCGCCTCCTTGTCAAACTTGGCATGGGCCGGAATCTGCTCCAGCACCACGATGAAGCCGGGCTGCGGGCCCGACTTGTGCAGCGGGTCGGTCATGCAGTCGTACAGCGCGTCGAAGTTCTTGCCGAAATGCGACGGGAAGGTGAACTGCGCCGCGATCATGTCCAGCACGTCCTGCTTGGACTGGGCATTGGCCAGGTTGGCGTACAAAAAGTGGTGGCCCAGGCCCTGGGCCGCGTCCTGCAGATCCTGCACCCGGAAGGCGCGAATCGACTGCACGATGTTGGTTCTCACGCCACGCAGTGGCGTTTCTAGCTCTTTACGAAGTGGCGTATCCATCTCCGCTTCTCTTTCTATAGTCAAACAATTCATTCCGGCTCCAGTCGCCGTTCAACACGGTGGGCGTTACTGCGAAGCTACTCGACCACGCGGCGAAAGCTCGCGTAATGGTCGCTGGTGTAGTAACAGGCGTCCGGCGTTCGGGGCTGACCGCCGCACACCAGGCGCCGGGCTCCCCGGTCGCGCGAACCTGGCGTTTTCACGGTGTACTCGCGGTAGTAGCCACGTGTCTGGACCGGAAGCAGTCGCTCGCGGTTGCCAAAAACGCTTCCGTCCTTCTCGAACGGGAAGGGCCCACCCCGAAGGATCAGCTGATACGTTTCGCGCCCCTGTTTGGGCAACTGGACGACCGTGATGGTTGCCAAGTTGTCAGTAGGCCCAGCGTTCCTGGCATGCACCAAGCTGGGGCCCACCAAAGTCGCTACCAGTAAAACGCAAGCAAGTGCCAACTTACCTGCCTTGACGGCTGCGGCTCGCAACATGAAATACACCTTTCGCAAACTCCGGGTTTACCCGGAATTTCAAGCCGCTAGTGTGACGCAAGTACCACAAAAAAGCAAGAGCATGCCCAAATTTTGGGCATGCTCTTGCCGGTTTTGCCGTTTATAAAGTTAGTGCTTGCTGTCTTGAATCGACCTATCGGCCTGCATTGGCGTCGGCCACCGTCAAGGCCGTCATGTTGACAATACGGCGCACCGTGGTGCTGGCTGTCAGGATGTGGACCGGTTTGGCCGCGCCCAGCAGCACCGGACCGATCGCGATGTTGCCGCCCGCCGCCGTTTTGAGCAGGTTGTAGGAGATGTTGGCGGCATCGATGTTGGGCAGCACCAGCAGGTTGGCGTCGCCGGCCAGCGTGCTGTTGGGCATCAGGGTCTGGCGTGCCTTGCCGTCCAGCGCCACGTCGCCGTGCATTTCGCCGTCGACTTCGAGCCACGGGGCCTGGGTCCTCAGCAGGTCCAGGGTCTGGCGCATTTTGACCGCGCTGGGCTGGTTGC
Source organism: Burkholderiaceae bacterium (assembly GCA_050725495.1). GTDB lineage: Bacteria > Pseudomonadota > Gammaproteobacteria > Burkholderiales > Burkholderiaceae_C > JBOHHM01. Next base: position 2,051 of record JBOHHM010000175.1, on the reverse strand, counting down.
TGCTGCCAAAGTTGGAATGCGAGAGCAGCGCGGCCTTGGGCTTGATGCCAAAACGCATCATCTCCTCGGCTGCCATGACGGTGATTTCGGCCAGCTGTTCAGCCGTCGGGTCGTAGTTCACATGGGTGTCGACCAGGAACACCTGGCGGTCGGGCAGCAGCAGGCCGTTCATGCAGGCATAGGTACCGACGCCGGCGCGCCGGCCGATCACCTGGTCAATGTAGTTCAGGTGCATCGCGGTGTTGCCCCAGGTGCCCACGATCATGCCGTCAACCTCGCCCTTGTACAGCAGCATGGCGCCGATCAACGAGAGCCGGCGGCGCATCTCGATCTTGGCCATTTGCGCCGTGATGCCCTTGCGCTCGGTCATGCGGTGGTAGGTTTGCCAGAAGTCGCGGTAGCGGTGGTCCTGCTCGACGTTGACGATGTCGTAGTCGAGGTCCTCTTTCAGGCGCAGGCCGAACTTCTCGATGCGCTGGGCGATGATGGCCGGCCGTCCGATCAAGGTCGGGCGCGCCAGGCCCTCGTCGACCACGATTTGCGCGGCGCGCAGCACGCGCTCTTCCTCGCCCTCGCAGTAGGCCACGCGCTTCTTTGTGGCGGCCTTGGCCGCCGTGAAGATCGGCTTCATGGCCGTGCCCGAGGCGTAGACGAAGCTTTGCAGCTTGTCGCGGTAGGCGTCCATGTCGGCAATCGGGCGCAGGGCCACGCCGCTGTCGGCCGCGGCCTGGGCCACGGCCGGCGCGATCTTGATCATCAAACGCGGGTCGAAGGGCTTGGGGATCAGGTATTCGGGGCCAAACGCCAGCTTGTCGCCGGCGTAGGCGGCGGCTACCACCTCGCTTTGCTCGGCCTGGGCCAGCTCGGCAATCGCGTGCACCGCCGCAATTTCCATCTCCACCGTGATCGTGGTCGCGCCCGAGTCGAGCGCGCCGCGGAAGATATAGGGGAAGCACAGGACGTTGTTGACCTGGTTCGGGTAGTCGGTGCGGCCGGTGGCCATGATGGCGTCGTCGCGCACCGTTTTCACATCTTCCGGCAGGATTTCCGGATTCGGGTTGGCCAGTGCCAGAATCAGCGGGTTCTTGGCCATCTTGGCCACCATCGCCGGCTTGAGCACGCCGCCGGCCGACAGGCCCAGGAAGATGTCGGCGCCCTCGATGATCTCGCCCAGCGTGCGCGCCGAGGTCTTCTGCGCGAACTGGACCTTGTCCTCGTCCATCAGCTCTTTGCGGCCTTCATAGACCACGCCGGCGAGGTCGGTCACATAAATGTTTTCGCGCGGAATGCCGAGCTTGAGCAGCAGGCCCAGGCAGGCCAGCGCGGCAGCCCCCGCGCCCGAGGTCACGAGCTTGACCTGTTTCAGATCCTTGCCCACGACTTTGAGGCCGTTGAGGATGGCGGCGCCGACCACGATGGCCGTGCCGTGCTGGTCGTCGTGGAAGACCGGAATCTTCATGCGCTCGCGCAGCTTGCGCTCCACATAAAAGCAGTCGGGCGCCTTGATGTCTTCGAGGTTGATGCCGCCAAAGGTCGGCTCCAGCGCGGCGATCACGTCGACCAGCTTGTCGAGGTTTTCCTTCTCGTTGATCTCGATGTCGAACACGTCGATGCCGGCGAACTTCTTGAACAGCACGCCCTTGCCTTCCATCACCGGCTTGGCGGCCAGCGGACCGATGTCGCCCAGGCCCAGCACGGCCGTGCCATTGGTGATCACGGCAACCAGGTTGCCGCGGCTGGTGTATTTGAAAGCCGCGTTCGGGTCCTTGACGATTTCCTCGCAGGGCGCGGCCACGCCCGGCGAATAGGCCAGCGCCAGATCGCGCTGGTTGATCAGCTGCTTGGTGGCGGCGATCGCAATCTTGCCGGGCTTGGGAATTTCGTGGTATTCGAGGGCGGCTTTGCGCAGCTCGGCGCGTTTTTCTTCTGAGCTCACCGTGGCGATCGAGGGCATTAACGTCTCCTGCTGTCATCGGGCCGGCACACCATTGGCCAGCCGTCAGCCTTTGTAAGGGACTGCGATTGTAGACCTGCGCACGGGAAAACCCTAG
>JBOHHM010000174.1:0-5634 GCA_050725495.1 Burkholderiaceae bacterium | reverse complement strand
CTCGTCCTGCGCGATCTCGCTGTGCCCGCCTATCGTCAGGCCGTGGGTGTTGTTGCCGTCCTGGTTGAAAGCTTGCCGAACCATGGGCGCGTCAGGATACGCGGTGCCATAACTGCCATTTGGTCTCTTCATGCCATTCCTTTCACAAAGTTCTCGCCGACTTTCGTGAATCCCATCTTGCGCACGAAGCCGGCCACGCTGTCCATCTCGGTCAGGCTGTTGATGCCCAGGTTGATTTCCACCACCTTGCGGTTCTTGCACCACTGCTCGAAGGCCTTGAGCAGGCGCACGCCGTAGCCGCCCATGCGCTTTTCGGGCAACACGTCGTAGTGCATGACGCTGGCGGTGAGTTGCGCGCTGAAGATATGTTGCTCCAAGACGGCAAGCAAGCCCCCCACCAGTTGGGCCCGGCCGTCTTGCGCCACAAAACACACATAGCGGCCCCGACCATGGGTGAAGGCCTCTGCGAGCGATTGCGCTACACGAGTTTCGTCGTAGGCAAATTTCTGGAACCGGGTGATGGCGTGCATGCGCCTGCCCAACGCGACCAGCGCGGGGATGTCAGCTGCGGTGGCGAATCGGATCGTCATCTCATGCGCCTGCGGCTCAGTTCGCGCGCCTGAGTTCTTTGAGGTCGGCCAAAGCCTGTGCCTCGGTCTTGATCGCAGTGCCCGAGAGCAGGCCGGCACCCAGCAGCAGGCCCTTGGACGAGTCGTACTCGACAAAGTAGTTTTTCCCGGCCTCGACATCGACCTCAAAAGTCTTGGGACTCGCCCAGCCACCTTCGGCAACGGTGAACGCATGCTTGCCGGGCTTCAAAGGCAGCAGCAGGTAAGAGGCGTTGTAGAGCTCTCCCACCATGGTCTTGTCGGCCGCGGTGACGGGGTATTTGGCAGCCATGGCATAGAGGGCTGCCTTGCGGTAGATGTAGAGGTTGGCCCTCCCAGCAGGAGTGGGCTCAAGCGCTGAAAACGTGGGCCCGGCTGGAGTTGCGCAGGCTTGCAGCATGGCGGTCAGCGCGACGAGTGAGAGTGCGGATCTGCGGTTCATGTGGGCTCCTTCAAAAAGAGTTGGTGGCGACAAAATGACTGGGGGATTGGGGAGAAGGCGGATGGCCAGGCGCAGCCGGCCCTGGCGGTATCGGACCCATCGCATGCAACTGCCTCGCCCCATCCTTGCTGAGGTGAATCACCTCGTCGAACTTCAGGCTCCTGGGCAGCGCATGGGTGATGAAAATCATCGTCACCTTGCCCTTGAGCGCATTGATGGTCTTGGCAAAGTGCTCTGCCGTCTCCGCGTCCAGCGCGCTGGTGGCCTCGTCGAGGATCAGCACCTGGGGCCGCTTGAGCAGGGCCCTGGCAATCGCCAGGCGCTGCTTCTGCCCGCCCGAGAGGCCTGCGCCGCGCTCACCGATGGGCGTCTGGTAGCCCTGCGGCAGCGCCTCGATCGTGGAATGGATCTCGGCCATCCTGCAGGCCTGCACCACCTGCTCGAAGCTCGCATGCGGGTTGGCCAGCGCGAGGTTGTCGTAGATCGTGCCCGAGAACAGCACGGTCTCCTGCGGCACCACGCCGAAGGTCGCGCGCAGCTCGTTGGCGCTCAGGTGGCGGATGTCAATGCCGTCGAGCAAGATCCGCCCGCTGCTCGGCCAGTAAAAGCCTTGCAGCAGCTTGGCCAGCGTGCTCTTGCCGCTGCCGCTGGGCCCCATGATCGCGACCGTGCGGCCGGGCTCGATCGCGAGACTCAGGTTCTCGTAGAGGTAGGGCCGATCGTCGGCGTAGCGAAACGCGATGCGCTCGATCTCGATTTTTCCCTGGCCGCGGCCCTGGCGGCTCGGCGTCAGGCTGTAGGGCTCGGTAGGCGCGTTCATCAGGTCGCCCAGCCGCGCCACGGCCAAGCTGGCCTGCTGGAACTGCTGCCACAGGCCGACCAGTCGCATCATCGGCTGGCTCAGTTTGCCGGCAAACATCTGGAAGGCCACCAGCATGCCGATGGTGAAAATGGCGTCTTGGCCATCGGTGGGCGGGTTCATCACGATCCAGGCGCCGACCAGCAGGATCAGAAGGGTCATCAACTGCTCCAGCGTGGAGGCGACGACGTTGTAGGTGTTGGCTATCTGCTTGGTCTGAAAGCCCGACTGCAGGTAGCTGGCCAGGTAGCCCGAGTACCTGGCCTTGAGTTGCGGCTCGAGCTGCAGGCTCTTGACGGTCTCGAAGCCCGCAATGTATTCGGTCAGAAACGCCTGGTTGCGCGCGCCCAGCATGAACTGCTCGTTGAGCCGAGACTGGAAGATGGGCGCGACCAGGGCCGAGAGGATGGCAATGACGACCAGGATGCCCAGCGCGATCAGCGTGAGCGGCACCGAGTAGTACAGCATCACAGCCACGGCGATCAAGAGGAACGGAATGTCCAGCACCAGGGTGACGGCGGCCGAGCTGACGAATTCGCGAATGGTTTCCATGCCGTGCAGGCGCGCCGCCACGACGCCGGTGGGGCGGTGCTGGAAGTAGCGCGGCGGCAGCTTGAACAAATGCTCGAAGACGGCCGCGGCCAGTACGGCGTCGACCCGGTTGCCGGTGTGCAGCACCAGGTACTGGCGCACCCAGCTGAGCACCGCGGTCGCGCCCATCAAAAGGGCCATGCCGATGGCCAGCGCGATCAGCGTGCTTTGCGTGCGGTGCACGATGACCTTGTCGATGATGGCCTGGGTGAACAGCGGCAGGCCCAGCGCGACCAGCTGCAGCACCAGGCTGGCGCCGAGCACGTCGCGCCAGACCTTGCGGTGCTTGAGCAGCTCGGGTGCGAACCAGCGAAAGCCGAAGCCGGCGCTGCGGGTGGCCGGGCTGTCAGGAACGTTGACGGCTTCGGGCCGGGGCGCCAGCACAATGGCCTGGCCGCTGTAGCGCGCTCCAAAGTCCGCCAGCCGCTCGGTCAGCGGCTGCTGCGCGCCGGCGGGCACCCAGCTGATGCTGGTGGGCGTGGCGCTGACCAGCAGACCCAGGGCAGAGGTCTGTTCGGCCGAGCCTTCTTTGGCCTTGAGCAGCAACACGGTGGTGGCGGAGGCCGCCTGGCCGGCCAGGCTGTGCAACGACAGGGCCAGCGCGCGGGCCTGAAAGCCCAGGGCCCGCGCGGCGGCAATCAGCGTCGCTGCGTTGTAAGGCGGCGCTTGCTGCTTGAGCAGCAGCTGGGGGTCAAACGGTTTGCCGTGAAGTGCGCTGCACGAACCCAGGGCCCAGAGCAGGTCCCCGGCCTCAATGTCCTGATGTCCCATACCAACGCCCCTGCAGGGAGGAGCCCGTTGTTCATATTGTTACGAAGCTTACATTTAGAGCCTTCGAATTACTTGTGTGGTCCATCACAAGTTTTGAAAAACAGCGCGCTGACCCTGTCAGATTTGACAGGGGGGTCAGGTCAAAACAAGGGTTTACCCAGCGTTTGGACGTTGGTTTTAAGCCACGGCTCGATGGGCGGTCTTGAGCCCGTGGGGCCTGCGTGATCCGATGACACAGGCTTGAATGGGCGGGCCTCAGCCCTTCCTTTTCACGGGCCGCTGCCAGTTCGCGATGCTCAGCTGCTTGCCGCGCGCCACGCTCAGGGCGCCGGGCGGCGTGTCCTTGGTGATGGTGGAGCCGCCGCCGACCGTGCCGCCCCGGCCTATGGTGACGGGCGCGACCAGCACGCAGTTGCTACCGATGTGCACATCGTCCTCGATCACCGTGCGGTGCTTGTTGGCGCCGTCGTAGTTGGCCGTGATGCTGCCGGCGCCGTAGTTGACGCGCTCGCCCACGGTCGCGTCGCCGAGATACGCCAGATGGTTGGCCTTGGCGCCCTGGGCCAGGGTGCTGTTCTTCACTTCGACAAAGTTGCCGATATGGACCTCGGCTCCCAGCTGCGCACCCGGGCGCAGGCGGGCAAACGGCCCGACCAGCGCGCCCTCGCCCACGCTCGCGCCGAGCTTTTCGCCGTCGATATGGGTGAACGGATGGATCACGGCCCCGGCGGCAATGGCGGCATTGGCGATCACGCAGTTGGCGCCTATCTTCACGCCCAGCCCGAGGGACACCCGGCCCTCGAACAGGCAGTTCACGTCGATCTCCACGTCCTGAGCGCAGAGCAGCTCACCGCGCAGGTCGAAGCGCGCGGGGTCGGCCAGGCGCACGCCCTGCTCCATCAGGGCCTGGGCCTGGCGCCGCTGGTAGGCGCGCTCGAGTTCGGCGAGCTGCACGGGGCTGTTGACGCCGGCCACCTGCAGGGCGTCGTCGATCTTATGCGCGACCACCGGCACGCCGTCGGCCACGGCGAACTTCACGATGTCGGTCAGGTAGTACTCGCCCTGGGCGTTGCGGTTGTCCAGCCGCACCAGCCAGCGCCTGAGCAGCGAAGCCGGCACGGCCATGATGCCGCTGTAGACCTCGCGGACCGCGCGCTGGGCATCGCTGGCATCCTTGTGCTCGACGATGGCCTGCACCAGGAGCCCTTCGCGCACGATGCGCCCATAGCCCGTGGGGTCGGCCAGCTCGATCGTCAGCAGGGCCAGCTTGTCAGGACCACCGGCCTCGATCAAGGCGCGCAAGGTCTGGGCCTCGGTCAGCGGCACGTCACCTGAGAGCACGACGACCAGGCCGTCGTCGGGCAGCCCGGGCAAGGCCTGCTGCACCGCGTGGCCGGTGCCCAGCTGGGGCTCCTGGCGCGCGAACTTCACGTCAAAACCGCTCGTAGCCCCCGTGGGACGAGCGCATGCTGCTTCAACTTCTGTAGCGCCGTGGCCGGTTATCACCACCGCGTGGCGGGCCTTGAGCGCCGCGGCGGTATCGATTACATGCTGTAACAGTGAACGCCCGGCCAATCGGTGCAACACTTTGGGCAAACTGCTCTTCATGCGCGTGCCCTTGCCCGCGGCCATGATCACCACATCCACTTCTGTCGTCATGCGTCGTCCTTCAACATTTCTGCGAATTATCGGTGTGGCCGCGGTGACGCTGATGTTGCAGTCCTGCAGCGCCATCAGGCTCGCCTACAACCAGGCGCCGGAACTGAGCTACTGGTGGCTCGACGGCTATGTGAATTTCAATGAAGCGCAGTCGCTGCGCGTGCGCACCGACCTGGCCCGGCTGCAGCAATGGCACCGCCACACCGAACTGCCGCACTACGCCGCGCTGCTGCAGGCGATGGAGCAGCTGGCCCCGGCCTCGATCACGCCGGAGCAGGCCTGCCATTTGCTGCTCCAGCTGCGCGGCCGGCTCGCCGCGCTGCTGGAGCAGGCCGAGCCCGCCGCGGCAGCGCTGGCGCTGAGCCTGAGCGCCGAGCAGCTACAGCATCTGGAGCGCAAATACGCCAAGAACAATGCCGACTACCGCCGCGACTGGCTGCTGAGCGCGCCCAAGGAGCAGCAGGCCAAGCGCTACCAGCAGTGGCTGGAGCGCAGCGAGCGGATTTACGGCCCGCTCGACGAGGCCCAGAAAGACGTGATCCGCCAGCACGCGGCGCTATCGAGCTTCGACCCCCACGCCAGTTACGCCGAACGGCTGCGCCGCCAGCAGGACGCGCTGCAGACGCTGCGCCGGCTCGTGGCCGAACAAGCCACGCCGGCGCAGGCCCAGGCGGCACTGCGCGCTTATGTCGAGCGCGGCTTGA
>JBOHHM010000173.1:0-7770 GCA_050725495.1 Burkholderiaceae bacterium | reverse complement strand
GCGTCATGGACCACCTGGAGCGCGGCAAGCTGAGCCTGGAGGCGCTCAACACCCTGGTGCTCGACGAAGCCGACCGCATGCTGGACATGGGCTTCTTCGACGACATCGCCACCGTGGCGCGCCAGTGTCCGAAACAGCGGCAAACCCTGCTGTTTTCCGCCACCTACCCCGAAGGCATTGCCAAGCTGAGCGCGCAGTTCATGCGCGAACCGCAGACCGTCAAGGTCGAGGCGCAGCATGAGAGCAGCCAGATCGTGCAGCGCTGGTACGAGATCAGGGACGGCGAGCGCTTGCATGCGGTGAGCCTGCTGCTCAACCACTTTCGCCCCGTCAGCACGCTGGCGTTTTGCAATACCAAGCAACAGTGCCGCGATCTGCTGGCCGTGCTGCAGGCCCAGGGCTTTTGCGCGCTGGCGCTGTACGGCGAGCTCGAGCAGCGCGAGCGCGACCAGGTGCTGGTGCAGTTTGCCAACCGCAGTTGCTCGGTGCTGGTGGCCACCGACGTGGCCGCGCGCGGGCTGGACATTGAGCAGCTCGAGGCCGTGATCAATGTGGACATCGCGCCCGACCCCGAGGTTCATATCCACCGCATCGGCCGCACGGGCCGCGCGGGCGAGCCGGGGCTGGCGCTAAGCCTGGCCAGCCTGGACGAGATGGGCAGCGTGGGCAAGATCGAGCTGATGCAGGGCCGTGAATCCGAGTGGCACCCCCTGGATGAACTCAAGCCTGCGAGTCCCGAGCCCTTGGCGCCCCCCATGGCCACGCTGCAGATCGCCGGTGGGCGCAAGGAAAAGATCCGCGCCGGCGATATTCTGGGCGCCCTCACCGGCGAGGCGGGCTTTGCCAAGGAGCAGGTGGGCAAGATCAACGTCAACGAGTTCTCCACCTATGTGGCGGTAGAGCGGCGCATCGCGCGTCAGGCCCTGCACAAGCTCTCGACCGGCCGGGTCAAGGGCAAGAGCGTGAAAGTGCGCTTGCTGGCAGATTGAGCGCTGGGTTTCAATTCGACACGTTTTGAATGAAATTGGATTCCAACCAACGCCAGATGGACGTGAGATGCTATTGAAAACGTAGCGATTCTGCGGTTTCCAGCGCCCCGCGCCGGGGCGCACAGGGGGCTCACGGGTTCGGCCAGCGGCGCCGCTCTTAAGATGGTTGCTCCAGCGCCACGATCTCAACCATGCCAAGCCCTGCCGCACCCGTGAGCACACGAAACCCCGCCCGCCCCCGCGACCGCCCTGGGCCCCGTGCGCTGAGGCCGGCCTTGGGGACCGTGCTGGCCGCTTTGCTCGGCGCCAACGCGACCGCGGCCGACGGGGAACTGGTGACGGAGGCGCCCAACAAATTCAGCTATTTGCTGGGGGCTGGGCTGGTCTCATCGCCGAGCTACGCCGGCAGCAGCAGCCGCGAGCTCAAACTCCGGCCGGTGGCGGCGCTGCGCTATGGCCGCTTGCGCATCAGCACCTCCGGCGGCAGCGCCCTGCTCGGTTTCAACGGGGACGTCGCCGGATCGGGGGTCAGTGCGGATCTGCTGCGCGGCAACCGCCTGCAAATCGGCGCGTCACTGCGCGTCGACCCGGGACGTTCCTCCGCCGGCGACCCCGCACTGGCCGGTTTGCCCGAGGTGCGCAGCACGCTGCGCGGCCGCGTGTCTGCCGGCTACGCGCTCACCCCGCATTGGGCGCTGGGGCTCAGCGTGTCCCAGGACTTGCTGGGCCGTGACGGGGGCGCGACCGCGTCCACCAGCATCGGTTACCGGGACCGGCTCACGCCGCGCACCGAGTGGTCGGCCAGCGTCGGACTGGGCTGGGCCGACGGCCAGCATATGAGAATCTACTATGGGGTGTCGGCCGCGTCGGCGGCCAGCACGGGCTACGCGGCCTTCGCGCCGGGAGCCGGCCTGACCAACGCGCACCTCGGCCTGGGCATCACCTCTGCGCTGAACAAACGCTGGATCGCCTTCGCGGGCCTGGGCTTCTCCCGGCTGCTCGGCGACGCCGCGGCCAGCCCGCTGACGCGCCAGGCCAGCAGCGTCAGGGCCACCGTCGGCCTGGCCTACCGCTGCTGCGACTGAGTCCCTGACTAGTCGCGGCCCCGGTGCTGGTGGCCGCCGCCGCCATGGCGCTGCCGCAGGTCCTCGTGGGAACGGGCCCGGTCCCGGTGCTCGGGCGAGGCCGCCGGGTGTTGCGCCTGAGCAGGGCGCACATGCACCTGGGGTGGCAGCACATGCATCTGCGGAGGCGGCGCCTGCATCTGCCGCGGAGGTGCATGCATTTGCGGGGGCCGCATGTGCATCTGCGGCCCTTGGGCACGGTGGGCCTGGTCTCTGTGCAGGGACGGGCCCTGATGTTCGCGTGTCAGGGGCGGCTGAGCTTGCGGCTGCGGTCGTCCAGGCAGGGCGCCGTCGACCTGACGCGGGGCGATGTCAGGCCGTACGGTGAAGGCCGGCAGGTCTCGTTGCCCTTGCACTCTTGCCGGCTGTGCCCGCACGGCGGCTTGAGCAGGAGGCTGCGCCAGCGGGGCCATTTGGGGCGGCTGCGGCACGGCGCGCGGCAGGGTCAGTGCCGGTGCGACCCCATGGGCCGGCTCCAGCGACCTGGGCGCATGGGCGGCGGACAGCGGTGGGCGGGCCATGCTCGGGAAAGCGCGATGCTGCACGCCGGGAGGCGGTGGCGCCACGACCTGCGCGCGCGCCAGTTCGGCCGGGTCCACCCGCCGCGCATGATCGCGCAAGGGCTGCCCATGGACAAAGGCGTCGGCGGGCACGGCCGTCACGGCAGACGCCATGTGCTGGTGCCGAAAGCCGTGGCCTGCGTGCGCAGCGTGATGCGTCACGGCTTTGTTCGCATGGGCGATAAAACCCGGGCTGGCCCGGAAGGCCGGGCGCCAGTGTTCGCCCGGGGCCAGCGGGAACCAGGCGACGCCGGGGTGGCCTGCGCCCAGCTTGAAGTGCCCGTGCGTGTGGTGGGCCCCGACAAAGACCACCAGGGCTGGCACAAAGACCGGGCGCGCCACGATGGGGCCCGGTACCCAGCACCAGCGCGCGCCGATGTGGGCCCAGCGCCCGTAGTGGAATGGGGCGAAGCCCCAAGGCGCATCATCGATCCAGGTCCAGCCCCAAGGCGCGATCCAGGTCCAATGGCCCCAGCGGTAGGGCGCCCAGTCCGCTACCGTGATGCGCGGCACCCAGATCGGGCCGTAGCCCGGGTCGGTGCGCCAGTCGCCATGGTCATCAAGCTGCTGGTAGCCCAGGGTATCGCGAGACACATATTGGGCAGACACCGACTGGTCTTCGCGGCGGTTGCGTTCGGCCACCCAGCGATCGAACCCGTCCTGGGGCTCCTGCGTGGCCAGCTGCGTCAGGTCCGTGCCCGTGAAGGCAAGCTGCTGCCGCCCGCCAAAGCCCAGCGACTCGCCGCCCTGGCCATGGACCGTGCCGGCGCCGGACTGCACCGAGATGCGGGTCAGGTTGCGCTGCGGGTCCACGTCCAGCCGGTACTCACCGGGCTGCGTCAGGACCAGGGCCAGGTTGGGGGTGTTGATCTCGAAGCGCTCGTCCTGCAGCAGGCTGCGCACGCGCAGGCTCAGCGTGCCCTGCCTGAGCGTGAACTGGGCACGCTGGTCGTCCAGCATGGCCAGGTCCAGGCTGCTCGGGCCGTTGAGCCGCAAGGCGGTGGAGCCCGCGTGCAGCTCGGCGCGAGCGCCAGCGGTCACCCACAGCCGGTCGCCGCGGGTTAGCGGCCGGTTCAGCACGGCCGGGGTCCATTCGCCGCCGTCGGCCGGCGAAAAACTCACGGCCCCCTCGAGGTGGCTGAGCCGCGCCACCCGGCCGGACGGATCGCCGGTGGCCGTGGTCTGCGCCAGGGCCCCGAGGCTGAGCGAGGCTGCAGCGATCAGTGCCAGCACCACCAGCACCAGGACGCGGCGCCAGACCCTGGAGACCCCTGAAGATGCTTTCATGTCGTTCTCTCCTGCGGCTTCGGGCCGCGATGCATCGTCCCTCTGTTTAGAACGCGCCAGCGGCCGAAAGGATCGCGGATTCAAGGCCGGGGACTGCAATTTCCTGCGCCCAGTTGCAACCAGATGTAAGGTCTTGCCTGTCCCGGCCTCCGATCGGCTCATTTACACTTTTGCCATGCTGTGCTCATTGCTGCGACCATGACGGCCACTGCCTCCGATTTGCCCGATCCACCGCGTGTGCGGCACTTCCGCCAAGTCCTGCTGTGGCCGCTGCGGCTGATGCCCGTGGCCGGGGCTGCGGGCCTGCAGCAAAGGCCCTGGCAACTGCTGTGCGACATGGCGGAGCGCGGCGGGGCCTCGCCCTGGCGCGAGGTGGTGGACGAGTACACCGGCGGCAGCGAGGGCTTTCACGAGCGCCACTACAACGAGTTCGTGACCTTTTTGCCCTATGTGCAGCGCTTCCTCTACGGCGAGGGGCGTTCGCGCCACGGCACAGGCCCTGCCGGTGACAGCGAAGCCGGTTCGCCGATGCGCGTGTTCCGCCGCCACGACATCGCCCAGGTGCGCCTGGCGGCCCGGGCCGGGGATCTGCCCGTCACGCTCGACATCGTGCATGTCGACCTGTACTTCTTCTTCGACGTCGATCTGGTGCTGCTCAATGTCGAAGTCGCCGCCGATGACCTGTCGCTGGCGCAGGCCCAGGACCTGCTCTACCGCTTCGGCCGCGGCTACCCGGCCGGCTGGGACGCGCAGGGCCAGGCGCTGCACAGCCTGGCCGGCGTTGAATGGCTGGATGCCGGCGGCCAGGTGCTGGCGCGCTCCGATGCCCAGCAGCGCGAGGCCTTTTTGGCCCATGTCTGCGAGCACCGCGCGCCGCGCATCGCGGCGCACTGGGCCTATGTGCTGGAGCCGCTGGTGATCGACCATTCGGACCGCGAGGGGCCGCTGCGCTACCGCCAGATCGAGTACTACCGCATGCCGCTGATGGCCTACCTGGCGCTGGACGATCCGCGCGCGCTCACGCGCAGCGACTTCGTGCGCCTGGGCCTGGTGACCGGTGCCGGGGCCATGGGCCAGGAGGGCGACACCGCGCTGCCCTATGCCGAGGCCCACCTGGCCGACTTCGAGCAGCGCTATTGCTATGACCGCTTCTGGGCCGAGGGCGGCGTGGCCCCCCATACGCGCTATCTGTGCAGCGGCCATTCGCTGGTGGTGGTGGGCGATGCGCGCTCCGAATTCTTCGCCTGCCGCGACCGCGGCGTGCTGGCGCAGTTTCGCCACCAGCATTTCCTGCTGTTCCTGATCGCGCATTTCCAGAAGGCGGCGCTGCTGATGTACTCCGACCGGCTGGTCGAGGCCCTCAAGCAGCTCGACGTCAGCAGCCCCGGCAGCGTGCGGCGCTTCAAGCGCGCGATCCGCGCCAGCTTCGAGGGCTTTTTGCGCTTCACGCACCGCTACTGGTTCCATGAGGTCTCGGAGCAGGCCCAGGTGCGCGCGCTGTTTCATTTGTGCGCGACCCATCTCGGGCTGGACCCGCTGTACGCCGAGGTCAAGGAGCGCATCGCCGACATGAACGACTACCTCGGCGCCGACAGCCTGCGCCGCCAGGCCGACACCATAGTGCGGCTGACCGTGGTGACGATGTTCGGTCTGATTGGCACCGTCACCACCGGCTTTCTCGGCATGAACCTGCTGGCCGAAGCCGACGCCCCGATGGTCCGGCGGCTGCTGATCTTCGGCGTCGTGTTCGTGGCCACCATTGCGTTGACCCTCTACACCATCGCGAAATCCAAGCGCCTGTCGGACTTCCTCGATGCCCTGTCCGACGAGCGCTTGTCGCTCTGGCAGAAGACCAGGGCCTTGGTGGCGGTCTGGCGCCGCGGGGGCGACTGAACCTAGAAACGGCAGTTGACCGCTCGTCATTCTCATCAGAGTCGCATGAACACCGAGATTTTTGCCTTCGATGGAATTCACCGTCTCGGTGACAGCGCTATGCACCCGATTGCGCCGCGCTCGCCGCACCATGCCGCGTTGCTCCGCCTTGCGGGCAGCAGCCCGCTGCGTTGTCGCGTCTTGCCTGACACGCCGATCACGGCACACTCGGGCGCATCCAACTGCCGTTTCTAGGTTGACCGGTCTGAAACATGGAACACAAAAGCCGCACAGCCCTCCTGATCGACACGGACAACGTCTCTACCGACGTTGTGGCCCAGGTGCTCGAGCACCTGCAAACCCGCAAGCACATGTTGCAGCACCGGCGCGCCTACGGCAGCGTTCAGAAGATGAACGAGTTCGCCGAACTGGCAAAAGACCACGCGATCCGATTGCTGCCGAGTACCTTTGCGGGGCCCAATGCGACCGACCTGGTGCTCGCGATCGATGCCGTCGAACTGGTATTGCGTCAGCCGGTCGATGAGGTGGTGCTGGTGTCGTCCGACCGCGATTACGCACCGCTGATCGTTCGGCTGCGCGAGCTCGGCTGTCGCGTCACAGGGTTCGGACAGGAAGGCAAGTCGGCCAAGGACATTGAGCGCGACTATCTGCGGGTGTACGACGCTTTCGAGATCATCAGTCCGCGCAAGACCCGCACAGCGATCAAGGCGAAAGCCAAACCGGCAGCCAAGGGTTCGGCACCCGCCGCGCCTCATCAAGCCAAGGCCAAGCCGGCTGACACGGCGGCACCCGCGGCAAAGTCAAAGCGACAGGCCGTCGCCAAACCGGCCCTGGCAGCTGTGGTGGCAAGCATGCCGGACACCGTGGCGCAGGTCCTGGAGTCCTGCCCGGAGCTGCGGCATGGCCAGAACGTGCGGCTGAATGTGGTCGGCAAGAAGCTGCACGACAGCGGCGTGCTCAAGAAAAATGCCAAACCTTCGACGCTGCTCAAGAAACACAGCGCCTACTTCGAGATGCTGCCTCTCGACAAGCCCGAGACGGTGCGCTACCTCGGTCGCCACTGAATCCGCTCGCTCCTACCTGGGGTGGGCAGTGAGCGCCTGCGGGCCGCTACATATTGCGCCGGTACTGCCCACCCACTTCGAACAGCGCATGGGTGATCTGCCCGAGTGAGCAGCAGCGCACGGCGTCCATCAGCACCTCGAACACGTTTTTGTTCTCGATCACGGCCTGCTGCAGCCGGCGGATCTGGGCCGGCGCTTCGCTTGCGTGGCTGGCATGGAATTCTTGCAGGCGCGTGAGCTGGCTTTGCTTTTCCTCCTCGGTCGAGCGCGCCAGTTCGAGCTTCTCCAGCACCGCGTCGCCATGCGGGTTGCGGAAGGTGTTGACGCCGATGATGGGCAGCTCGCCCGTGTGCTTGAGCATCTCGTAGTGCATGCTCTCGTCCTGGATACGGCCCCGCTGGTAGCCGGTTTCCATGGCGCCGAGCACGCCGCCGCGCTCCGCGATTCGGTCGAATTCGGCGAGCACCGCTTCCTCGACCAGCTCGGTCAGCTCCTCGATGATGAATGCCCCTTGATTCGGGTTCTCGTTTTTGGCCAGGCCCCATTCGCGGTTGATGATCAGCTGGATCGCCATGGCGCGGCGCACGCTGTCTTCGGTCGGCGTGGTGATCGCCTCGTCGAACGCGTTGGTGTGCAGCGAATTGCAGTTGTCGTAGACCGCGATCAGCGCCTGCAGCGTGGTGCGGATGTCGTTAAAGGCTATTTCCTGCGCGTGCAGCGAGCGGCCGCTCGTCTGGATGTGGTACTTGAGCATCTGCGAGCGCGGGTTGGCGCCGTACTTCTCCTTCATCGCCACGGCCCAGATGCGGCGCGCGACGCGGCCGAGCACCGAGTACTCGGGGTCCATGCCGTT
>JBOHHM010000172.1:0-12575 GCA_050725495.1 Burkholderiaceae bacterium | reverse complement strand
GGCAAGGACAAGGCGTTCAACGCGCTGGTCGGCCAGATCATGAAGGCCAGCAAGGGCAAGGCCAACCCGCAGCAGGTCAACGAGCTGTTGAAGCGGAAACTGGCTTGACCGGCTCGGTGCTGGCGGCCGGCGCCTGCAGCAGCCACAGCGACTTGAGCTTGACCTGTTCCTCGTCAAAGCGCGCGTTGACGCGCTTTTTCTCGCCTTCCTGATCGGCGATGAAACGCCGCTGAATCGCCAGGCTCTGCTCGTTTTCCTCGACCTGGCGCTTGAGCCACGGCGGCGCCTTGGACGGGTCCTTTTGGTAGAACTCGAATTCAGCGTCGATGCTCTTGCGCTGCCCGATCAGCTCGCCGACCCGCCGGGTCGCGGCCTTGATGACCTCGTCGACCTGGCTGAGCGCTGCCTGGCGCTCCTTGTCGTGCTCGGCCTTGTTGGGGTAGCGCGTCAGCAGGGCGCGGTCGCGGCGCTTTTCCTCGGCCAGTCGAGCCCGCTCGGCCTCGGCCTGGCGGTCCTTCTCTTCCTTGGCCGCCCGCTCCTGCGCGGTCAGCGTGGGCCCGAGCTTGCGGCGCACCGTGCCGCTGGGGTTGAGCTCTTTTTGCTCGCGGTCCAGGCATTCGGCGATAGGCCGGTCGGACGTGTGCCTGCGCCCCTGGCCATCGGTGCAGGTGTAAATGCCCTGCGCCGCAACCGGCGCCAGCCAGCTGCCGAGCACCACTGTCATCACCGCGCCCCAAGTCCCACCAAGCACATCCGTCCTCAACCCACGCCGTAGCGCAGCCTGTACGCCAACACCCGTTCATGGTGGACACCCAGTCCGCCCTCACGGCCCTGCGACAGATACTGCAGTAAATCGGCCAGCCTCGCAATCGCACAAACCTGCAGGCCCAGCTGGTCGCGCACATATTGCACCGCACTGTGCTCGACATCGACCCCGTTTTCCGTGGCCTTCTCCTGGCGGTCCAGCGCGATCGCCACAGCATGCGGGGTGGCGCCGGCAGCCCGGATGATGGCGATCGACTCGCGCGCCGCGGTGCCGGCCGACATCACATCGTCGACGATCAGCACCCGGCCCCTGAGCGGCGCGCCGACCAGGGTGCCGCCCTCGCCATGGTCCTTGGCTTCCTTGCGGTTGTAGGCGAAGGGCACGTTGCGCCCCAGCCGCGCCAGCTCGATGGCCACGGCCGCGCCCAGCGGAATGCCCTTGTAGGCCGGACCGAAGATCATGTCGAACTCGATGCCGCTGGCCAGCAGGCGCTTTGCATAGAATTCGGCGAGTTTGCCGAGCTTGGCGCCATCGTCAAACAGGCCCGCATTGAAAAAATACGGGCTCAGGCGACCGGCCTTGGTCTTGAACTCGCCAAAACGCAAGACGCCGGAATCGACGGAAAATTGCACGAAATCCTGGGCCAGCTGATCCTGCTCAACCGGCTGCGCGCCACCAACCATGGGGAAATCCTTGTTCAAATTAACCAGCCTCAATCTCAACGGCATCCGCTCCGCCACCACCAAGGGGGTCGAAGCCTGGGTGGCCAAGGCCCAACCCGATTGTATTTGCGTACAGGAAATCAAGGCCCAGGCTGCCGATGTGAGTGGCCGCTTCGAGGAACTGGCCGGGCTCCCGGGCCACTTCCACTTCGCCGAGAAAAAGGGCTATTCCGGCGTCGGGCTCTACACCCGCCACGCCCCCAGCGACGTGATCATCGGCTACGGCTCGCCCGAGTTCGACGCCGAAGGCCGCTATGTGGAGCTGCGCTTTGACACGCCGCAGCGCAAGCTCTCGCTGATCAGTTGCTATTTCCCGAGCGGCTCCTCGGGCGAAGAGCGGCAGCAGGCCAAGTTCCGCTTTCTCGACGAGTTCTACCCGCACCTGGTCGAGCTCAAGAGCCAGCGCGAGTTCATCCTGTGCGGCGACGTGAACATTGCGCACCAGCAGATCGATCTCAAGAACTGGCGCAGCAATCAGAAAAACAGCGGCTTCCTGCCCGAAGAACGCGCCTGGATGACAAAGCTGTTGAACAATTCTGGTGCCGGCGCCGGTCTGGTCGACGTCTACCGCCAGTTACAGCCGACCGCCACCGACACCGCCTACACCTGGTGGAGCAACCGCGGCCAGGCCTATGCGAACAATGTCGGGTGGCGCCTCGACTACCACCTGGCGTCTCCCTCTCTTGCCGTGAAAGCCAGGAGCGCGACTGTCTACAAGGAACAGCGATTTTCTGACCACGCACCGCTGACCATTAACTACGACCTTACCCTCTGAAGCGCTTCGACCAATGAAGATCAATGGGCGTTCAAAACCTGCAGCGGACCGTCAAACTGCGCTTGCAATCTGGGACGCGATGCTTTCGGCCTGAGGCTCGCGGCGCCTTCGTCTCCGAATCCTCGACTGCTTGAATATTTGCACCACAGCCATATTCTCCGCAGTGCGTTTGCAAATGACCGCGTCAAATGGATCTTCGCACCCTCCGCTATTTCATCGCCGTGCTTGAGGCCGGGAGCCTCTCGCGCGCGGCGGGTACGCTCTACATCGCGCAGCCAGCGCTCACGGCGCAAATCAAGAAGCTCGAAAACGAGCTCGGCGCACAGCTCTTCGAACGGTCGTATGCGGGTGTCACGCCAACGCCGGCAGGCATACAGCTTTACGAGGATGCGCGTCGACTGCTCTCCGATGCAGAGGCGGTGCGCGAACGCATCCAGCGCCTGCCGCAGGGGCCCGAGGGCTCCGTCACCATCGCCGCGCCCTTCCTGCTGGCGTCACTCCTGCTCGGGCCGGTGCTGGCCGTATTGAAGAAAAGCCATCCGCGTATCCGCGTGTTCGTGCTTGACAACCTCAGCCTGATGGTGAAGAAGGCGATGCTCGACCGCCGGGCCGATGTCGGCATCCTGGTAGACACGCCGCAGGTCGAAGGGCTGCGCTGCGAGCCGCTGGCGCGCGAGTCGATCTTTGTCTGTGGGCAGGACGTGGATGGCAAGGTCTCGAAGCTGCTGCGCACCGTCCGTGGCCGCAAGGCTGGGCGACCGGAGATCGACTTCCGCGATGCGGCCGAGTTGCCGCTGGTGCTGCAGTCGCGCCGCTTCTCGATCCGCCGTAGCGTGGAGGACGCGGCCGCGAGGTTCGGCGTTGCGCTGAACGTGGTACACGAGCACGACTCGGCGCGCGTCATTCGCTCGCTCTACGTCTGCGGGGCGGGCTTCACCTTCACGCCAGCCTGCGCACTGGCGGACAGCCCGCCTGTCGGCAAGGGCTGGATCGTGGCGCAGGTGGTCAAGCCAACGCTGCAGCGCAGCTACTGTCTTGCCACGCCGGCCGACCGCATGCCGGACGCGGCGACGCGCGTCGTGATCGATGTACTCCGGCAGGAAGTGATGCGCCTGATCCGCGAGCGACGGTGGGAGGCCGAACTGCTGCTGCGTACTTGAGCATGAGCACCGAGGGTCATCACATCAGTTGATGGCTTCGCATCAACAAACAGTATTTCCTTGATCGCCTCAACTTCTGGAACAGTCGGAGTCCAGTGGCACGCAGGACGTGCCACACGACAAAGGAGATCACTTGAGCCAGCCCACCCACCGGGTCGCCAACGTCGGCGAACTCGTCTCGCGCGGCACACGCGCCTTCGCCCGACAAATTGCCGTCAAGAGCCCGACGCGCAGCATCACCTACGCCGAACTGGAGCAGCGCTCCAACCGCCTCGCCAATGCCCTGCTCGGCGCCGGACTGCAGCGCGGCGACCGCGTGGGCATTTACCTGCCCAACTGCATCGAGATCGTCGAGATCGAGCTGGCCTGCTACAAGGCCGCGCTGGTCAAGGCGCCCTACAACGCACGGCTCTCGCCCGCTGAGGTCGGCGACATTGTGGCCAACAGCGATGCGGCGCTGGTCGCGACCACGGCTGAGCGGGCGGAATCATTCATGCCGCATCTCAAGGGTCAGGCGCCGCGCCTCCTTTTGCTCGACGTCCCGGCCGAGGCCGCGACCTCCTACGAAGGGGCGCTGGCGAGCGCCAGCGACGCCTTCACGCCAGCGAGCGTCGAGGCCGACGAGGTGGCGGTGCTGCACTACACCTCCGGCTCCTCGGGCGTGCTGAAGGCAGCCATGCAGACCTTCGGCAACCGGCTGGCCCAGCTGCGCAAGTTCCTCACGCGCTCCGAGGGCATGCATTCCGGCCACCTGCTCGGCCTCGTGGGACCGATCACGCACGCCGCGGGCATGCAGATCGTGCCGGCGCTGTGCAGCGGCGCGACCATCCGCCTATTCTCCAGCTTCGAGCCGGGGCGCTTCATCGCCGACATGCGCGCCGAGCGCATAACGCACACCTTCATGGTGCCGACCATGATCAACATGCTGCTGGCCGAACTGGAGAGCCAGTACCGCCCGCTTCCCGATCTGCAGCGCCTGGGCTATGGCGCCGCGCCAATGGCACCGGCCCGAATCCTGCGCGCGATGGACGTGTTCGGACCCATCCTCTCGCAGGGCTACGGTGCGGGCGAAACCACCTCTGGCGTGTGTGGTCTCACGGTGCAAGACCACCTGTTCGCGCGCGCCGCCATGCCTGAGCGCCTGGCCTCCTGCGGCCGGCCCTTTCTGGAATCGAAGGTCGAGATCGTGGACGATGACGGCCAGAGCGTGGGCACCGGCGAGATCGGCGAGATCGTGGTCAGCGGCCCCGATGTGTTCGCTGGCTACTGGCGCGCGCCGGATCTCACCGCAGAGGTACTGAAGAACGGCCGCTACCACACCGGTGACCTGGCCCGCATGGACGATGATGGCTATGTCTACATCGTTGACCGCAAGAAGGACATGGTGATCAGCGGCGGTTTCAACGTTTACCCCTCCGAGGTGGAGGCGGTGCTCTACCGGCACGAGGCCGTGGCCGATGCCTGCGTGTTCGCCATCCCCGACGACAAGTGGGGCGAGGCGGTGGCTGCGCACGTGGTGCTCAAGCCAGGCAGCACAGCCGACAGCCTGGCGCTCGACGCGTTTTGCGCGTCGCGCCTGGGCGGCTTCAAGCGTCCGCGGCACATCGAGTTCGTCAGCACGCTGCCAAAGAACCCCAACGGCAAAGTGGCGCGCAAGGCGATCCAGGCACCTTACTGGTCCGGTCGCAGCCGCATGGTCAATTAAAGGGCAGGTCATGACCCATATTCCTACCGCATCCGAGCGCCCAGCACCGCTGTTCGACGCCCCATTCGAAGGCTCCGAGCGCGCTGCCGAACTGATCGCGAAGGTCAGCGACTTCCTGCACGGCGAACTCGCCACGCTGGCGTGCGAACAAGGCATCGACCACGAAAACGGCGCCGACCGCGCGACACTGCAGCGCGTGTGGCGGCGCTCGCACGAACTTGGCTTCTACGGCATGACATTGCCAGCGCAAATGGGTGGACTCGGACTCTCGGTGCTCGACCATGTGCTGATCAAGGAGTCGATCTACGCCAGCGGCTCGCCGCTGGCGCCGCACGTGTTCGGCGAACTGAGCGGGCCTCCCCGCATCGGTGCACTGGCGCGCAAGGCCACGCCCTACCAGATGGAGCACTTCATCGTGCCCGTGGCGCAGGCCGAAAAGGCGATCTGCTTCGCACTCACCGAGGCCGAGGCCGGCTCCGACGCCGGCGCGGTGCAGACCCGTGCCGTGCGCGACGGCGATCACTTTGTCATCAACGGCCACAAGCGCTTCATTTCGGGCTCGCCCTTCGCCGACTACGCCGTGCTGATGGCCTCTACCGCCGCCGACCCGCAGCAGCGCGAGGTCACGGCCTTCTTCGTCGACCTCCGGGCGCCCGGCGTGCGCGTGGAGTCCGGCTACAAGACCATGGCGGGCCAATCGCACACCGGCGACATCGTGCTCGAGGACTGCCGCGTTCCTGCAGGCAACCTGATCGGTGAGCCGGGCCGCGGCCTCGCACTGGCGCTGGGTCGCATCACGGTGAACCGGCTGCTGCACTGCCCTGCGATGGTCGGCCTGGCCACCGTCGCTTTGCGCGATGCCCGGGACTATGCCAGCCAGCGCCGCCAGTTTGGCCGCGCGATCGGTCAGTTCCAGGCCATCCAGCACATGCTGGCCGACATGGCGACCGACCTCGCCGCGGCGCGCGCGCTGATGGTCGCGACCGCGCGCCAGATCGATGCCGGCAGCGAAGCACGTACCGAGGCCTCGATGGCCAAGCTGTTCTGCTCCGAGGCCGCCTTTCGCATCGCCGACCGCGCGGTGCAGATTCATGGCGGCGAGGGCATTGTGCAAGGGCGGCGCGTCGAGTTCCTGTTCCGCATGCTGCGCATGTACCGCGTGCTGACCGGCACCAGCGAGATCCAGCGCAACACGATTGCACGAGAACTCGTCGGCGAGCTGCGCTGACCCATCCCAACGACAAAGGAGACAAAAGACATGATGATCGACCTGCAACGACGCAGGCTGCTTGGCCACGCAGTAGCCGCCGCACTGATTCCTGCCGCGTTGCCCGCTCTCGCGGCCGATGAATGGCCTAGCCGTCCCATCAAGTGGGTGGTTCCCTACCTGGCCGGTACCGGCCCTGACATCACCGCACGAGTGCTTGCAGAAGCCGTGTCATCGGTGCTCGGCCAACCAGTCGTCATCGACAACAAGGGGGGCGCGGGCGGCAACCTTGGTGCGCGCGTCGCGGCCAAGGCGCCGCCAGACGGCTACACCTGGGTCTATTCCGCGGCGCCCATGGCAGCGAGCATGCGCATGTACAAGAACCCCGGGTACGACGCACTCAAGGATTTTCGCCACATCATGCGGTTGACCACGTCGGACACCGTGGTGATCGTCAGCGGTGACTCGAGCATCGGCAGCCTGGACGAACTGATTGCCAAGGCGCGCACCCATCCCGGCAAGCTGGACTACGCCTCGGGCGGCGTGGGCTCGCCCTCGCACATGGGTATGGAACTATTGCTCAGCACCGTTAACGTGCAGGCGACGCACGTGCCCTACAAGGGCGCGTCGGAGATCGTCAATGCCGTGCTGGGCAAGCAGGTCACCTTCGGCATGCCGATCTTCTCCGTCGCCTATCCGCAGATCCAGGCCGGCAAGCTGAAAGCGCTGGCAGTCACCGGCCCGGCGCGCAACCCGGCGTTGCCGAAGGTGCCAACGCTGACCGAGTTGGGCGTGCGCGGCGTCGAGATCACGTCCTGGGGGGGCATTTCGGTACCCGCTGGCACGCCGGATGCGGTCGTCGCCAAGGTGCGCAGCGCGTTCGACCGCGCGCTCAAGCAACCCGCGGTGGTGGCCGCCCTGGTCGAAAGCGGTGGACAGATCACGCCGCAAGGACCGGAGGCCTACACGCGCGGCTTTACGCAGGAGATGGCGCTGACGGAGGTGATGATGAAACGCGCGGGTCTACAGCCCCAGTGATCCGATCGGTGTGCGGATCAGATCCATCGCTTTGGGCAGCCTGACTTCATCCCTGATCCTGGGGCGTGGATCGCTCCCCAGGGCAGAAGCCCACCTTCGCAGTCGTGCCGCATAGGGTGGAAACGCATCGCTCCAGTGAAGATCGATCAATCATCCTCCATTGGATGTAGGTTTTTTGTCGAAGTGGCTACCACCTGGCCACGCCGGCGACCGCAGCGCTCGCACGGCGCGAGTCGATCCATAAGGGCGAGAAGGTCTCGGACCATGCGCCGATCAGCGTGGACTACGAGCTGACAATTCAAGCGCGACCTGGATCCATTTGGACTCTACTCCGTCGGGCCCCTGCATCCCATGGAAATTCGTCACCATGGGGCCGGCGGCGGCCCAGGGGCAACCGCTGCCGGCGCCTCTGAGCCGCTTGGCCGCGGAAATGTCAGCGCACCCTGACCTCAACCTGCCGCGGTGGCGTGCTCTCGACCTTGGGCAACTCAATCCGCAGCACACCCTGGCGATAGCTGGCCTCGACCTTGTCGGCACGGACGGCCGCGGGCAGCGCAATGGCACGGTGAAAACTGCCATAGGCACATTCCAGCAGGTGGTAATGGCCCACGTTCTTTTCACGCGAAAAGTCCTTCTCTCCGCGCACGATCAGCAGCTTGTCGTTCACTTGCAGATCGAAGTCTTTCGCCTCCATGCCCGGCACTTCCAGCCGCACCACGATACGCCGGTCGCCCTCGAAGACTTCGCCGGCCAGCATGGCCCAGCTGGGGGCCGTCAGTGCGGCCAGCCCGTCCTGAGCCCGCTGAACCGGGGCGCCCGAGCGCTCGGTCGGCTTGAACCGGGTCAGTGCGTTCGCGGTGCGCTCGCGCATATGAGTCCAGCCCTCGGCAATCGATTTCCAGCCTTCCTGCAAGTCCTGTTTGAGCTCAGCAAATGCTTTCATCATCGTTCTCCCGAATGACAAGCCGGCCCCGGCGGCAGGCGCCGAGGCCAGCCGGTTTGCCTTTGACAAAAGAATTACCCCACGCTTGCCACTTCGTGTGCTGCCCTGCCCCCCAAGGGGGCCCTCGCGCCTTGGGGCGGCCCGGCAGCGCGGTTCAGCCCGCCTTGACCTCGATGCGGCGCGGTCTGGCCTGTTCGAGCTTGGGCACATACAGTTTGAGCACGCCGTCCTTGATGGCGGCGTCGATCTTTGCCGTATCCAGCTCGCGGCTCAGGGTAAAGCTGCGCTTGTAATGCGAGGCCCGGACCTCCGCATAGAGCGGCTCCATATCCTGGGACTCACCGAGACTGGCGGGCCCCTCGATGGTCAGCGTGTCGCCGTCGACCCGAATGGCCAGGCTGTCTTTGTCCACACCTGGCAGGTCAGCCGTGACCGTGATGCCGGCGTCGTCCTCAATCACATTCACCGGCGGAACGAGCGCTGCCACTTCGCTGGCACCCGCATCGTGTTTGACGATTTCCTGCTTGGTATCCATGTCAAACCTCCTTCGCGTTTGATGCAAATCCACTTCAGCCCAGGTTCTTCACGTCGATGCGACGCGGTTTCGACGCTTCCCGCTTGGGAATGACGATGCGCAGCACGCCGTTGCGGTAGAGCGCATCCACCCGCGCCGAGTCCACGTCGTCCGACAGGCTCACCACGCGCCTGAACGATCCGGCAAAGCGCTCACGCGCATACACGTTGAGCTTGTCGCTGTCGTCCGGGATGTCACTGGCGCGAGCGGCAGGAACGCTGTTGGAGACCGCAGCCTTGCCGCTCCCCCCGGGGCTGAACCCAGCCTGCCCGGCCAGGTTGATTTTTGCCCCATCGCCGCCAATATAGGGACAGGTGTCACCAGGTTCAAGGCCCCGATGACCGGCCACTGGGCGAGTGCCAGGCATCGAATTTTCTTGCCTGAGGAGCCGGAGATGGAGTTCGATGACTACTACCAGATCCTGGGCGTGCCGCGCGGCGCAACGCAGGAGGAGATCCGGCGCGCCTACCGCAAACTCGCGCGCCGCTACCACCCGGATCTGAGCCGGGAGCCGGGCAGCGAAGCGCGTTTCAAAATGATCGCCGAGGCGTACGAGGTGCTGCACGACCCACACAAACGGGCCAGCTACGACCAGCGCGGCGCGCGTTGGCATGCCGCGCGAGAGTTTCGCTCGGCGCCGAACTGGGACGATGCGCCCTATGGTGGCGCTGGCCGCAACCCGGCCGTGGATGATCTGGGTGACTTCGGCCGGGCGCGACATCACCCGCGGCAGCGGGGTTTCCAGGCCAGCGGCCGCGACTGCCACGCCCGGGTGTCGATTGATCTGGAAACCGCTGTACACGGCGCGACCTCGAGCTTCAAACTGCGCCTTCCCGCGCGTGACCACGCAGGACACCCGATCACGCGCGAAAGGGTGGTGAACGTCCAGATCCCGCCGGGGATCCGGCCAGGCCAGCAGTTGCGGCTGGCGGGCCAGGGCGAGCCGGGCGCCGGCGGCGGCGCGGCGGGCGACCTCTATCTGGAAATTCAGTTCAACCCGCACCCCATGTACCGGGTCGAAGGCTGCGACCTCTATGTCACGCTACCGGTTGCGCCCTGGGAGGCGGCTTTGGGGGCTGCGGTCAGGGCCCCGACCCCCAACGGGGTGGTCGAGGTCACCATTGCGGCGGGTTCGCAAGGCGGCAAAAAGCTGCGGCTCAGAGGGCGCGGCCTGCCGGGCAGCCCGCCGGGCGATCTGTACATGGTGCTGGAGCTTGTACTGCCGCCGGCAGACAGTGAGCGGGCGCGCGAGCTCTATCGCACGATGGCGCGCGAACTCAGCTTCAACCCGCGCCGGTCCTTGGGCGTGTAGCGGCCATGACCATGGTCATGGCCTAATTCGGGCTTTCAAACCTTGATTGCAACACTCTGGATTCGCATGCTGAACTACCGCACCGTCCCCGTCACCGCCTTCCAGCAAAACTGCTCGATCGTCTGGTGCGATGACACGATGAAGGCCGCCGTGATCGACCCGGGCGGCGATCTGGACCTGCTGCTGGGCGAAGTCGAGCGCCTGGGCGTCACGCTGGAGCAGATCTGGCTCACGCATGCCCACATCGACCATGCGGGCGGCACGGCAGAACTCGCACGCAAGCTTGAGCTGCCCATCATCGGCCCGCACCCGGGCGACCAGTTCTGGATCGACGGCCTGCCGCAGCAAAGCCAGATGTTCGGCTTTCCGCGCGCCGAGGCCTTCACGCCCACGCGCTGGCTGCACGATGGCGACACGGTCAGCCTGGGCGCCCACACGCTGAATGTGCGCCATTGCCCGGGCCACACGCCCGGCCATGTGGTGTTCCATTCGCCCGAGATCGACCGCGCCTTCGTCGGCGATGTGCTGTTTGCCGGCAGCATAGGCCGCACCGACTTCCCGCAAGGCGACCATGCCACGCTGATCGCGAGCATCACCGAGCGCCTGTGGCCCATGGGCGACCAGACCGTGTTCATCCCCGGCCATGGGCCGGAGAGCACGTTCGGGCGGGAGCGGCAAATGAATCCCTATGTAGGTGGGACATGAGGGGCGTTGAGCGTTGAGCGTTGAGCGTTGAGCGTTATCAGCAGGGTGCCCGGATTTCACGCTGAACGCTCAACACCGAACACCGAACCTCTTCCCACGCCGAACCCTCAACCCTTCTTCGCCCGCTCATACAGCGGCAGCACCTTGGGCAGGTTTTTCTCGATGTCGTCGATGCGGGTCTTGCCCGCGGGGTGAGTGGACAGCCATTGCGGCGGCGCGCCCTTGCTGGCCGCGCCCATTTTCTGCCACAGCGTCACGCCGGCGCGCGGATCGTAGCCGGCGCGCGCGGCAATCTCCATGCCCACGAGGTCGGCCTCGGACTCGTCTTCGCGGCCGAACTTGAGCGTCAGCAGGTTCGCGCCACCGCGGGCCACGGCGTCGGTCAGGTGCGGGTCCAGGCCGAAGATGCCGGCCACGACCGCGCCGCCGATGCGCGCTGCGCCCTGGGTCGCCACGCTCTTGCCCATGCGCTCGCGCGCATGTTCGCGCAGCGCATGGGCGATTTCGTGGCCCATGACCATGGCCACCTCGTCGTCGGTCAGCTTGAGCTGGTCGAGTATGCCGCTGTAGAACGCGATCTTGCCGCCCGGCATGCAAAACGCGTTGATCTGCTTCGAGCCGATCAGGTTGACCTCCCACTTCCAGTCCTTGGCGCGCGGATTCCATTCGAGGCTGTGCGGAATGAGGCGCTGGGCGATGGCACGCAGCCTCTGAACCTGCGGATGGTTGTCGGGTGCCAGCGCTCCTTTGGCTGCCGCCTGCTGCTGCAGTTGCGCGTACTGCTGGGTGGCGGATTTCTCCACTTCGGCCGCAGGCACCAGCCTGGAAAAGGCCGAGTTCTGGCCCACGTCGACCCCCTCGCGCGCCAGCGCCATGCCGGGGAGGGCCGGCGCAACGGCCAGCACCAGCGCGAGGGCATGGCCCAGCCACCGCCGGGCGGCGGACGCCAGGAAAGGCTTTTGCTGTCTCATTCGAGTCTCCACAGGGGGTAGGAAAGCGGTCCGCGTATTATTCCTTGATGAGTTCCACCACACCCGGCTCTGACGCGGCCAAGCCCCCTTGGGCCGACACCCTGAAGATCTATCTTGAGGCACCAACGCTGCGCATGCTGCTGCTGGGGTTTTCAGCCGGTCTGCCGCTGCTGCTGGTGCTGGGCACGCTGAGCTTTCGGCTGCGCGAGGCCGGCATCGACCGCACGACGATCGGCTATCTCAGCTGGGTCGGCCTGGCCTACGCCTTCAAATGGGCCTGGGCGCCGCTGGTGGACCGGCTGCCGCTGCCGGGGCTGACGCATCTGCTGGGCCGCAGACGCAGCTGGCTGCTGCTGGCGCAATGCGCCATCGTCGCCGGCCTGGTGGGCATGGCGCTGAACGATCCCAAGGCCTCGCTGGAGACCGTGGTGTGGTGCGCCCTGCTGGTGGCGTTCGGTTCGGCCACGCAGGACATCGCGCTGGACGCCTTTCGCATCGAGTCGGCCGACGCCAACCGCCAGGCCGCGCTGGCGGCGGCCTACCAGACCGGCTACCGGCTGGCCATGATCTGGGCCGGCGCCGGCGTGCTGTGGATTGCGGCGCGCGCCGAGGTCATCCCGGCGGCACAGGCGACCACGCTCGCCGCCTCGGCCGGTTACCAGCACAACGCATGGCAGGCCGCCTACCTGGTGATGGC
>JBOHHM010000171.1:0-10792 GCA_050725495.1 Burkholderiaceae bacterium | reverse complement strand
GGCAAGGCCGCGCCCGAGATGGTGTCACTGATCAAGCGCAATTCCTGCGGCAAGGCGCTGGACATTGCCCGCATGAGCCGCGACATGCATGGCGGCAACGGCATCCACGACGAATACCATGTGATTCGCCACATGATCAACCTCGAAACGGTCAACACCTACGAAGGCACGCACGACGTGCACGCGCTGATCCTGGGGCGGGCGCAGACCGGTCTGCAGGCGTTCTATTGATCGTTCTGGCCTGCAGCCCAGGTATTTCTGGCCTTGTTAGCTACTAAATTAATAGCAACTTGCAGTTCGGCGAACTCAAACCGCTGTTGACGGCGCTCGTGCTACCGCCCGCAGCCCCCTTGCTGCTGGCCCTGCTCGGCGTGCTGCTGGGCTGGAGAAAGAAAGCAGCCGGCGCCGCGCTGACGCTGGCTGCGCTCGGCTCGCTCTGGCTGCTCAGTTGCAACGCGGTGGCCATCTGGCTTTCGCAGACCCTGCTGCCGCCGACTGCGCCCCTGGCGGCGGCCCAGCTTCAAAACAGCCCGGTGCAGGCCGTCGTCGTGCTGGGTGGCGGGATCCAGGCGCAGGCGCCGGAATACGGCCAGGCCCAGCTGAACTCGTTCACCGCCGCGCGCCTTCGCTATGGCGCCTGGCTCGCGAAACAGGCCCGGCTGCCGCTGGCCTTCGCCGGCGGCGTGGGCTGGGCCAATGCCGGCACCGCCGCACCGTCCGAGGGCGAGGTGGCGCGCCGTGCTGCGCTCCAGGACCATGGCCTCGCGCTGCGCTGGGTCGATGAGCAGTCGCGCGACACGGCCGAGAACGCCCGCATGCTGGGCGCGCTGCTCAAGCGCGATGGCATCCAGCGCATCGCGCTCGTCACCCACGCCTGGCATATGCCGCGCTCGGTCCGGGCGTTCGAGGCGGCCGGCTTCGAGGTCACGGCCGCGCCCACGGGCTACATCGTTGCGATGAATCGCCCGCTGCTGGAGTGGCTGCCTTCGGCCCATGGCCTACAGTCCTCGCGCCAGCTGCTGCACGAGTGGCTGGGCCTGCAGCTCAGCCGCCTCTGAGCGCCCCACCCCTGCCGCTTCGCGTCAGGCCCCCCCGAGGGGGTGCAAGAAAACTTGGGGCGGCCCGGCGTTTTCCCGAGAGCGCGCATCGCTTTACAGAGCTTTACCCGCACGACAAGCGGAATTTCGGCCCTGCGCTTATCGTTGGCGCTTGACGGTCAGTGGCTGCAAAGCTACATTACTAACCAGCCAGTCATTAACCTCATGACCCTGTCTCACTTCATCAGCACGAAGAAAGCCGCGGTACAGGCCAAGCGCGAGCGACGCAAGGAAGCGCGCCCCGGCGAACTGCTGGCCGCAGCACTCGACCTGTTCGTCGAAAAAGGCTTTGCCGCGACCCGGGCCGAAGAGGTGGCGGCGCGCGCCGGCGTGTCCAAGGGCACGCTGTTCCTGTACTTTCAGAGCAAGGAAGAGCTGTTCAAGGCCGTGGTGCGCGAGAACATCTCGGGCCGCTTCAAGGAATGGAACGAGGAGTTCGAGACCTATGAAGGCAGTTCGGCCGACATGCTGCGCTATTGCATGAAGGTCTGGTGGGAGCGCGTGGGCGCAACCAAGGCCTCCGGCATCACCAAGCTGATCATCAGCGAGGCGCGCAATTTCCCCGAGATCACGGCCTTCTATCAGCAGGAAGTTGTGGAACCAGGCCAGGCGCTGATCCGGCGCATCCTGCAGCGCGGCGTGGATCGCGGCGAGTTCCAGGTCAGCGACATCGATTACGCGGTCTACAGCGTCATCGCGCCCATGGTCTTCCTGATCATGTCCAAGCACTCGCTGGGGGCCTGTGTGCCGCAAGACCGCGTGCTGGAACCCGAACGCTACATCGCCTTGCAGGCCAACACCGTCCTCAACGGCCTGTGCGTGCGGCCGCAGACGAGCAACGGAACGGGAAAATACCGAACATGAAGCGCTGGCTCAAATGGATGGCGGTGGCCATCGTGTTGCTCTTGATCGTGGGCAGCGTGCTGCGCGCCCTGACGGAGCGCCGGGCCCAACAGGAAGCCATGGCCAAGGCCATCGCGACCAAAACCCAGACCGTGGTCGAACTGGCGCCCCACGAGGTAGTGAAAGCCCAAGTCCGCGAGCTCACACAAGGCCTGCCGGTGTCGGGCACGCTCAAGGCCGTGAACTCGGCCGTGGTCAAGGCCCGCGTGGCCGGCGAGCTGCAGGGCCTGACGCTGCGCGAAGGCGACAGCGTGCAGGCTGGCCAGGTCATCGCACGGGTCGACGCCAGCGAATACCAGTCGCGCGTCAGGCAGGCGCAGGAGCAGGCCGACGCGGCCAAGGCGCAGATCGACATCGCCCAGCGCCAGTGGGACAACAACAAGGCGCTGGTGGACCAGGGCTTCATCTCCAGAACCGCGCTCGACACCTCGTGGAACAACTTCGCCGCGGCCCAGGCCAGCCACAAGGCCGCCCTGGCGGCCGTCGACATGGCCCGCAAGTCGCTGGACGACACCGTGCTGCGCGCCCCGATTGCCGGCCAGCTCTCGCAACGCCTGGCCCAAAGCGGCGAGCGCGTGGGCGTGGACGCCAAGGTGGTGGAGATCGTGGACCTGAGCCGCATGGAGCTCGAAGCCACGCTGGCCGCGGCCGACTCGCTGGACGTGCGGGTCGGCCAGAGCGCCGTGCTGCAGGTCGAAGGCAGTGCCCGGCCGGTCACGGCCAAGGTCGCTCGCATCAACCCCAGCGCCCAGGCCGGCAGCCGCAGTGTGCTCATTTACCTGGGGATCGACGACGCCGCTGGCCTGCGCCAGGGCCTGTTTGCACAGGGCACGCTGGGCACGGCCCGCACCCCGGCCCTGTCGGTGCCGCTGACGGCCGTGCGCACCGACAAACCCGCGCCCTATGTGCAGCTGGTGCTCAACAACCAGGTGGTCCACCAGCCGGTGGAACTCGGCATTCGCGGTGAAGCGGACAAAGAGACGCTGGTCGCCGTCAAGGGCCTGGACGACAACGCGATCGTGATCCGCGGCAGCATCGGCCCGCTGCGCGAGGGCACGGCGGTGCGGTTCACGCCGGCCGAGACGGCGCCGTCCCGCGCCGCCTCCAACCCCAAGACGGCCCCCTAGCATGAAAAGCCCCCACGCTCTCTGCGTTCGCTGCCCCCCGAGGGGGCGCTCAGTGCCCTTCGGGCGGCCGGGCGGGCACTGACATGTGGTTCACCCGCGTCAGCCTCAAGAACCCGGTATTCGCCACCATGGTGATGCTCGCCTTCGTGGTGCTGGGCCTGTTTTCCTACCAGCGCCTGAAGGTCGACCAGTTTCCCAATGTCGACTTTCCGGTCGTCGTGATCACGGCCGAATACCCGGGCGCCTCGCCCGAGATCGTGGAGAGCGAGGTCACCAAGAAGCTGGAGGAAGGCGTCAACTCGATTGCCGGCATCAACGCCCTGACCTCACGCAGCTACGAGGGCCAGGCGGTCGTCATCATCGAGTTCCAGTTGCACATTGACGGGCGCAAGGCCGCCGAGGACGTGCGCGAGAAGGTCGCGTCGATTCGTCCGAACTTCCGCACCGAGGTCAAGGAGCCGCGCGTGCTGCGTTTCGATCCGGCCAGCCGCGCCATTTGGTCGCTGGCCGTGCTGCCTGATAACGCCCCCACGCTTGCCACTTCGTGTGCTGCGCTGCCCCCCGAGGGGGCGCGCGCTTGCTTGGAGCGGTTCGGCGCGGCGCGCGGGCCAGGGCAACTCAGTGCGGTGGAGCTGACCAACTGGGCCGACCAGGTGCTGAAAAAACGGCTGGAAAACGTGCGCGGCGTCGGCTCGGTCAACCTGGTCGGGGCTACCCGCCGCGAAATCAACGTCTACCTCAATCCGCAGGCCATGGAGGCGCTGGGCATCACGGCCGAGCAGGTGGTGGCCGCCGTGCGCAGCGAAAACCAGGACCTGCCGGTCGGCGCGATCCGCTCGCTGGCGCAGGAACGCGTGGTGCAGATCGACGCGCGCATGCAGCGCCCCGAGGACTTCGGCAAGATCATCGTGGCGCGCAAGGGCGGTTCACCGGTCACGGTCGGCCAGGTCGCGCGCGTGTCCGACGGCGCCCAGGAAATCGACAGCCTGGCGCTGCACAACGGCCAGCGCACCCTGCTGCTGACGGTGCAGAAGGCGCAGGACGAAAACACCATCCAGGTCATCGATGGCCTGAAGAAAACCATTGACGAGATGCAGGCCCAGCTGCCGGCCGGGGTGCGGCTGGAGCCGATCATGGACGGCTCGCGGCCGATCCGCGTGGCGGTGCAGAACGTGCGCCACACCCTGATCGAAGGCGCGCTGCTGACCATTCTGATCGTGTTCTTGTTCCTGAACTCCTGGCGCTCGACCGTGATCACGGGCCTCACGCTGCCGATTGCGCTGATCGGCACCTTCTTGTTCATGAACCTGTTCGGCTTCACGATCAACATGATCACGCTGATGGCGCTCTCCCTGTGCGTGGGCCTGCTGATCGACGACGCGATCGTGGTGCGCGAGAACATCGTGCGCCATGTGCAAATGGGCAAGGCGCCCTACCAGGCCTCGCTCGACGGCACGCAGGAAATCGGCCTGGCCGTGCTGGCGACCACCTTCTCCATCGTCGCCGTGTTCCTGCCGATCGGCTTCATGGGCGGCATCATCGGCAAGTTCTTCCACGAGTTCGGCATCACCATCGTGGCGGCCGTGCTGATCTCGATGTTCGTGAGCTTCACGCTCGACCCGATGCTCTCTTCCGTCTGGCACGACCCGAGCATCCATGCCCATGGCGAGCACCCGACTCCCACCACGTTCTACGACAGGACCATAGGCCGGATCACGGGCTGGTTCGACCACGCCACCGACACGCTGGCCGAAGGCTACCAGGAGATCCTGCGCTGGTCGCTCAAGCACAAGCTGGCCACCGTGGGGCTGGCGGTCGCGATCTTCGCCACCAGCGTCGCCATGGTGCCGCTGCTGGGCACCGAGTTCGTGCCCAAGGCCGACTTCTCGGAAACCACACTGGACTTCTACACGCCCGTCGGTTCCTCGCTCGAAGCCACCGAAGCCAAGGCCAAACAGGTCGAGTCCATCCTGCGCGAGTTTCCCGAGGTCAAGTACACGCTGTCGACCATCAACACCGGCGCCGCGCTAGGCAAGATCTACGCCAACATCTACGTGCGCCTGGTCGACCGCAAGGAACGAGCGCGCAGCGTCGACCAGATGTCGGGCGTGCTGCGCGAGCGGCTGCAGCAGGTGCCGGGCATCACGGTCACGCATGTGGGCCTGCTCGATTCGGTGGGTGGCAACAAGCAGATCGAGTTCTCGCTGCAAGGCCCCGACCTCCAGGAGCTCGAGCGCCTGAGCAGGCTGGTGACGGAAAAGGTCCGCACCATCCCCGGCCTGGTCGATCTGGACTCCAGCGTCAAGCCCGACAAGCCGACCCTGGAGGTCGAGCTCAAGCGCGAGGCGGCATCCGACCTCGGCCTGGGCGTGGCCCAGATTGCCGGCGCGCTGCGCACCCTGGTCGCCGGCCAGACGGTGGGCAACTGGCGCGCTCCCGACGACCAGACCTATGACGTGAACGTGCGCCTGGCGCCCGATGCGCGCAACGCGCCGCAGGACCTGGACCGCCTGCCCTTCATCAGCGCCGCCGCCGGCAGCAACACCGACGGAACGCCGCGCATCGTGCGCCTGAACCAGGTCGCCACAGTCAGGGAAGCGACCGGTCCGAACCAGATCAACCGGCGCGACCTCACGCGCGAAGTCGCGGTCAACGCCAATGTCTACCAGCGCTCGGCCGGCGAAGTGTCCAACGACATCCGCGCGGCGCTGGCCGGCATCAGCTTCCCGCCCGGCTACCGCTACCAGTTTGGCGGCTCGACCAAGAACATGGCCGAGTCCTTCGGCTATGCGATCTCGGCCCTGGCCCTGGCGATCGTCTTCATCTACATGATTCTGGCCAGCCAGTTCAAGAGCTTCTTGCAGCCGCTGGCGCTGATGACCTCGCTGCCGCTGACCTTGATCGGCGTGGTGCTGGCGCTGATGGTGTTTCACTCGACCCTGTCGATGTTCTCCATCATCGGCATCGTGATGCTGATGGGCCTGGTGACCAAGAACGCGATTTTGCTGGTCGACTTCGCGATCCGCATGCAAGAGCAGGGCATGGAGCGGGCCGAGGCCCTGCTGCTGGCCGCCCGGGTGCGGCTGCGACCGATCCTGATGACCACGCTGGCCATGATTTTCGGCATGATGCCGCTGGCCTTCGCGCTGACCGAAGGCTCGGAGCAGCGCGCGCCCATGGGCCAGGCCGTGATCGGCGGCGTGATCACCTCCTCGCTGCTGACCCTGGTGGTCGTGCCGGTCGTGTACTGCTACATGGACGACCTCGGCGCCTGGTTCAAGCGGCTGTGGCGCGGCAAAAGGGCCGCCAGCCTGCCCCCTAAAATCGAGGGTTTGTCCTGATCCCCGGAGAAATCCCCCATGACCACGCCCGCCAACCACGAACAAGCCCGCTTCAACATGATCGAGCAGCAAATCCGTCCCTGGGACGTGCTCGACACCCATGTGCTGCAGCTGCTGTCGGTCGTCAAGCGCGAAGATTTTGTGCCCGAAGCCCATCTGGCCCTGAGCTTTGTCGACATGGAAATTCCCTTGCGCTCCCCCCATGAAGAGGCCATGCGCCTCGGCCAGGTCATGCTGGCGCCCAAGGTCGAAGCGCGGATGCTGCAGGACCTGCATGTGCAAAAGCACGAAAAGGTGTTGGAAATCGGTGCCGGCTCCGGCTACATGGCGGCCTTGCTGGCGCATCGCGCCCAGCGCGTGATTTCGCTGGAGCTCGACGCCGAACTCGTCGCGATGGCGCGTCACAACCTGCAGAAGGCCGGCATTTACAACGCCGAGGTGCGCCAGGCCGATGGTGCGAAAGACGTCTCGGTCGACGGCCCGTTCGATGTGATCGTGCTCAGCGGCTCGGTCGCCGAAGTGCCGCCCAGCCTGCTGGCCCAGCTCAAGCTCGGTGGACGCCTGGCGGCCATCGTGGGCCAGGAGCCGATGATGCGCGCGACCTTCGTCACCCGCACCGGCGACAACAGCTGGCAGACCCGCCAGCCCTGGGACACGGTGGCGCCGCGCCTGCAACATTTTGCCGAACCTTCGCGCTTCAACTTCTGATACAACCGCAAGACATCGTCCGGAGCCCCAGCCCATGATTGCCCAAGTCCGACCTTCCGATCTGTCTGCCTGGTTGCAGGCGGTGCCGGCCCATGGCCAGCCTGTCGTGCTCGATGTGCGCGAACCCTGGGAACTGCAAACCGCCAGCGTCAAGCCCGGCGAGTTCCACCTGGTCACGATCCCCATGGGCGAGATCCCGGCGCGCCTGGCCGAACTCGACCCGCAGCAGGCCGTGGCCTGCCTCTGTCATCACGGCGGGCGCAGCCAGCGGGTCGCCTCCTTTCTGGAGCAAAGCGGCTTTGCGCGCGTGGCCAACATCGCCGGCGGCATCGACGCCTGGTCCCAGGAACTCGACGCCACCGTGCCCCGCTACTGACCCCAGGCCTGGCCCTGACCCCAAGCTGATTCATACAAGGACAATCATGAACATGTTCCGGCTTCTTCCCCTGTCTGTCGCCCTCGGTGTCGCGTTCACGGGGGCCGCTCACGCGGAAAACCTGCTGGAACTCTATGAATCGGCACGCGCCTACGACGCCACCTACCAGTCGGCGCGGGCCCAGTACGATGCCGACGTGTTCCGGGCCGAGCAAAGCAGGGCCGGCATTCTGCCTGCGGCCAATCTGGCCCTGGGCGCCTCACGCTCGCAGTTCGAAAACACCAACCCCGTCACCGACCGCAATTTCGGCACGCAAAACGCCACCGTCAGCGCTTCCCAGCCCCTGTACCGCCCCGCGAACTGGGCCAGCTACGAGCAGGGCAAGAAGCAGGTCGAGCTGGCACAGGCCCGGCTGATCAGCGCCGAGCAGGACCTGGTGGTGCGCGTGAGCCAGGCCTACTTCGATGTGCTGGCGTCGCAGGACAGCCTGACCTTTGTGCGGGCCCAGAAGGCCGCCGTGGCCGAGCAGCTGGCGTCGGCCAAGCGCAACTTCGAGGTCGGCACCACCACCATCACCGACACGCGTGAGGCCCAGGCCCGCTACGACCTGGTGCTGGCCCAGGAAATCGCGGCCGACAACGACCTGCGTGTGAAGAAACTGGCGCTCGATCAGCTGGTGGGCAAGCCCAACACCCGGCCCAATCCCCTGGCAGCACCCGTGGCCTTGCCGGCCCTGCTGCCCGATGACGTCAATACCTGGGTGCAGCAGGCCGAAGAGTTCCACCCTGCTGTACGGCAAACCCAGAGCGCGCTCGACATCGCACGGCTGGAGACGCGCAAGGCCGAGGCCGGCCACAAACCGACGCTGGACCTGACGGCCAACCACACGGTCACACGCAGCCCCAGCGGCAGCACGACCTCGACCCTGAGCTCGCGCGCCAATGTCACCAACCTGGGCCTGACCTTCAACCTGCCCCTGTTCGCCGGTTTCGCGACGCAAAACCGTGTCAAGGAAACCCTGTCGCTCGAAGAAAAAGCCCAGGCCGATCTGGACGCCACCCGGCGCATCGTCGCGCAGAACACGCGCACGGCCTTCTTCGGCGTGGTTTCGGGCCAGGGCCAGGTGAAAGCGCTGGAAGCGGCCGAGGCCTCGAGCCAGAGCGCGCTGGACGCCAACAAGCTTGGCTACCAGGTCGGCGTGCGCATCAACATCGACGTGCTCAACTCGCAAAGCCAGCTGTTCCAGACCAAGCGGGACCTGGCCCAGGCCCGCTACAACGTGCTGCTGGGCGACCTCAAGCTGCGCCAGGCCAACGGCAGCCTGAAACCCGAAGACCTGCAGGGTGTCAACAGCCTGCTGGCGAAATAAGCGCCCGCCTCCTCAGCGCTCGGGTTGCAGCAACGCCGCGATGGCCTCGGCCGTTGCGGCCGCTGCACCGCGATGGGCCGCGGCAAAGGCGAGCGCGGCCTGGCGTGCCGCCTGCTGGCGCTGCGCCTGCACCACCAGAGCGGCCGCGCTGCGAACCGCCTCTTCCATGTCCTGAACGCGCAGGGCCGCGCCCGCGTCTTGCGCCAGTTCGGCCGCCTCGGCAAAGTTGAAAGTGTGCGGCCCCATGACGACCGGGCAGCCGCAGGCCGCCGCCTCGATCAGGTTTTGCCCGCCCAGCGGCGCGAAGCTGCCGCCCAGCAGGGCCGCATCACTCAAGCCGTAGTACAGCGCCATCTCACCGAGCGAATCGCCGAGCCAGACATCGGCCGGCTCGGGCCCGGCGCTCCAGGCGCTGCGCCGCGACAGCGTCAGGCCGTGCCGCTCGACCAGGGCAGCGACCTCGTCGAAGCGCTGGGGATGGCGCGGCACGATCAGCCAATGCACCCGGTTTGCTATTGATTCAATAGCATCATGTGACCTGGAATCAAGGGTCTGGGCCCGAAATGACTGCAAGACCTGAAAGAAAGGGCTGTCCTCGCCTTCGCGCGAACTGGCAAACATCACGACGGGTTTCGCTGTCGTGTCGCGCCATGCGCGGCCCTGCGCCAGTTGCGCGGTGTCGGGCGCGGCATCGAACTTGAGGTTGCCGAACACCCCCTGGACCGGGGCGCCGAGTCGGCGCAGGCGCTGCGCGTCGGCCTCGGTCTGGGCCCAGACGGCTGCCAGCGACCGGTAGGCGGGGCGCGACAGCCAGGCGAGCCGCTGCGCCTGCCGCAACGACTGGTCGTTCAAGCGCGCATTGGCCAGCGCCAGCGGCACGCCCTGTTGCCGGCAGGCGGCCACCAGATTGGGCCAGACCTCGGTTTCCACCAGAATGCCGGCGCAGGGCTTGAAATGCGCCAGGAACCGATGGACGGCACCCGGCGTGTCCCAAGGCTGCCAGACCTGCAAGTCACCCGGCTGCGCCAGCTTGGCGCCTTCGGCCCGACCGGTGGCCGTGCCGTGGGTCAGCAGCAGGCGCATGCCGGGCAGCCGCCGGCGCAGCTGAGCAATCAGAATGGCAGCGGCCCGCGTTTCCCCGAGCGACACGGCGTGAACCCAGAGGCGGCCCTGATCGGACGCCACGCTGTAACGACCAAAGCGCTCATCGACCGCCTCCAGATAACCGGGCTCCGTGGCCCCGCGCCGGACCAGCTTGCGCCGCAGCAAAGGCTGGGCCAGCCACAGGGCCAGCGAATAAAGCGAGCGGATCACGCCGGGCCGCTGTCAGTGGGCGGCCGTCTCGAACCGGGCCTCGGGCTTGACGCTGCGCAGCAGGGCCAGCATCGCGGCCTCGATGCGCTGCAGCGCTTCTTGCGTGTGGCCCTCAAAGCGCAGCACGAGCACCGGTGTCGTATTGGAGGCCCGGATCAGGCCGAAGCCGTCGGGCCAGTCCACGCGCAGGCCGTCGATGTCGGAAATGGTGGCCCCCACGCTTGTCACTTCATGTACTGCGCTGGTCAGGCCGCCGCCAGAGGCTGCGGCTCTTCGCCCCGTCCCAGCCTGCGCAGGCAGGCTAGGAGCCGCGGGACTCAGCCCCTCGGGGGCCTTCGCGCCTTGGGACGGCCCGGCGGCGCTCAACTTCGCCGGCGCCGCGACCTTGAAATAGGCAGCCGCCTTGGCCTGCAGCTCGGCCGTCACGCGGTGCGGCTCGCCTTCGGCGCATTTGACGTTGAGCTCGGGCGTCGAAAAGCTGGTCGGCAGACCGTTGAGAACGGCATTGGCGTCCGGGCTCTTGCTCAGGATTTCGAGCAGGCGGCAGCCGGCATAGG
>JBOHHM010000170.1:0-5284 GCA_050725495.1 Burkholderiaceae bacterium | reverse complement strand
GCGGGCC
Organism: Burkholderiaceae bacterium; assembly: GCA_050725495.1. Classification (GTDB taxonomy): domain Bacteria; phylum Pseudomonadota; class Gammaproteobacteria; order Burkholderiales; family Burkholderiaceae_C; genus JBOHHM01. Next base: position 5,277 of record JBOHHM010000170.1, on the reverse strand, counting down.
ACAAGCTCAATGGCTCGCTGATCCGCGAAGGTCTGGTCGACGAGTTTGTCGTGTACCTGGCGCCCAAGCTGATGGGCCAAGGGCGCGGCATGGCCCATTTCGGGCCGCTGGCCGACCTCGCCCAGGCCGTGCCGCTCGAATTCAAATCCACCGAGATGCTGGGCCCGGACCTGCGCGTGATGGCCAGAATTGCGGGGCGCGACAGGTTTTAGCGACCCGCCGAGGAATTGGCCGGCCAATCCCTGCGAAAATAGCGCGATGTTCACCGGAATCATCACCGGCGTGGGGCGCATCGCCGCCGTCCACGACCTGGGAAGCTCTTTACAGCACGGCAAGCGCCTCACGATCGAGGCCCCGGCCGGCTACCTCGACGACATGGGCCTGGGTGACAGCATTGCGCTCAATGGCGCCTGCATGACCGTCACCACCTTCGATCCGGTCAGCCGCCAGTTCACCATCGACATCTCCGCCGAGTCGCTGGACAAGACCACCGGCTTGACCGAGCTCGGCCCCATCAATCTGGAAAAGGCCTTGCGCTCGCATGACAGGCTGGGCGGCCACATCGTGGCGGGCCATGTCGATGGCATCGGCCAGGTCACGCATTTCGCGCAGGTCGGTGAAAGCTGGGAGCTGCGTGTGCTGGCACCCCACGAGCTGGGCAAATACCTGGCCTACAAGGGCTCGATCACCATCAACGGCGTGAGCCTGACCGTCAACCGTGTGACCGATTCGGACCCAGGCTGCGAGGTCAGCATCAACCTGATTCCCCACACCGTGGAAAACACCGCCCTGGGCAACCTGCGCGCCGGTGCGCGGGTGAACCTCGAAATCGACCTGATTGCACGCTACGTGGAACGTATGCTTCATGCCGACCCGCAGCGCCTACTGAAAGACGCCCCATGACCAGCTTTTCTCCTGCGCCCCTCTCCCCCGTCGCGATTTCTCCGGTCGAAGACATCGTCGCCGACATGCGCGCCGGCCGCATCGTGATCCTGGTCGACGAGGAAGACCGCGAAAACGAGGGCGACCTTGTGCTCGCGGCCGACCATGTGACGCCCGAGGCCATCAACTTCATGGCCCGCTTCGGCCGCGGCCTGATCTGCCTGACCCTCACGCGCGAACGCTGCGAACGCCTGCAACTGCCGCCCATGGCCGTGCGCAACGGCACCAAGATGGGAACGGCCTTCACCGTGTCGATCGAGGCCGCCGAAGGCGTGACCACGGGTATCTCGGCCGCCGACCGCGCCCGCACGGTGCAGGTCGCCGTGGCCAAGGGTGCGAAGGCCGACGACCTGGTGCAGCCCGGCCATGTGTTCCCGCTGCAGGCCGTCGACGGCGGCGTGCTGATGCGCGCCGGTCACACCGAGGCCGGCTGCGACCTGGCCGCCATGGCCGGCTGCACGCCCGCGGCTGTCATCTGCGAGATCATGAAGGACGACGGCACCATGGCCCGCCTGCCCGACCTGCAGCTGTTCGCCGCCGAGCATGGCCTGAAAATCGGCACGATTGCCGACCTGATAGAGCACCGCAGCCGCGTCGAATCGCTGATCGAGAAGGTGGGCACGCGCTCGATCCGCACGGCATCAGGTGAATTCACCGCCCATGCCTTCAAGGACAAGCCCGGCCAGGGCTTGCACTTGGCGCTGGTCAAGGGCCAGTGGCATCCGGACGACTCGGTCGCGGTGCGCGTGCACGAGCCGCTGTCGGTGTTCGACGCGCTGGAGATCAATCGCTCGATGCACTCCTGGAGCCTGGAGGCCAGCCTCAGGCACATTGCGCAAGAGGGCAAGGGCGTGGTCGTGCTGCTCAACTGCGGCGAAAGCGCTGAGCAGCTGCTGGCCCAGTTTGAAGGTACGGCGCGCGCCAGCCACGGACCGGAGCGCGGGCGCATGGACCTGCGCACCTATGGCGTGGGCGCGCAGATTCTGCGTGACTGCGGCGTGCACAAAATGAAGCTCATGGGCAACCCGCGCCGCATGCCCAGCATGACCGGCTACGGGCTCGAAATCACCGGCTACACACCCAAGGAATAAGACATGTTTGGCGCAGAAAAAGGAACAGCCGACCGGCTCGATGGCAAGAAGCTCTACATCGGCATCGTCCAGGCCCGCTTCAACGAACGCATCACCAACGCGCTGGCCCAGGCCTGCAAGGCCGAGCTCGCCGCGCTGGGCGTGCAGGACAAGAACATCGACCATGTGCTGGTGCCCGGCGCGCTGGAAGTGCCCATGGGCTTGCAGGCCCTGGCCGAGAAAGACAAGTACGACGCGCTGATCGCCCTGGGCTGCATCATCCGCGGCGAGACCTACCATTTCGAGTTGGTGGCCAACGAGTCGGGTGCCGGCGTGAGCCGCGTGGCGCTGGACTACCAGCTGCCCATTGCCAACGCCATCCTGACGACCGAAAACCTCGAACAGGCGATTGCGCGGCAAACCGACAAGGGCCGCGACGCCGCCCAGGTGGCGGTGGAGATGGCCAACCTGGTGGACGAGCTGTCATGACCGAGCCCAAAACCACCTCCGCGCGCCCGCCGCGCCAGTCCCGCACCGGGCTGACCAGTACCGGCGTGCGCAAGGCCGCGTCCAAATCCAACCGCAGCCGGGCCCGCGAGTTTGCGATCCAGGCGCTCTACCAGCATCTGGTGGGCGGCAACGAGGCCGAGGCCATCGACGCCTTCACGCGGGACCTCGCCGGCTTTCACAAGGCCGACTCGGTGCATTACGATGCCCTGCTGCACGGCTGCATACGCGAAGCTGCCGAGCTCGACGCGCTGATCGTGCCGCTGCTGGACCGCAAGCTCGAAGAAATCTCGCCCATCGAGCGCGGCGTGATGTGGATCGGCGCCTACGAATTCAGGCACTGCCTCGATGTGCCCTGGCGCGTGGTGCTCAACGAATGCATCGAGCTGGCCAAGGAATTTGGCGGCACCGACGGCCACAAGTACGTCAATGCCGTGCTCAACGGCCTGGCCCCCGCTTTGCGCGCCGCCGAGGTACAGGCCGACCAGGCCACGGGCAAAGCCCGTTCGTGAACGCGGCCAAGCCGTCCCCCAGCTCCGAGCATCGCCCATGAAAATCTCCACGCGCGCCCAGCGCATCGAGCCGTTTTACGTGATGGAAGTGGCCAAGGCTGCATCCGCCCTGGCCCGCGAGGTGGCCCACACCGAGCAGCCCATGATCTTCCTGAACATCGGCGAGCCGGATTTCACGGCGCCGCCGCTGGTTCAGGAGGCGGCCGCCAAGGCCATACGCGACGGCGCCACGCAATACACCCATGCCACCGGGCTGGAGGCCTTGCGCGAGCGCATCAGCGGCTGGTACACGGAGCGCTTTGGCGTCGCTGTGCCGGCACGGCGCATCGTGGTCACGGCGGGCGCCTCGGCGGCGCTGCAGCTCGCCTGCCTGGCGCTGATCGAGGCCGGCGACGAAATCCTGATGCCCGACCCGAGCTACCCCTGCAACCGGCACTTTGTCAGCGCCGCCGAAGGCCGGGCCGTGCTGCTGCCCACCGGCGCCGCCGAGCGCTTCCAGCTCAGCGCCGACATGGTGCGCGACGCGTGGAACGACAAAACGCGCGGCGTGTTGCTCGCCTCGCCCTCCAACCCGACAGGCACCTCGATTCACCCCGAGGAACTGCGCCGCATCCACGAGGTCGTGAGGCAGCGGGGCGGCGTCACGCTGATCGACGAGATCTACCTGGGCCTGAGCTACGACAGCACGTTTGCTCAGACCGCGCTGGCGCTCGATGACCAACTCATCAGCATCAACAGCTTTTCCAAATACTTCAACATGACAGGCTGGCGGCTCGGCTGGATGGTCGTGCCCGAGGCCTTGATGCCGGTGATCGAGCGGCTCGCGCAAAACCTGTTCATCTGCGCCAGCACCGTGGCACAGCACGCGGCGCTGGCCTGCTTCGAGGCGGCCAGCGTTGCCGAGTACGAGCGCCGGCGTGCCGAGTTCAAGGCACGGCGCGACTTCTTCATCCCTGCCCTCAATGAGCTTGGCCTGTCGGTGCCGGTGATGCCCGACGGCGCTTTCTACGCCTGGGCCGACTGCTCCCGAATCTGCAGCAGGCTCGGCATCCAGGGCAGCTGGGACTTCGCCTTCGAGGTGATGAAGCGAGCCCATGTGGCCGTCACGCCGGGGCGCGATTTTGGCACGGCCCAAACGCATGACTTCATCCGCTTCTCCACCGCCAATTCGATGGCACAGTTGCAAGATGCGGTGGCACGCTTGCGCGCGATGTGGGGCTAGCCATCCATGGCTTTCGAGTTCCCCATCCGCATCTACTGGGAGGACACTGACGCGGGTGGCATCGTCTTCTATGCCAACTACCTGAAGTTTTTCGAGCGTGCCCGCACCGAATGGCTGCGCTGGCTGGGGATTGAGCAGTGCGACCTGCGCGAAGCCAGCGGTGGCATGTTTGTGGTGAGCGAAACCGCCATCAAATACCACCGCCCTGCCCGGCTCGACGATGAACTTCTTGTTACAGCAACGCTCCAAGAAATGGGGCGTGCGTCCCTGACAATAGCCCAGCAGGCGCTATCAAAATCAGAGCGCAGGCCGGACGACCGCGCCACCGTGCTGTGCGAGGGCGTCATCCGCATCGGTTGGGTGGAGGCCACCACGCTCAAGCCTGCAAGAATTCCTTCGACCATTCTGGAAGTCCTGAAATGAACCAAGACCTGTCTATCCTTCATCTGGTGCTCAATGCCAGCTGGGTGGTGCAGCTCGTCATGCTGCTGCTGGTGGCCGTGTCGGTGGCCAGCTGGGCCGCAATTTTCCGCAAGATGTTTGCGCTCAAGCGCGTCAAGGCGCTCAATGACGACTTCGAGCGCGAGTTCTGGTCGGGCACCAGCCTGAACGACCTCTATGCCTCGGCCGCCCAGAATGCCAAGCAAGCCGGCCCGATGGAGCGCATTTTTGCCAGCGGCATGCGCGAGTACCAGAAGCTGCGCGAGCGCCGCATTGCCGATGCCGGCGTGCTGCTCGACGGCGCGCGCCGCGCCATGCGTGCGAGCTTTCAGCGCGAGATGGATGTGGTGGAGACCCACCTGTCCTTCCTGGCCTCGGTCGGCTCGGTCTCGCCGTATTTGGGCCTGTTCGGCACGGTCTGGGGCATCATGCACGCCTTCACCGGACTGGCCAATCTGCAGCACGTCACGCTGTCCACCGTGGCCCCCGGCATTGCCGAAGCCCTGGTCGCCACCGCCATCGGCCTGTTTGCGGCGATTCCGGCCGTCGTGGCCTACAACCGCTTTGCCCGCGACATCGACCG
>JBOHHM010000169.1:0-10080 GCA_050725495.1 Burkholderiaceae bacterium | reverse complement strand
CGGCTACACCCTGCTCGTGTCGTACAGCGGCTACCACGTGGGCAATCCGCATTTGTTCAAGCAGGCGGGCTGGGATCCGATCAAGGATTTCGCACCCGTGGCGATGATGACGCGCGCGCCGCAGGTGATTGCCGCCAGTCCCAAGCTGCCGGCCAACAACCTCAAGGAGCTGATCGCCTATGCCAAGGCCAACCCGGGCAAGCTCAACTACGCCTCATCGGGCAATGGCTCGATCCAGCACATCGCGGGCGAACTGTTCAAGCAGCTGACCGGCACCTTCATCACGCACATTCCCTACAAGGGCTCGGGCCCTGCGGTGCAGGACCTGATGGGCGGCCAGGTCGACCTTTTCATCACCACCCCCGCCGGCGTGGTGAGCCAGATCCAGGCCGGGCGGCTCAAGGGCATTGCCGTGACGAGCAAGCAGCGCCTGGCCTCCCTGCCCAACCTGCCGACCGCGACCGAGTCGGGGCTCAAGGGCTATGAGCTCGATTCGTGGTTTGCGCTGTACGCGCCGGCCGGAACGCCGCCCGAGATCGTGCAGCAGCTCAACGTTGAAGTGGGCAAGATCCTGGCCTCGCCCGACGCTCGCAAAAAGGCCGAGGATTCGGGCACGGCGGTGGAGCAGATGACGCCCCAGCAGCTCGCGGAGTTCACGAAGAGGGAACTCGACCACTGGGGCCGGGTGATCCAGGGCGCGAAGATCACGCTGGAGTGATCTTCAATGATTTGCTATAAATTTTGTAGCATCTGGCGCCTGTTTTGCGGGGGCTGGGAGCAGTTTTAACTCAGCGACTCGACCAAGTCGATGTACTGCTGCATCGCCTCGTCGCTGGACGTGCCCTTGAGGCTGTTCCAGGCATCCCACTTGGCGCGGCCCACCATGTCGCCAAAGCCGGGCTTCTTCTCGGCGTTGTCGCCCGCACTGGCCTGCTTGTAGAGCGCGTAAATTTTGAGCAGCGTCGCGTTGTCGGGACGCTCGCTCAAGTTCTTGGAATTGGCAACGGCGGCTTCGAAAGCGGCTTGTCTGTCGGCCATGGAATGCTCCTCAATGACTTCGGGGATGGGGTGAAACGTCTACCCGTGCGGGTAACCGCGCGGTATCTTACGGGCAGCCCAGGCCACAGAATAGACCCCAGAATAGAGTGGCAACCCCAAAGCAGGTCAAGACAAGTATGGTTACCCGAATCGTCGCGCAGCAAACTGCTTCATCCACCCGAAGCAAGCTTGTTCCCAGCGTGGCACCGGTGGCCCGACGCGCCGGCCAAGCCGCCCAGCAAGCGGCCCGGGCGGTGCAGAAGAACGTCAGCGATGCGGCCAGCGGCATGCTGGGCCTCTCGGGCGAGCGCATGAGCAAGGTCGACACCGCCTGGCTGCGCATGGACTCCCCGAGCAACCTGATGATGATCGTCGGCGTCTGGACGTTGCAGCCCGGCATCGCCTACGAGGCCCTGTGTGCTCGGGTGCAGGAGCGCCTGCTCCAGTACAGCCGCTTCCGCCAGCGCGTGGTCGAGGATGCCGCGGGCGCGACCTGGGTCGAGGACGGCGACTTCGACCTGCGGCGCCATGTGGTGCGGGAGCAGCTGGCGAACAAGCCCAGGAGCGACCAGCAGCAGGCCTTGCAGGACCGTGCGGCCGAACTCGCCATGCAGCCGCTGGACCCGAAGCGCCCGCTCTGGCAGTTCCATCTGGTGGAGGACTACCTGGGCGCGGATGGACAAAAAGGCAGTGCCCTGATCATGCGCATCCACCACTGCATCGCCGACGGTATCGCGCTGATCTCGGTCATCTTGTCGCTGGTGGATGGCGGGGCGCCGCCGCCCGAGCGCCGGCGCCGCCAGGCTCCCGAGGGGCCGCAGGACTGGATTGCCGATGCCCTGATCAAGCCCTTTACCGGCATAACGGTCAAGGCCCTGGGCGCGGCGGGCGAGGGCGCGGCCAAATCCCTGGAGATGCTGCGCGATCCCAGCAAGGGCATGAACAGTTCGCTGGAGATGGCCAAGCTGGCCTACCAGGCGGTCAGCGACGCGACCGCGCTGGCGCTGATGCCCGACGACTCGCCCACGCGCCTGAAGGGCAAGCCCGGCACGGCCAAGCGCTTGGCCTGGTGCCAGCCCATCCCGCTGGACGAGGTCAAGGCCGTTGGCAAGGCGCTGAACGCATCAGTCAACGACGTGCTGCTCAGCTGCGTGGCCGGTGCCATCGGCGAATATCTCAAATCGCTGGGCGATGATGTGGCGGGCCAGGAAATCCGGGCCATGGTGCCGGTCAACCTGCGTCCCATGGATCAGGCCTACCAGCTGGGCAACCGCTTTGGGCTGGTGCCGCTGGTCCTGCCGATTGGCATGGGCAACCCTATCGAGCGGCTCTACGAAGTGCGCCGCCGCATGGGGCAGCTCAAAGGCAGCCTGCAGCCGCTGCTGGCCTTTGGCATGCTGGCCGTGGCCGGGCTGCTGATCAAGCCGGCGCAGGAGGCCCTGCTCAAGCTGTTCGGCCGCAAGACCACGGCCGTCATGACCAATGTGCCCGGTCCGCGCGAGAAGCTCAAGCTCTGCGGCGCCACGCTCGAGCAGTGCATGTTCTGGGTGCCGCAGTCCGGCGACATCGGCCTGGGGGTGTCGATCCTGAGCTATGGCGGCGGCGTGCAGTTTGGCGTGATCACGGACTCGACCCTGTGTCCCGACCCGCAGAAGATCATCGACGAATTCGAACCCGAGTTTGCCAAGCTGTCCATCGTGACCTTGATGCTGCCCTGGGGGGAGTAGTCGCTGCCTCGGGCGTCGTTGTCACTTTGCTCAGAATGACAAGGTCCTTCAGTCTTCGAGCTCCGCCTTCGCCATCTCCACATCCAGCCGCTCCATTGCATCCATCGGCGTCATGGCCGCCGCCTGTTCGTAGAGCCGGGTGGCTTCCTTCATTTTTTTATCGCCTTCGAGCATGACCAGGCCGTTGGCGTACTCGATCAGCGCAATCGCCGAATCGGGGTTAAGCTTGATGGCCTGCTGAAACAGCTTGAGCCCTGTGTCCTTCCTGGCGCCATAGGTCATGCCGCCAATCAGTGAGCCAACCTTGTCGATCACCTCGGCATGGAAGGCCCCCAGCGCGATGTGCGCGTCCGCGTGCTTGGGCTGCAGCTCGATGGTGGTTTGCAGCGCCTGCTTGATCTTGCCGCCCAGTCCCTGCGCCAGGGCCTTGGCCACGCTGATGCCCTGGCTGTAGCGACCCAGGGCATAGGCCTGCCAGTAACAGGCGTTCGCGTTGTCCGGCTCCTCGACAGCCTGGGCCTCAGCGCGTTCAGCGACTTCCATGAACAGCTCGAGCTTGGCCTTCTCCTTCTTTTCGAGGTAGTTGGCGTAGATGCAGGTGGCCTTGTTGGCCACGGTGATCCCCGCGCCGCCCGCCTTCAGGCCCGCCTCGGCAGCTTTCTGAAATTCGCCGCTGTGGAACAAGGCCCAGGCTTGCAGCACCTTGGCGTCTTGGGGCAGGGGTTCCTGGTCGCCCCTGTGCAGGCGGGCCCAGTTCTTCTTGACGCTGGCCGCGTCAAACTCATAGTCGTCCGCATGGGGAAACGCGGTCCACTTGGCCATGGTTGTCTCCGACTCGTATCTTCAGGCTTCGTTCTGGCTGTAAGCCCCGCTCAGGCCCAGCAAATGCATGCGCTGGCCCTGTTCCAGGTAGGGGGCCAGCAGGTTCAAAACATGGTGGGCGCCGCGCAGCAGGGCCAGCTGGGCGCTCTCGGGCTCCAGCGCGCGGCGCGGATCGCACACGTATTCGTAGCTCAGCCAGTAGGTCAGCACCACCACCATGCTCGTGGCCGTGGCATCGACCTCGCGCGAGTCGATGCCGAGAGCGCCAGAGCGGCTCATGCCGTCGAGCATGACCTTGACGGCCCGGGTCTTGTTTTTCAGCACCCACTGGAAATGCGTTTCCAGGCGGCGGTTCTTGCTCAGCAGGTCGTTGAGGTCGCGGTACAGAAAACGGTACTGCCAGATCAGCTCGAACAGCGTGTGCATGAAGAACCAGGCGTCTTCCACGTCACGCACGCCATCGCTGGCGTTGAGCAGCTCGCTCAAAGACCGCTCGTAGCGATCAAACAGGCTGTTGATCAGCTCGTCCTTGGCCGGGTAGTGGTAATAGAGGTTGCCGGGGCTGATGTTGAGCTCGGCCGAGATCAGGGTGGTTGAGACATTGGGTTCGCCGAAGCGGTTGAACAGCTCGAGCGTGACCTCCAAGATGCGTTCCGCGGTGCGGCGTGGTGCCTTTTTCACCATGAATGTCTACCCCTTTGTTGGCGCGTACTCTAACCCAGTCCCTGCGCAGGCAGTAGTAGGGAAGGCGAGCACCGGGCTTGACTTCCCATGCGGCGGACCCGGGGCGGGGTCCGCCGCATGGCGCTTACACCGACTTGCGTGCGGTGCGCTTGGCGGCCGGCTTGACCGCGCTGCGGGCCACTGATTTGGCAGCGGCCTTGGGTGCGGCCGCGCTCCTGGCGGACAGCTTTTGCACGGTCTTGCCCAGTTCGTCGATGCGGGCCGCCAGCACCTCCACGTCTTTGGCCGAGGGAACGCCCAGCTTGCTCAAGGCCTTGGCCACGCGGCCTTCAAAGATGCTTTCGAGCTTGTCCCACTGGCCGGCCGCCTTGGAACTGATGTCCGTCGCCATGCTGGCCATCTTGCTGGTGGCTTCCGAAATACGTTCCTCGGCCGCCGCCTGCGTCTTGCGCTGGATGCTCAGGCCTTCCTTGACCAGGGTGTCAAAGACCTTGCCGCCTTCTTCCTGGGCCTTGGCAAAGGCACCCAGGCCCGCCAGCCAGATCTGCTGGGCGGAATCTTTGACGGTGCCCGACAGTGGTACGCCAGCCTTCTTGTCGGCGCTCATTTTTTGCAGTTTCTTGACCATGGTGGACTCCAGAAGAAATCGGTTGATAGCCACGCTGGTGCCAGATGGCCGCACAGCGCCTGGCTGGGACTGTACGCGCACAGGGCAGTGCCGTTTAGGCATCGGCTCCTAAATCGCTAGGGGCCGAACCCTAGGCGTGGCGCGGGTTTGTGCTGAATCTGGGGCCCAGGGCTTTGGGCAAAATGCGGCCTCCAAATGGAGGATCGCATGCAGTATTTCGTCACCGGTGCCACCGGCTTCATCGGCAAACGCCTTGTCAAGAAACTGCTGGAACGAAAAGGGGCGGTCGTGCATTTCCTGATCCGAAAGGAAAGCACGGACAAGGTCGCCTGGCTGCGTGAGTACTGGGGCGCAAGCGCCAGTCGGGTTGTCCCGGTGGTGGGTGACCTCACGGCAAAAAAGCTGGGCGTGTCGGGCGAAGACATCAAGAAGCTCAAGGGCCAGATCGACCACTTCTACCACCTGGCCGCGGTGTACGACCTGGGCGCCGATGAGGCCAGTCAGATCGAAGCCAACATCGACGGCACGCGCAACACGGTCGAGTTCGCCAAGGCGGTGGACGCGGGGCATTTCCACCATGTGAGCTCGATCGCCGCCGCGGGCCTGTACGAAGGCGTGTTTCGCGAAGACATGTTCGAGGAGGCCGAGAACTACGAGCATCCGTATTTCATGACCAAGCATGAGAGCGAAAAAATCGTGCGCAAGGAATGCAAGGTGCCGTGGACCGTGTACCGGCCTGCCATGGTGGTGGGCGACAGCAGCACCGGCGAGATGGACAAGATCGACGGGCCCTACTACTTCTTCAAGCTCATCCAGCGCATGCGTCAACTGCTGCCGCCTTGGATGCCCGCCGTGGGCCTGGAGGGCGGGCGTGTCAACATCGTGCCGGTGGACTTTGTCGTCCATGCGCTGGATCACATCAGCCACCAGGCGGCCATCGCCAGGAAGTGCTATCACCTGGTCGACCCGGTGGGCTACCGCGTGGGCGATGTGCTGGACATCTTCAGCCGGGCCGCTCATGCGCCCCGCATGAACCTGTTTGTCAACGCGGCCCTGCTGGGCTTCATCCCGCGCAGCGTGAAGAAAGGCCTGATGGCGCTGGCGCCGGTGCGCCGCATCCGCAATGCAGTCATGCAGGATCTGGGCCTGCCTGAAGACATGCTGACTTTTGTCAACTATCCCACCCGTTTCGACTGCCGTGACACGCTGGCGGCGCTCAAGGGCTCGGGCATTGAATGTCCCAACCTCAAGGACTATTCCTGGCGCCTGTGGGATTACTGGGAGCGCCACCTCGACCCCGAGCTGCACATCGACCGCAGCCTCAAAGGCCAGGTGGCGGGCAAGATCGTGCTGGTCACCGGCGGCTCCTCTGGCATTGGGCTGGCGGCGGCGCACAAGTTTGCCGAAGCCGGCGCCACCACCATCATCTGCGGCCGCGACGTCGACAAGCTCGAAGAAGCGCAGAAGGATGCCCAGGCCAAGGGCTACAGCTTCGTCTGCTACCCGGCCGATCTGGCGGACATGGCCGACTGCGACCGCTTCGTGAAGCTGCTGCTCGATCAGCACGGCGGCGTAGACTTCCTCATCAACAACGCGGGCCGCTCGATTCGCCGCGCCATCGAGTCCAGCTACGACCGTTTCCACGATTTCGAGCGCACCATGCAGCTCAACTACTTTGGCTGCCTGCGCGTCACCATGGGCCTGCTGCCCGCCATGGTGACCCAACGCAAGGGCCATGTGGTCAACATCAGCTCGATCGGGGTGCTGACCAATGCACCGCGCTTTTCGGCCTATGTGGCGTCCAAGGCGGCGCTGGACGCCTGGACGCGCTGCGCCTCCAGTGAGTTCGCCGATCAGGGCATCACCTTCACCACCGTCAACATGCCGCTGGTGCGCACGCCCATGATTGCGCCGACCAAGATCTACAACAACGTGCCCACGCTTTCGCCCGAAGAGGCTGCAGACATGATCGCGCAGGCCTGCATCTTCAAGCCGGTGCGCATTGCCACGCGTCTGGGCATCACGGGCCAGCTGCTGCATGCCCTGGTGCCGCGCGTGGCACAGATCGCCATGAATACCAGTTTTCGCATGTTCCCGGATTCATCGGCTGCCAAGGGCGAGAAGGGTCCCAGGCCGCAGCTCTCGGCCGAGGCGGTGGCGCTGCAGGAGATGATGCGGGGGATTCACTTCTGAGTCGCAAGTGAGCTGGCCGGTAGGGCCACTGAATCCACCATGGGATAATTGAACGAGTGCGATGCGAGGCTTGAACGAGCCTGCCAAATTTGCTCAACAGGGAGATCTCATGATTCTGGTGACCGGGGGCGCCGGCTTTATCGGCGCCAATTTTGTTCTGGACTGGCTCGCACAACGGGATGAGGCGGTCGTCAACCTGGACAAGCTCACCTACGCGGGTAATCTGGAAAACCTGGCCTCCTTGCAAGCCGACAGCCGCCATGTGTTTGTGCGCGGGGACATCGGGGATGCAGAGCTGATCGCCAGCTTGCTGGCAAAGCACCAGCCCCGAGCCATCGTCAACTTCGCAGCCGAATCCCATGTGGACCGCTCCATCCACGGGCCGCAAGACTTCATCCAGACCAATATCGTGGGCAGCTTCCGTTTGCTGGAAGCGGTGCGTCATTATTGGAATGATCTGCAAGGCGAGGCCAAGACGGCTTTTCGCTTTTTGCATGTCTCCACCGACGAGGTCTACGGCTCACTCGCCCCGTCCGACCCCGCTTTCAGTGAAACCCATCGTTACGAGCCCAACAGCCCGTACTCGGCCAGCAAGGCCGCCAGCGACCACCTGGTGCGCGCCTATCACCACACCTACGGCCTGCCGGTGCTGACCACCAATTGCTCCAACAACTACGGTCCTTACCATTTCCCGGAAAAGCTCATTCCGCTGATGATCGTCAACGCCCTGGCCGGCAAGCCCTTACCGGTGTATGGCGATGGCATGCAGGTGCGCGATTGGCTCTATGTGAAAGATCATTGCAGCGCCATCCGCAGGGTGCTCGAAGCAGGCCGGTTGGGTGAGACCTACAACGTGGGCGGCTGGAACGAGAAGCCCAATATCGAGATCGTGAACACCGTTTGCGCGCTGCTCGACGAGCTGCGCCCCCGCGCCGACGGCAAGAGCTATCGCGAGCAGATCGGCTACGTCAAAGACCGCCCCGGTCATGACCGCCGTTACGCGATTGACGCCAGCAAAATCGAGCGCGAACTGGGCTGGAAGCCGGCGGAAACCTTTGACACCGGCATCCGCAAAACCGTGCAGTGGTACCTGGCCAACCCGCAGTGGGTGGCCCATGTGCAAAGCGGGGCCTACCGTGAGTGGGTGCAAACCCAATATTCCACCAAGGCATGAAAATTCTGCTACTTGGCAAAAACGGCCAAGTCGGCTGGGAGTTGCAACGCAGTCTGGCCCCCCTGGGTGAGCTGGTTGCGCTGGACCGCCACAGCCAGCACCTGTGCGGCGACTTGACCAAGCTGCCAGGTCTTGCCGACACAGTGGCGCAAGTGCGCCCCGACGTTATCGTCAATGCCGCGGCCCACACGGCCGTGGACAAGGCCGAGGGCGAGCCCGAGCTGGCGCGCACCCTCAATGCCTTGGCGCCAGGCGTGCTGGCCTCAGAGGCTGCGAAGTTGGGCGCCTGGCTGGTGCACTATTCCACCGACTACGTGTTCGACGGCAGCGGCACCCGGGCTTGGACCGAGACTGACACTCCGGCTCCGCTCAACGTCTATGGCCAGACCAAGCTGGAGGGGGAGCAACTGATCCAGGCCGCCTGCCCCCGGCATCTGATCTTCCGCACCAGCTGGGTCTATGCCGCGCGTGGGGGCAACTTTGCCAAAACCATGCTGCGCCTGGCGCAGGAGCGCGAACGCCTGACCGTGATTGACGACCAGTTTGGTGCGCCCACCGGGGCCGACCTGCTGGCGGATGTGACGGCGCATGCCATCCGGCAGGTGCTGCAGCGCCCGCAAGACGCCGGTCTGTACCACTTGGCGGCGGGCGGTGCAACCACCTGGCATGGTTATGCAAAACACGTGCTAGCCCAGGCAGAGCGGTCGCAATCAGCTATAAAAATAATAGCAAAAGAAGTGACCCCCGTGCCCACCAGCACCTTCCCCACCCCTGCCAAGCGTCCGCACAACTCGCGCCTGAACACCGCCAAGGTGCAAGCCACCTTCGGCTTGAGTCTCCCGCCCTGGCAGCAGGGCGTGGACCGCATGCTCCGTGAGGTAATGATGTGAAGCATCGCTTTCATCGGTGATTCTCTGATGCGTTAGAATCTAAACATCAGATCATCTACTGTATTGGAGAAAACATGCGGACGACTCTCGATGTGGCAGACGATGTTCTTGCGGCGGCGAAAGAGCTGGCTCGGATGGAAAACAGCACCGCCGGTGAAGTGCTCTCGCGGCTGGCCAGGCAGGCACTAACGTCCCGCTTTGCGCCGGCTGAACGCTCGGCGGCGGGCTTTCGCACGATTCCGCGTGGCGGTCATCTGGTGACCAATGAGCACGTGAACGCGATTCGGGAAGTCGAAGGCATCTGATGCGGGCCATGCTCGACGTCAGCGTGCTGATCGCCTTGCTGGATGCCGAGCATGTGCACCATGCGGCGGTGACACGCTGGTTTGCAGACAATGCCTCGCATGGGTGGGCCTCTTGTCCGCTGACGCAAAATGGCTGCATCCGCATTCTGTCGCAGCCTGCCTACCTGAATAGCACGCCCGCCGCCCTGGTTGCGGACATTCTGGGCGAAGCTACAGCAGATCCTCTGCACGAGTTTTGGCCGGATTCGCTCAGCTTGTTGAGCCCGGGTGCCTTGCATTGGGATCGATTGCTGTCCGGCCGACACCTGACCGACGTGTACCTGCTTGCCCTGGCGGTGCGCAATGGAGGCCGCCTGGTGACCCTGGATCAGGGTGTTCCGCTTTCGGCCGTGCCAGATGCAAGGCCCGAGCATCTGATGATTCTTTTGAACAAAACCCACTGAACCCGTGACCCAACGCAAAGGCATCATCCTCGCCGGTGGCTCCGGCACCCGGCTGCATCCGGCCACCCTTGCCATCAGCAAGCAACTGCTGCCGGTGTATGACAAGCCCATGATCTATTACCCGCTGAGCACCCTGATGCTGGCGGGCATGCGCGATATTTTGATCATCAGCACCC
>JBOHHM010000168.1:0-10905 GCA_050725495.1 Burkholderiaceae bacterium | reverse complement strand
GCGCCGCCACCTCCCAAACCGCTGCCGGCCCCGCGGGCCGCCACCGCGCCCGCGGCACCGCCGGTCAAGCAACAGCCCAAGGCGCCAGCGACGACAGCGGCGAAAACCGATGCGCCCGCCAGCGCTTCGCCCTCCGAAACCCGCATTCCTTCGCTCAACGAGCTTCCCGAAGACCTGCGGCGGCAGCTGCCGGCGCTGACGATCAGCGGATCAAGCTATTCGGCAAACCCCGCGCACAGAATGCTCATCATCAACGGTCAGGTGTTTCACGAGGGCGAGAAGCCCGCAGCAGAACTGCTGCTGGAGCAGATCAAGCCGAACGCGGCCGTGCTCAGCTTCAGGGGACAGCGCTACTCGCTGGCGTACTGAAATCGACGGCCAGCCCATATGGGAACTTCGGCATGCGCTATCAAATAGATAGCAATCTGCCGCGACTGTCGAGGGCCGGATAGCGCCGCGAGCCGCCTTCCTCGCTGAGCGGCCGGCGCGAGTGGCCGCAGCACAGGCGGCCCGGCCGGGGCTCACCCGGACGAACGATTAAGTCAACTGTAAGCAGCTGCTAAGCCAGCTGTGGGCCCTGCGTGTTCACGATCGGTGTGCAGGCGATCTGACCTGTTCACGACCGATTGGAGGACTCCATGCAAGTCACTCGATTGGCCAGCGTCCCCGCTGGCACCCCGACGCCCAGGCGTTTCTCGTCACCCTTTGTCTCACGGAGGTTCATCATGGAAACCCACCTTCCTGGCATCGATCTGGCCACCCCCCATGCGCCATGCCACGGCTTGATGAGGAAGCCGACCTTGACGAGAATGGCAAGCCTGGTTTCAGCGGCAGGCGCGGCCTTGCTGATCGCAGCCTGCGGCGGTGGCGGAGGCGGTGGCACGGCAACGACGACGGCTGCGGATCCGGTCGACAAATACCTTGGCACCTGGGGCACCACCGCGTGCTTCGTCGACGCAGCCACCGGCGTGTCCTTCAACAACACGGTCTTCACGGCCACGAAAATTGACGCGACCCGCGCATCCTTCACGACCACGGCGAGCGGTTTCGCCAACCCCAGCTGCACGGCTCCCCCGGCAGCTACCTTGTCACTCACGGAAACCGCAGTCCACGACGGCACGGCAACCGTCGACGGCAAGACGGTGGACAGGTTCACGAACACCAACGTCACGTTCACCGTCACGGATGCGACAGGTACGACGACTACACCCTTCCCCGATGACAAGGACATCGCCTTCGTCAACGGCAACCAGCTGCAGTTCGGCGATGGAACCAGCCCCCCGGACGCCCAGGGCTATCCGACGGCCCTGGACACCACCTTCGTGCTGACCAGGCGATGACCACGAGGCTGCGCCCTGCCCGCCCGGGCCCGGGGTCAGGGCGTCAGTCAAGCGTCTGCCTGTAGCGCTTCAGAGCCAGCGCACCGGCTGCGGCGAGGAACACGAGCAGGGGCCACAGCTCGGGCAGCAGCTGCCCCAACTCATTGCCCTTGAGCATGATGCCGCGCACGATGCGCAGGAAGTGGGTCAGCGGAAAGACCTCGCCCAGCCATTGCGCCCAGCGCGGCATGCCGCGGAAGGGGAACATGAAGCCCGACAGCAGCAGCGACGGCAGGAAGAAGAAAAAGGTCATCTGCATCGCCTGCAACTGGTTGCGCGCCAGGGTCGAGAAGGTAAAGCCCACGGCCAGGTTGGCCAGCATGAAAACGCCGATCATCGCCATCAGCAGCACCAGGCTGCCGACCATCGGCACCTCGAACAGCAGCCAGGCGGCGCCGAGGATCACGCCGAGCTGCACATAGCCGATCACGATGTAGGGCAGGATCTTGCCGAGCATCACCTCCACCGGCCGCACCGGCGTGGCCAGCAGGTTCTCCATCGTGCCGCGCTCGCGTTCGCGCGTCATCGCCAGGCCCGTCAGCATGACCATGGTCATCGTCAGGATGGTGCCGATCAGCCCGGGCACGATGTTGTAGCGCGACAGGCCCTCGGGGTTGTAGCGGCGGTGGATGCGCAGCTCGTAGGGCGGCGCGCCGGCCTGCAGCGCGCGCAGGGGGCCGGCCAGGTCGTGCTGCAGCGCCTGCGCAGCGACCTGGCCAAGCGCAGCGATCGCGTTGCCCGAAGCCGAGGGGTCGGTGGCGTCGACAGCCACCAGGATCGCCGGCTTCTCGCCGCGCACGACGCGGCGCGAGAAGTCCGGCGGGATCACGACCATGAACTGGACCTCGCCGTCCTCGATCAGCGCCTCGGCCTCGGCCTCGCTGGCACCCAGCCGCGTGACCTTGAAATAACCGGTGTTCTGCAATGCCGCGACCAGGCTGCGCGCCATGACGCCGCTGTCGTAGGCGACGATGGCCGTCGGCAGGCCCTTCGGGTCGGTGTTGATCGCATAGCCGAACAGCACGAGCTGCAGGACGGGCACGCCGATCGCCATCGCGAAGGTCAGCCGGTCGCGCAGCATCTGCTGGAATTCCTTGATGAACACCGCGAGCGTGCGGTGCAGGGAGAAGGCTTTCATGCGGCGGCCTCTGTCACGTCCGGCCGCGCCAGCGTGCTGTCCTGCGCGCCGCTGATCAGACTGATGAACACGTCTTCGAGGTTGGCGTCGCAGGGCTGCCAGCGCAGCCCCGGCCGCTCGCGGTGGGGCGCGATCGCCGCCTGCAGCAGCGCATCGTCTCGGCCGGCCACGTGAATCGCGCTGCCGAAAGCGGCCACGCTCAACACACCCAGCGCGGCCTTGAGCGGCTCGACCAGCTCGCCCACGGCATCGCCGCTGACCGACCACACGTGCAGGCCCGCCAGCTCGACGATCTCGCGCTCGGTGCCGCGCGCCAGCATCTTGCCGTAGACGATGTAGGCCAGCTCGTGGCAACGCTCGGCCTCGTCCATGTAGTGGGTGGACACGAGCACGGTGATCCCCTGGGCGGCGAGGCGGTGGATCTCGTCCCAGAAGTCGCGTCGCGCCTTCGGATCGACGCCGGCCGTGGGTTCGTCGAGCAGCAGCAGGCGCGGCTCGTGCATCAGACAGGCGGCCAGCGCCAGGCGCTGCTTCCAGCCGCCCGACAAAGCACCGGCGAGCTGATGCTGGCGCTCCGCGAGCCCGAGCCGCTGCAAGGTACGATCGACCGCGTCGCGCCGCTGCGGCAGCTCATAGAGCCGGCCGATAAAGTCGAGGTTCTCGCGGATCGACAAATCCTCGTAGAGGCCGAATTTCTGCGTCATGTAGCCGACCTGGCGGCGGATCTCCGCAGCATGGGCTCCGATATCCAGGCCCAGGCAGCTGCCCTGGCCGGCATCGGGCCTGAGCAGGCCGCACAGCATGCGGATGGTGGTGGTCTTGCCGCTGCCATTGGGCCCGAGAAAGCCGCAGATGCGCCCGGGGCGCACCTGCAGCGACACCTCGTCGACGACCGCGCGCCCGCCATAGCGCTTGACCAGGCCGCGCACGTCAATCGCCCAGCCGTTGCGCTCGACGGCGGCCGCGGCGCTCACGGCTTGGCCCCCGTCGCCGGCTCGCGCCGCACGTCCACCGGCTGGCCCGGCTTGAGCCGTTCGCCATCCTTCGCATCGGGGCGCGCCTCGACCATGAAGACCAGCCGCGAGCGCTGCGCGTTGGAATAGATCACGGGCGGCGTGTACTCGGCCTGGGTCGCGATGAAGTCGATGCGCGCGGCGATCGGCGCGCCGCAGCCGTCGCATTGAATGGTCACGCGCTGGCCGACCGCCAGGCTGCCGAGCTCGCGCTGCGGCACGAAAAAGCGCGCGCGGGTGTTGCCCGGTGGCAGCAGGGCCAGCACCGGCTGCCCGGCCGGCACCCATTCACCGACACGAAAGAAGACATCGGCCACGCGGGCGTCGGCCGGCGCGCTCTGCTGCTTCTGCTCCTCGCGCCACTGGCTTTGGCGCAGCGCGGCCTGCGCGGCCTGCGCCGAGGCGCTGGCCGCGACCCGCTCGTCGACGCGGGCCGGCAACTGCGCCACGCGCAGCGCGGCGCTCAACTCGGCGACCTTGTCTTGCGCCTCCTGCGCTGCGACGCGCGCATCGTCCAGCCGCGACGGCGAGACAAAACCCTGGGCCAGCAATTGCTGCTGGCGTGCCAGCTCCCGCCCGGTCAGCGCGGCCCGCGCGCGCGCCTGCGCGAGCTGGGCCTGCGTGATCGCGATCTCCTCGGCGCGCCGGCCTTTCTCGGTGTCCGCGGCCTGGGCGCGCGCGCCTTCAAGCCGCGCCGCAGCTTCCTCGCGCGCGACGCGTTCGCTCTGCGCGTCGAGCGTGAACAGCGCGCTGCCGCGCGCCACCGTCTGCCCGCGCTGCACCGCCAGATGGGCCAGCGTGCCGGCCAGCGGCGCGGCGACATAGACATAGTCGCCTTCGACATAGCCTGACCAGGCGGGCGCCGGCTGGTCGCTGCAGGCGGCGAGCAGCAGCGGCAGGCACAGCGTGCGCACAGTGCAAGGCAACCCGCGTGCGGCAAAAACGGTTTTCATGGCGCAGCTCCATCGCCGCTGGCGGGGGCGCGGCGACGCGAGGTGCGCGCGCGTCGTACCGGTGACGACGCGGTGCGCCCGCCGAGCGCGGCCAGCGCGAGAGAGACCCGCTGCGCGATGGCCTCGTCGCTCATCACCTGGGCCGCGAACTGTCGCTGCAAGGCCGGGTGTTCGATGACGAGCTCGAACAGGCCGGACGCGAAGAGGATGGGCATGAGCACCGAGCCCATCACGAACACGAAGCGCTGCAATGGGGCAAGCTCGCCGAGCGCGCCCTCGGCCTGCGCCTCTTGCATCAAGCCGATCAAGAGTGTCAAGTGGCGCGGCAGGTTGCGCTGGAAGAACTCGCGCGCCACCGGCTCGCCGGCCATGGCGTCCATCCACAGGCGCGCCATCAGCCGCCGATGCTCTCGCGCGAACCGGCCCATGACCAGCAGCGCGGCGCTCAGCCGCTCGAGCGCCGGCCCCTCGTGGCGCACCTCGCCGCTCAGGCCGGCGAACATCTCCTCGTACATCTGCTGCAGCAGCACGCGCAGGAAGTTGTCCTTGGTCTTGAAGTGATAGTGAAACATGCCCTGGTTGGCGCCGGCGCGCTCGGCCACCGCGCGCACCGAGAGACCTGCGCAGCCGAGTTGCGGAAACAGCTCGCGCCCGCTGTGCAACAGGGCTTCGTCGATGCGCTGGGAGGGGCGAGGCATGGTTTATTACTAGTCGATTGACTAGTTTTTTTCAAGCGCAGCACGGCTCGCGAACCCTGGGCGGCGCGGACTCCGCGCATCCCGCGCCGACCGATCCCCGACCGGCCGTCATCGCCCGCCGAGCCCCATCGCCCGCGTGATCACCTCCTTCATGATCTCGTTGGTGCCGCCATAGATGCGTTGCACGCGCGCGTCGGCGTAGGCGCGGGTGATCGGGTATTCCCACATGTAGCCGTAGCCGCCAAACAACTGCACGCATTCATCCATCACCTTGCACTGCAGGTCCGAGCACCAGTACTTGGCCATGCTGGCGGTCGCGGTGTCGAGCTGGTCGGCCACCAGCAGCTCGCAGCACCTGTCCACGAACACGCGCGCCACCTGGACCTGGGTCTGCAGTTCGGCCGGGGTGTAGCGGGTGTTCTGGAAGGCCGCCAGGGGCTGGCCGAAGACCTTGCGCTCCTTCACGTAGGCCACGGTCCAGTCGATCGCGGCCTGGGCGGCCGCCACGGCGCCGATCGCGATTTGCAGGCGCTCCCAGGGCAGCTGCTCCATCAGGCAGATGAAGCCGCGGTTTTCCTGGGGTTCGCCGCCGAGCAGGTTCTCGAGCGGCACTTTCACGTTGTCGAAGAACAGCTCCGACCTGTCCTGGGCCTTGAGGCCCAGCTTCTTGAGGCGCCTGCCCTTCTCGAAGCCGGGCATGCCGCGCTCCACCAGCAGCAGGCTCGTGCCCTTGGCCCCGGCAGCAGGATCGGTCTTGGCGACCACGATCACCAGGTCGGCATGCCAGCCATTGGTGATGAAGGTCTTGCTGCCGTTGAGCAGGTAGTAATCGCCCCGCCGGATGGCGGTGGACTTGATGCCTTGCAGGTCGGAACCGGCGGCCGGCTCGCTCATGGCAATTGCACCCACCATCTCGCCGCTGGCGAGCTTGGGCAGGTAGTGCAGCTTCTACGCCTCGGTGCCGTAGTGCAGGATGTAGGGTGCGACGATTTCGCTGTGCAGGCCGTAGCCTATGCCGCTGAAGCCGCCGCGCGCCAGCTCTTCCATCTGCACCACCGAATAGAGCTTGTCGGCACCCGCGCCGCCATAGGCCTCGGGCAGGGTCATGCAGAGAAAGCCGTTGGCGCCGGCTTTGTTCCACACCTTGCGGTCCACATAGCCCTGCTCTTCCCAGTCGGCATGGTGAGGGGCAATTTCCTTGGCGCAGAAGCGGCGGAAGCTGTCGCGAAAGGCTTCGTGGTCGGCGTTGAAAAGATTGCGTTCGATCATGGTGTGGTCATCCTGCTGAAAAATCACACGTAGCCCGTAGCCAGCCAGCGCGCCCAGTCGGCCGCGCCTTCCCGGGCCGCCTTGGCGCTGGCGGCGCCCCAGTCGTAGGGCACGGCCAGCTGGGCCACGGCCCAGCCGGCGGGCGTGCGCTCGCACAGCGCGTAGTGCGCGTGCGGCGTGCCGGTTTCGTGCACGTGGAAAGCCACATGGTCGTCGTCAAACGCGGGCAGGCCCACGCTGCCGGGGTTGACGCACAGCGGGCCGCCCGATGGGCCCGTGCCCACGGCCAGGGTGCGCGGCAGGTGGCTGTGGCCGCACAGCACCAGGCTGGCCTGCGCCGCGGCCGTGCCCGCCAACCGCGCGGCCACCTCGGCGGGCCGCGCCATGCGCGAACCCGCGGGCTCGACCGTCTCCAGCAGGTATTCCAGGTCGGTCGCGGGCTGACCGTGACAGACATAGACGTCCGGCGCCAACTGCAGCGTGGCCGGCAGCAAGGCAAGCCACTGCTGGTGCGCCGGCGTCGTGTGCTCGAACGCGTACTGGTCCGAAGCGCCGCCAGGCGTATTCGCGCAGTGCAGCAGCTGGCGTTCGTGGTTGCCCGCGATGGTCGGCAGCGCGAGCGCCATCAGGCGGTCGGCCGTCTCGGCGGGCCACAGCGGACCCGACAGGATATCGCCGCAGTTCACGGTGAGGTCGGCCCCGCGCCGCACAATGTCGGCCAGCACGGCCTCCAAGGCCGGCAGGTTGCCGTGGATGTCGGAAACGACGGCGATGCGCATGGCAGACCTCCTTCAGACTTGAGCGACAGCGACGGCCTGCGGATGTGCAGGTCCGGCGGTGGTGTCGCCATTTTTACAGAGCATTTGCTTGGTGAAAAGAATATACTGCACCACGCCTTTGTCGTGCTGGGCGCAGCGGAACATCTTGGAGATCCTTCGCCGGGCTCAGGATGACAAAACCGGTCATTTTCAGGAGACACCCATGAGCGAAGCCTTCGTTTACGACGCCATCCGCACGCCGCGTGGCAAGGGCAAGAAAGACGGCAGCCTGCATGAAGTGAAGCCCGTGAACCTGCTGGCCGGCGTGCTGACCGAGTTGCAGCGCCGCAACGACTTCGACACCGCCCAGGTCGACGATGTGGTGATGGGCGTGGTCTCGCCGATTGGCGAGCAGGGCTCGGTGATTGCCAAGGTGGCCGCGCTCAAGGCCGGATGGGATGTGTGCTGCTCGGGCGTGCAGCTCAACCGCTTCTGCGCCTCGGGCCTGGAAGCCGTGAACATGGCCGCGCAAAAGGTGCGCTCGGGCTGGGAAGACCTGGTCGTGGCCGGCGGCGTGGAGAGCATGAGCCGCGTGCCGATTGGCTCGGACGGCGGCGCCTGGGCCCAGGACCCCGAGACCAACTCGGCCACGGCCTTTGTGCCGCAAGGCATTGGCGCGGACCTGATTGCCACGCTCGAAGGCTTCAGCCGCGAGGATGTCGACCGCTTTGCGCTGGCATCGCAACAGCGTGCGGCCAAGGCCCGCGAGCGCGGCTTCTTTGCGGGTTCGGTCGTGCCGGTCAAGGACCTGCTGGGCCAGACGATTCTGGACTTCGATGAGTTCATCAAGCCGCATACCACGCTCGAAGGCCTGGGCGCGCTCAAACCCTCGTTCGAGCAGCTGGGTGCCATGGGTTTTGACGCCGTGGCCATTGCGCGCTACCCGCAGGTCGAGCGCATCGACCATGTGCACCATGCGGGCAACGCCTCGGGCATCGTCGACGGCGCTGCGGCCATGCTGATCGGCTCCGAAGCGGCCGGCAAGACCCATGGCTTCAAGCCGCGGGCGCGCATTGTGGCGGCAGCCTTGAGTGGCGCGGACCCGACCATCATGCTCACCGGCCCGATGCCGGCCACGCGCAAGGCGCTGGCCAAGGCGGGCCTGACGGTGGAGCAGATCGACCTGTTTGAAGTCAACGAAGCCTTTGCCGCCGTGCCCCTGAAGTTCATGAAAGACATGGGCGTGCCGCACGAGAAGGTGAATGTGAACGGCGGCGCCATCGCCATGGGCCACCCGCTGGGCGCGACCGGCGCGATGATTTTCAACACCCTGATCGACGAGCTGCAGCGCCGCCAGCTGCGCTACGGCCTGGCCACGCTGTGCGTGGGCGGCGGCATGGGGATTGCGACGATTGTGGAGCGAATCTGACATGTTGACGATCAAGTACGAACTCCAAGACGGCATCGCCACCCTCACCTTCGACGAGCCCGGCTCGCCCGTCAACACCATGTGCGCCCAATGGCAGCAGGACCTGACCGAAGTGACGGCACAGGTCGTGAAGGACTGCCCGGCCATCAAAGGCATCATCCTCGCCTCGGCCAAAGCCACTTTCTTCGCCGGGGCCGACCTCAAGGCCACGATGCGGCTCAAGCCTTCGGATGCGGCTGCTGTGTTTGCCGAGATCGAGCAGACCAAGAAGAACTTCCGCACGCTGGAAACCCTGGGGCTTCCGGTGGTGAGCTGCCTCAACGGCACGGCGCTGGGCGGCGGCTGGGAGGTCGCGCTGGTCGGCCATTACCGCATTGCGGTCGACGACAAAAAGATCCAGTTCGGCCTGCCCGAGATCACGCTGGGCCTGATTCCTGGCGCCAGCGGCATCACCAAGATGACGCGGCTGCTGGGCCTGCTGGGGGCGCAGCCCTATATCCTGGAGGGCAAGCTGTTCGGTCCGCGCGAGGCGCTGGAGCTGGGCCTGGTGCATGAACTCGTGAGCGAGGCTTCGCAGCTGCGCGGCGCGGCGCTGGCCTGGATCGCCACGCACGACCAGGCACCGACGCCCGCCCACCACCCCTGGGACGACAAGAACTACAAAATGCCCGGCGGCACGCCAAGCAACCCCCAGATCGCTGGCGCGCTGACGGTGGCGCCGGCCATGCTCAAGAAGACCACGCGCGGCCTCTACCCCGCCCCCGAAGCCGCCCTGGCTGCGATGGTCGAAGGCGCGCAGGTGGACTTTGACACCGCGCTGCGCATCGAGAGCCGCTACCTGGCCCCGCTGATCGTGAGCCCGGTCGCGAAGAACATGATCAACACCTTCTTCTTCAACATGAACGCGATCAAGAGCGGGCGCAGCCGGCCGAAGGACATGCCCCGCTACAAGCCGCAAAAGGTCGGCCTGCTCGGCGCGGGCATGATGGGCGCGGGCATTGCCTACGCGCAGGCCAGCCGCGGCGTGGCCACGGTGCTCAAGGACCTGAGCCTCGACAAAGCCGAGGCCGGCAAGGCCTACAGCGCCAGGATCACGCAGCCGCGCGTGGACAAGGGCAAAATGAGCCCACAGGACCAGCAGGCGCTGCTCGCGCGCATCCACGCCACCGACCAGGCGGCCGACCTGCAGGGCTGCGATCTGATCATCGAGGCCGTGTTCGAGAACCGCGAACTGAAGGCCCAGGTCACGCAGGAAGCCGAAGCCATGCTCTGCGCCGGCGGCTTTTTCGCCTCCAACGCCTCGACGCTGCCGATCAGCGGCCTGGCCAAGGCCAGCAAGCGGCCCGAGAAGTTCATCGGCATCCACTTCTTCAGCCCGGTCGACAAGATGAAGCTGGTCGAAATCATCCGCGGCCGGGCCACGGACGACGAGACCGTGGCCCGCGCCTTCGACTATGCGCAGGCCATCGGCAAGATTCCCATCGTCGTGAACGATTCGCGCGGCTTCTACACGAGCCGCACTTTCGGCACCTTTGTGATGGAAGGCGCGGCCATGCTGGGCGAAGGCATTCCGGCGGCGGTCATCGAGAACGCGGGCCTGCAGGCCGGCATGCCCGTGGGGCCGCTGGCGGTACTGGACGAAACCGCGCTGAGTTTGAGCGTGCATGTGCTGGAGCAGACCCGCGCCGACTATTTCGCAGAAGGCAGGCTCTACATCGCCAGCCCCGGAGAACTGCTGGTCGAGCGCATGGTCAAGGAACTGAATCGCCCGGGTCGCGCCGCCGGCGGCGGCTTCTACGACTACCCGGCCGGCCAGAAAAAGACGCTGTGGCCCGAACTCGGAAAGCTGTTCGAAAAGCCCGGCGCCGCCTGGAACATGCAGGACCTCAAAGACCGGCTGCTGTACCGCCAGGCGGTCGAAACCGCGCGCTGCCTCAGCGAAAACGTGCTGACCACGGTGCACGACGCCAACATAGGCTCGATCTTCGGCATCGGTTTTCCGGCCTGGACCGGCGGGGCCATGCAGTTCATCTACGGCACGGGCATCGACGCCTTCATTGAACGCGCCGATGCGCTCGCCGCCCAATTCGGCCCCGGCTTCGCCCTGAGCGGCGCGGTCAGGGACGCGATCCGCCAGCACCAGCCGGCTTACTGACCACGGCGTGCCATCGATGATTTCGTATCTCGCGACAGCCGGCGCGGCGTCGTCGCTGATGGAACGCCCGATGGGTTTACTGTCATTCCCGCGAAGGCGGGAATCCAGTTGCC
>JBOHHM010000167.1:0-5700 GCA_050725495.1 Burkholderiaceae bacterium | reverse complement strand
CCGAAGCAGGGCATGGTCGGGCAGCGCGCCGGCGTCGCGATCTCGGCCAGCAGCTGGCCCGACGGAGCAAACTTGAGCAGCCGCCCGCCTTCGAACATCGCGCACCAGTAGTTGCCCTCCAGGTCCATCGCCGCGCCGTCGGGCCGTCCGCCATAGCCGCTCTCGCCGGCCTGCCAGCCGGCGGGCTTGCCGGCAAACTGCTGGAACACGCGGTGGCGCCTCATCACATTGCTGGCCGCGTCCCAGTCCCAGGCGTGAATGATGTGGTTGGGCGTGTCCGACCAGTACACGGTAGTCTGATCGGGTGACCAGGCCAGGCCGTTGGCAGTGATCGCGTTGTGAGCCTTGAGCTCGATCAGCGGCTGGCCACCGCCGCGGCAATCGATGCTGTAGAGCTCGGCCCGGCGCGCATCGCGCGGCTCGTAAATCGTGCCGGCCCAGAAGCGCCCGCGCGGGTCGGCCTTGCCGTCGTTGAAACGGGTGCTGCGCGGGTCGTGGTTGAAGCGCACGATCTGCTGCAGTTCGCCGCCCCAGGCCCGCGCCCGGTAAATGCCGTCGCGCAGCGCGACCACCAGCCCCCCCTTGCGGGCCGGCGCGATGCAGCCCGGCTCCTGCGGCAGGGCCCAGCGCTGCAGCGTGCCCATGAGCGGATTGGCGCGCAGGATCTGCCGCGCCGGCGTATCGACCCAGTACAGCATCTGCTCGTCCGGGTGCCAGAACGGGGATTCGCCGAGTTGGCTCGGCTCGGCGACGACGGTCTGCCAGCTCATGTGACGCCTTTCAGTTCAACGCCCATCGATTGTGCATCGCAGCGCGTCGGCTGCGCTGCCGGCCAGCCCAAAGCAAAAGGGCCCAGCTGTGTGGGCCCCTGGCAGCAGCGCAGACCACCGCGCTACCGAAGCTTAGCGGCTGTAGGCGGTTTCGCCGTGCGAGCGGATGTCCAGGCCTTCGCGCTCGTCCTCTTCGGCCACGCGCAGGCCGATCAGCAGATCGACCAGCTTGTAGGCGATGAAGGCCACGACGGCGGACCAGACGACGGTGGTCAGCACACCCTGGAGCTGGATCCAGACCTGGCTGGCAATCGAGTAGTCGGGGTTGACCTTGTTGGCCACGTAGTCGTAGATGCCGGTGCCGCCCAGCGAGGGCGAGGCGAACACGCCGGTCAGCAGCGCGCCCAGGATGCCGCCGACGCCGTGCACGCCGAACACGTCCAGCGCGTCATCGGCGCCGAGCAGGCGCTTGAGGCCGTTGACGCCCCAGAGGCAGACCAGGCCCGCCAGCAGACCGATGATCACGGCGCCCATCGGGCCGACGAAGCCGCAGGCCGGCGTGATGGCGACCAGGCCGGCGACGGCGCCGGAAGCCGCACCCAGCATCGAAGCCTTGCCCTTGCTCAGCGCCTCGCCGGCAATCCAGCTCAGCGTGGCGGCGGCCGTGGCCACCAGGGTGTTGATGAAGGCCAGCGCGGTCACGCCATTGGCTTCCAGGTTGGAGCCGGCATTGAAGCCGAACCAGCCCACCCACAGCAGCGAGGCGCCCACCATGGTCAGCGTCAGGCTGTGCGGCGCCAGCGATTCCTTGCCGTAGCCGATGCGCTTGCCGATCACATAGGCGCCGACCAGGCCGGCGACGCCGGCGTTGATGTGCACCACCGTGCCGCCGGCAAAGTCCAGCGCGCCCTTGGCCCAGAGCCAGCCGGCCGCGGCCGTGACCTTGTCCAGCGAGGCGGCATCGGTGATCGCGTCCGGACCGTCCCAGTACCAGACCATGTGGGCGATCGGCAGGTAGGCGAAGGTGAACCACAGCGCGGCAAACAGCAGCACGGCGGAGAACTTCACGCGCTCGGCAAAGGCGCCGACGATCAGCGCGCAGGTGATGGCGGCAAACGTCGCCTGGAAGCCGATGAAGGTCAGCTCGGGAATCACGACGCCCTTGCTGAAGGTGGCGGCCACGCTGTCGGGTGTCACACCCTTGAGGAACAGCTTGTCCAGCGTGCCCATGAAGGGGTTGCCGGCCGTGAACGCGACGCTGTAGCCGTAGATGATCCACAGCACGTAGATCAGCGAGGCCACGACGAACACCTGCATCAGCACCGACAGCATGTTCTTGCTTCGCACCAGGCCGCCGTAGAACAGGGCCAGGCCAGGCAGGGTCATCAGGATCACGAGCAGGGTGGAAACCGTCATCCAGGCGGTGTCGCCCTTGTTGGGCACGGGCGCGGACGCCGCGGCCGGCGCGGCTGCGGGGGCCGCGGCAACTGCGGCGGCAGCCGCAGCAGGAGCGGCCGCCGCCGGGGCTGCCGCTTCAGCCGGCTTGGCTTCGGCGGGCGCCGTGGCTGCAGGAGCTGCGGCTGGGGCCTGCGCCAAGGCGGCGGTGCCGCCCATCAGCAAGCTCAGTCCCAAGGCAAGGGAGGCAAATAGCTTCTTCATGGTTGTCTCTTTCTCGATGGCTGAGATGCTTACAGCGCTTCCTTGCCGGTTTCACCGGTGCGGATGCGAACGACTTGCTCGAGGCTGTAGACAAAGATCTTGCCGTCGCCGATCTTGCCGGTGCGGGCCGCGCCCTCCACGGCCTCGATCACGCGGTCGACCAGCTCGTCGGCCACCGCCGCCTCGATCTTGACCTTGGGCAGGAAGTCCACGACATACTCCGCGCCGCGGTACAGCTCGGTATGGCCTTTTTGGCGACCAAAGCCCTTGACTTCGGTCACGGTGATGCCTTGCACGCCGATGCCCGAGAGGGCTTCGCGCACCTCATCGAGCTTGAACGGTTTGATGATGGCTGTTACGAGTTTCATGTCTTTCTCCTCAACGATGGAATGGTTCAGAAGTTCTTCTTGACCGACAGCACCAGGCCGTCACGGCCGAGGTTCTTGCCATTCGATGCCACATAGGTCTTGACGTCAGTGCCGACCAGCGCGGCCGACAGCACCAGGCCGTCGATGTCCTTGTTCAGGGCCAGCGCGTAGTCGGTATAGGAGAAGCTGCTGTTGTTCTTGACCCGCTGGTGGCCCAGATGCGGCACCAGCGACCAGCCGCTGCCCAGGTCGAAGCTGGCGCTGAGGTCGAGGTAGCCGCTGTTCTTGCTGTTGGCAAAACCGAACAGGTTGGAGACAGCGTGCGAATACTTGAGCGTGGCCGGGCCGAAGCTCACGGCGCCATAGAGTTCATCGGTGTTGACCGAGGGCCTGAAGTTCTCCCGCGGGTATTGATAGCGCAGGTAGCCGACGTCATAGCTGAGATCCTTGGCGATCTCACCCTTGTAGCCGCCGTACAGGTCCCATTCGACCGGGCCCCGGCCACCGGGCATGTCCTCGAGCCAGCGGATGGTCGAAGCCCAGGTGCCGACATAGAAGCCGCTCTTGTGCGCGAAGTCAGCGCCGCCTTGCAGCGCCGGCTTCAGGCGCGACTGCGAAATGCCGCGATAGCGGTAGTCGCTGGTCAGGCCGGCGTTGAACGACAGGGTGTAATCGGGTTCGGGCGCCTTGGTCTGGGCGAAAACAGCACCACACAGGGTCAAAATGGACAACAACACCGTGTTTTTCAATTTCATTGGAGTTTTCCGGTCAAACGATGGACGACTGCTTTAAGCAGGGAGCGTGCCAAAAGCTCTGTCAAGGCCGGCCCGGTGCACGTTTCGCTGCGATGCGGCGTTATGCTCGATCAAGGCAGGAGAAAACGGTGCGCGCACTTTGATGGTGCGATTTTTGATTTATTTGTGCACCAACGTCAAACATGCACCCAACTGGGGAGGAATTGGTCGATGAGCTTGTCTTTGGTGCAAAGCCGCGCTTTGCTCGGTCTGGAGGCCGCCGCCGTCACCGTCGAGGTGCATCTGGCGAACGGCCTGCCCAGCTTCACCCTGGTCGGTCTGGCCGAGGTGGAAGTCAAGGAGGCGCGCGAGCGGGTGCGCTCGGCGATCCAGAACTCGGGACTCGAATTCCCGCACAACAAGCGTATCACGGTCAACCTGGCGCCGGCCGACCTGCCCAAGGATTCGGGCCGCTTCGACCTGCCGATCGCGCTGGGCATTCTGGCTGCCAGCGGCCAGATCGACGCGGCGCGGCTGGCCGGCCATGAGTTCGCTGGCGAACTGTCGCTGTCGGGCGAGCTGCGGCCGGTGCGCGGCGCGCTGGCCATGAGTCTCGCGCTGCACACCCAGCAGGTCGTCACGCACCTGGTGTTGCCGGCCGGCAGTGCCGAAGAAGCCGCCCTCGTGCCCTCGGCCCAGGTCTATCGCGCCCGCCACCTGCTCGACGTGGTGCGCCAGTTCCTGCCCAACCCCGCCGAGGCCGGATCCGACGAAGGCTGGGCCAGGCTCAAGCCCACGCCGCTGCCTGCCACGGCCGCCTATGCGGACCTGGCCGATGTCAAGGGCCAGGCTGCCGCCAAACGGGCATTGGAAATCGCGGCCGCCGGCGGCCACAGCCTGTTGCTGATGGGGCCGCCGGGCTCGGGCAAGTCGATGCTGGCCCAGCGCTTTGCCGGCCTGCTGCCGCCCATGGCCGTCGAAGAAGCCCTGCAAAGCGCGGCTGTCGCCAGCCTGGGCGGGCGCTTTTCGCTCGATCGCTGGGCCACCCGGCCGACCTGCAGCCCGCACCACACGGCCAGCGCCGTCGCCCTGGTCGGCGGCGGCTCGCCGCCGCGGCCCGGCGAAATTTCGCTGGCTCACCATGGCGTGCTGTTTCTCGATGAACTGCCCGAGTTCCCCCGGGCGGCGCTGGAGGCGCTGCGCGAGCCGCTGGAGACCGGCCACATCACGATTTCGCGCGCCGCGCAGCGAGCCGAGTTCCCCGCGCGCTTCCAGATGATTGGCGCGATGAACCCCTGCCCCTGCGGCTATCTGGGCTCCACGCTCAAGGCCTGCCGCTGCACGCCCGATCAGGTCTCGCGCTACCAGGCCAAGCTCAGCGGCCCGCTGATGGACCGCATCGACCTGCATGTGGAGGTGCCGGCCCTGGCGCCGGTCGAGCTGCTGCAGGCGCCGCCCGGCGAATCCACCGCCAGCATCCGCGAGCGCTGCACGGCGGCGCGGCAGCGCGCGCTGGAGCGCCAAGGCAAGACCAACCAGGCGCTGCAAGGGCAGGAGATCGACCAGCATCTGGCGCTCGAGGAGACCGCCGCGAAGTTCCTCAACACGGCGGCCGCGCGTCTGGGCTGGTCGGCGCGCTCCACGCACCGCGCCCTCAAGGTCGCGCGCACGATCGCGGACCTGGCCGGCGCGCAGACGACCCAGCTCAGCCATGTGGCCGAGGCCGTGCAATACCGGCGCGCGCTGCGCGCCCATCACTGATACGCTATCAAGTTAATAGCGCATCGCGCCCGCTTGACATGGGCCGACAGGCTGTTTGGCTCGTCATCGTGCGAAAATCGGGGCCATGACCACCGCCCTGTTGCCCGAGCGCCTGCATGACCGGCGGCTGGTCGGCTGGCTGTCGCTGGGCCAGCTGATCACCTGGGGCAGCGTGTTCTACAGCTTCGCGCTGCTGATGGAGCCGGTCGAGCATGAGCTGGGCCTGAGCCGCGCCCAGTCCTCGCTGGCCTTCAGCCTGGCCCTGCTGGCCGAGGGGCTGCTGGCCTACCCGGTGGGCCGCTGGATCGACCGCGGCCATGAGCGCGCCGTGATGACGGTCGGCTCGCTGGCGATCGCCGCCTGCCTGGCTTTGCACAGCCTTGTGCAGAGCCTGGCTGGCTTTTACGC
>JBOHHM010000166.1:0-3143 GCA_050725495.1 Burkholderiaceae bacterium | reverse complement strand
AGCGTTGCGTGAGGCGCGCCAGCAGGCGCGCGCCGCCGGCATCGAGCGCCACCATGGTCTGACCCGGGCTGTCTTCGCTCATGCCCGCCACCGTGGCCGGCAGGATGTTCAGGATGCTGGAGCCGCTGGGCGGCTGCAGCGCCAGGCTCACATCGCGCGCCTGCACGCGCAGGCGCACGGCCTGGCCCGGCGGCCGCGCCGCGCTGCTCGCCAGCTGCAGGCTGCCACCGGCAAAGTCCACGCGGCTCAGGTGGTAGTGGGCGTCGTGGCCCTGCACCGTGCCCGCAATCACGGCGCCCGCCGCATCGCCATGGGCCAGCGGCAGGTCCAGCCGGGTCAGCAGTTCGCCGGTGGGCCCGCTGGCGCTCACGTGCCCGGCCTGAAGCAGCACCAGGTGGTCGGCCAGCCGCGCCACCTCGTCGAGCGCGTGGCTCACGTACAGCACGGGGATGTCGAGCTCGCTGTGCAGCCGCTCCAGGTAGGGCAGGATCTCGGCCTTGCGCTGTGCGTCCAGCGCGGCCAGCGGCTCGTCGAGCAGCAGCAGCCGCGGGCTGGTGGCCAGCGCCCGCGCGATCGCGATGCGCTGCCGCTCGCCGCCCGAGAGCTTGGCCGGCCTGCGCTCCATCAGGTGGCCGATGCCCAGCAGCTCGACCGCCTGCGCCAGCGACACCTGGCGCTTGGGCGCCGGCACCCGCTTCATGCCGTATTCCACATTGCCGCGCACGGTCAGATGGGCAAACAGGCTGGCTTCCTGGAACACGTAGCCGAGGGGTCGCTGGTGCGGGGGCAGGAAGCGGCCCAGTGCATCGTCTTGCCAGACCTCGCCGTTGATCTGTAGAAAGCCGCCGCGAGCATGTTCGAGCCCGGCGATCGCACGCAGGCAGGTGGTCTTGCCGCAACCCGAAGGGCCGAACAGCGCGCTGACGCCGCGCCCCGGCAGGTCAAGGTCCACGTCCAGCGCAAAGCCGGGGTAGGCGATATGAAAACGTGCCAGGATGCCAACCATAGACGGTTTACCGGTGCGGCCCGGTCGGATTCAGCGCATGCAGCGCCAGCAGCACCAGGAACGAAAATACCACCATGGCGCCGGCCAGCCAGTGGGCCTGGGCGTATTCGAGAGCTTCCACATGGTCGAAGATCTGGACCGAGACCACGCGGGTCTTGCCTGGAATGTTGCCGCCTATCATCAGCACCACGCCGAACTCGCCCACGGTGTGGGCGAAGCCCATGACCGTCGCCGTCAGATAGCCGGGACGGGCCAGCGGCAGCACGACGCTGAAGAATGTATCGATGGGCGAGGCGCGCAGCGTGGCCGCGGCTTCCAGCGGCCGCTCGCCGATCGCGGCAAACGCGTTGGCCAGCGGCTGCACCACGAAGGGCAGCGAGTACAGCACCGAGCCCAGCACCAGCCCGGCAAAGCTGAACGGCAGCAGCCCCAGGCCCAGGGCCTGTGTGAGCTGGCCCAGCGGCCCGTTCGGCCCCATCGTCACCAGCAGGTAAAAGCCCAGCACGGTTGGCGGCAGCACCAGCGGCAGCGCCACCAGCGCGCCCACCGGCCCCTTGAGCCAGGAGCGCGTGCGCGCCAGCCACCAAGCCAGCGGCGTGCCCAGCACCAGCAGGATCAGCGTGGTCAGCCCGGCCAGCTGGCACGTCAGCGTGATCGCTTCCCAGGCGGCATCACCGGGCATGTCGGATCGGTCCTAGATCTCGTAGCCATAGGCGCGGATCAGCGCCTTGGCCTTGTCGGTCTTGAGGTAGGCCAGCAGGGCTGCCGCGGCCTTGTTGTCCTTGGCCTTGGCGAGCTGGACGGCGTCCTGGCGCAGCGGGCTGTGCAGGTGTGCCGGCACGATCCAGCCCGAGCCGCTCTTGAGCTTGCCGTCTTCGTAGACCTGGGACAGCGCGACAAAGCCCAGCTCGGCGTTGCCGGTGGCGACAAAGCTGAACGCCTGGCCAATGCTTTCGCCCTGCACGAATTTGCGCGCCAGGCTGTCCAGCAGGCCCAGCTGCGTCAGCGTCTCGATCGCCGCCGCGCCATAGGGCGCGAGCTTGGGCGCCGCGATCGCAAGGGCCTTGAACTCGTTCTTCTTCAAGACCTCGCCCTTGGCGTCCACCCCATCGGGCCTGGCCGACCACAGCACCAGCCTACCCGTCGCGTAGGTGAAGCGGCTTGCGGGCAAGGCGTCACCTTCGGCGGCCAACCGCGCCGGCGTCTCGTCATCGGCCGCGAGCAACACATCGAACGGCGCGCCGCTCTTGATCTGCGCATAAAACTTGCCCGTAGCGCCGAACGACAACTGGGCCTTGTGGCCCGTGTCCTTCTCGAAATCGGCCGCGATGGCCCTCATCGGCGCCGTGAAGTTCGCGGCGACGGCGACCTGCACGGTTTCGGCATGCAGCGTGGCGGACAGAGTCAGCAGGGCGCAGAGCAGGTGGAGGAGACGCGGGGACATGGAAGATCGCGATCGCTATTACTTTTTTGAATAGCGAAAGTTTAGCACTCGAGCGAATGTCAAACAATCTGTCGTCGCTGGGGGTGCTGCGCGCTGTCCGCCCTGATAAGATTGAGGGACTGGTGAACCTTGAAAACCGCCCGAAGGCGGGGCTAAGCCCTATGCGCTGCGCAAGCTGCGGGTTCGAAAATCCGACCGGCGCCAAGTTCTGCGAGGAATGCGGCGCGAAGCTGGTGCGCGCCTGCCCGGCCTGCGGGCATGAGACGAGCGCGAGCGCCAAGTTCTGCAGCGAATGCGGCGCGCCATTGAGCGGGCCGCCCGCGGGCGCGGCGCCTGCGCCCAGCGCCCCCATCGACTACACGCCCCCCTATCTGGCCGAACGCATCCGGGCGGCACAGGCGGACATGGAAGCCCGCGGTGCGGCCGACGGCGAGCGCAAGACGGTCACCGCACTGTTCGCCGACATGGCCGGCTCGACCGCGCTGATCCACGACCTCGAT
Organism: Burkholderiaceae bacterium; assembly: GCA_050725495.1. Taxonomy (GTDB): domain Bacteria; phylum Pseudomonadota; class Gammaproteobacteria; order Burkholderiales; family Burkholderiaceae_C; genus JBOHHM01. The sequence goes on along the minus strand of JBOHHM010000166.1, from coordinate 193 downwards.
CCCGAAGACGCGCGCCGCCTGATCGATCCGGTGCTGGCGCTGATGATGCAGGCCGTGCATCACTATGAAGGCTATGTGGCCAAGTCGATGGGCGACGGCATCCTGGCGCTGTTCGGCGCGCCGATCGCGAACGAAGACCATCCGCAGCGGGCCCTGCTTGCGGCGCTGCGCATGCAGGAGGACATGCGCCGCT
>JBOHHM010000165.1:0-16705 GCA_050725495.1 Burkholderiaceae bacterium | reverse complement strand
CCGGCGCGGTGCAAGCCATGCTGCCGCGCATCCGCCAGCATGTGAGCGTGCCCGTGGGCGTGGGCTTTGGCATCCGCGATGCCGCCACCGCCCAGGCCATCGGCGAGGTGGCCGATGCCGTGGTGATCGGCAGCAAGATCATCGAATTGATCGAAGGCCAGCCGCGCGAGCATGTGGTCCAGGCTGCGGCCGGCTTCCTGCGCGTCATCCGCGGCGCGCTGGACGCATAAAATGACTTCGCTTCGCTCAATGACCTCGCTGCGCGCCATGACACGCCATCATTGGGTCATCGATGCGCAGCGAAGTCATGCGCGCAGCGCGTCATCCTTAAGGAGCAACCATGAGTTGGCTTGAAAAACTGCTGCCCCCGAAAATCCAGCACACCGACCGCACCGAGCGCCGCAGCGTTCCCGAAGGTCTGTGGATCAAGTGTCCGAGCTGCGAAACCGTGCTCTACAAGACCGATCTGGAACAAAACCAGAACGTTTGCCCGAACTGCAACCACCACCACCGCATCGGCGCACGGGCCCGGCTCAACGCCTTTTTGGACGCCGAAGGCCGCTACGAGGTCGGCCAGGAAGTCATCCCGGTCGATGCGCTGAAGTTCAAGGACAGCCGCAAATACCCCGAGCGCCTCAAGGAAGCGCTGGAAAACACGGGCGAGACCGATGCGCTGGTGGTCATGGGTGGCGCGGTACACAGCATCAATGTGGTGGCGGCCTGCTTTGAGTTCGACTTCATGGGAGGCAGCATGGGTAGCGTGGTCGGTGAGCGCTTTGTGCGCGGCGTGGAAACCGCCGTCGAGCAGAAAGTGCCGTTCATCTGCTTCACGGCCACCGGCGGCGCCCGCATGCAGGAAGGCCTGCTGTCGCTGATGCAGATGGCCAAGACCAATGCCGCGCTGACGCGCCTGGCCAAGAAGGGCCTGCCCTACATCAGCGTGCTGACCGACCCGACCATGGGCGGCGTGAGCGCAGGTTTTGCCTTTGTCGGTGACGTGGTGATCGCCGAGCCCAAGGCCCTGATCGGCTTTGCCGGCCCGCGCGTGATCGAATCCACGGTGCGCGTAACCCTGCCCGAGGGTTTCCAGCGCGCCGAATTCCTGCAGCAAAAAGGCGCGATCGACTTCATCTGCGACCGCCGCGAATTGCGCAAGACCATGGCCAGCACGCTGGCCATGTTGCAGCGCCAGCCCGCCGACGCCGTGGTCTGACGCCGGCTGCACAGCAACTTCATTCGCACTGCCGATTCGCGCCTTCTCAGCGCAACACTGCGGCCTGCAGATGGCCCAGCACGATGGCCGCCACCTGCAGCAGCACCAACAGGGCCAGCGGTGACAAATCCATGCCGCCGACCATCGGAATGAGCCGGCGCAGGGGTTTGAGGGGCGGCGCGCAGAGCCGGTCGATCACGCCAAACAGCGGGGACGAGTGCCCCTGCATCCATGACAGGATGGCGTAAACAATCAACAGGCCCGTCAACCCCGAAATCACCAGCCGCGCGAGGCCAAAAACGGCCAGCACTGGCAGCAGGGCCAAACTGCCACCCGCGGCCCCGGCCAGCAGCCACAGCAAGACGAACTGAGCCAGCTGCAGCAGAAACGCAGCCACCAGACTGGCCAGATCCCAGCGCCCGACAGCCGGCACGAGGCGGCGCAGCGGCAGCACCAGCCAGTCGGTCAGCGCAAACACCAAGCTGCCCACGGGGTTGCCAAAGGGCACGCGCTGCTGCTGCATGTACAGCCGTAACAAGCAGGCGCCGCCCAGCAGGCCGGCCGCCACGTCGAGCAGGAATGAAATGATTTGGTGAAACATCGATGCAGGTCGATCAGGTCATGGGATGATAGCGGCCAGACGTGGTGAACAGATGACGCAGGCCCTGACCCTTTCCTCTCTCCCTCTGTTTCCGCTGGGCACCGTGCTGTTCCCCGGCGGCCTGCTGCCACTGCGGATTTTCGAGGTGCGCTACCTCGACATGATCGGCAAATGCCACAAGGCGGGCGCGCCGTTCGGTGTGGTCGCGCTGACGCAGGGCACCGAAGTGCGTCGCCCTGGCGTCCAGGAGACCTTCGGCAGCGTCGGCACCCTGGCGACCATCAGCCATTTCGAAGCGCCGCAGCCGGGCTTGATGAACATCCGCTGCAGTGGTATCCAGCGCTTTCGCATCAGCCGCCACGAGCAACTGTCCCACGGGCTGTGGGTGGCCGATGTGCAGCGCGTGGACAACGACCTGAGCGTGCCCGTGCCCGACGACCTCAGGGGCACGGCCGAGGCGCTGGCCAGGCTGGTCCAGACACTGCAGCGACGCGCGGGGCCATCGGACCAGCTGCCGCTGCAGGGGCCGTGGCAGTTCGACGACTGCGGCTGGGTGGCCAACCGCTGGTGTGAACTGCTGCCCTTGCCGCTGCAGCTCAAGCAGCGCCTGATGGAGCTGGACAACCCGCTGTTGCGACTCGAACTCGTGAGCGATGTGCTCGCGCGCACGGGCATAGCGAGCTGACCCAGAATGCCATCAAAACAATAGCGGCACATGGCCGTATTCCGAGGGCCAGCGGCCTCTTTAGTCAAACAACACCAGGCGCTGCGTATTCGGGAACTTGATGGCGCAGCCACTCGCGCACTTGATCACTGGCCGGCGCCGGGCCGGCTTGGGCGACCCAGTGCATCACGGCGGCAACATCGATCGCCTGCCGGCCCGAGGTCTTGGCCACGCGCAGCTTGGGGTGCGGCGTGGCCTCGGTGGTTTCGCCGTTGGCCAGCAGTTCCTCGAAGAGTTTCTCGCCAGGACGCAGGCCCGTGTAAGCAATTGGGATCTCCTGCTCGGTCTTGCCCGAGAGGCGGATCAGAATGCGCGCCAACTCCACAATCTTGACCGGCTCGCCCATGTCGAGCACGAAAATCTGGCCCGAGCGCCCCATCAGGCCGGCCTGCAGCACCAACTGGGCCGCCTCGGGAATCGTCATGAAGTAGCGCACGATAGCCGGATGCGTGACCGTGACCGGCCCGCCCCGCGCGATCTGCGCCGTGAACAGTGGCACGACCGAGCCGCTGGAACCCAGCACATTGCCGAAGCGCACCGACACATACTGGGTGGCCGCGAATTCGGTCGCCACGGCCTGCACGACGAGCTCGGCCAGGCGCTTGCTGGCGCCCATGATGTTGGTCGGGTTGACTGCCTTGTCGGTGGAAACCAGCACAAAGCGCCGGGCGCCGCATTCGCCTGCGACACGCGCCGAGTTCAGCGTGCCCAGCACATTGGTGCGCAGGGCCTCGATTTCATTGTGCTCCTCCATCAGCGGCACATGCTTGTAGGCCGCGGCATGAAACACCACGGCCGGCTTGTGCCGCTGGGCAATGGCCTGCAGCCGGTCGAGCTCGCGCACATTGGCGGTGTAATACAAGCCCTGCATCTGCGGGTGGGCCTCGCGCAACTCCTGCTCCAGCCGATACACGGCGAACTCCGACACATCCACGCAGACCAGCCGCGCCACGCCGAAGCGCGCAATCTGGCGGCACAGCTCGGAGCCGATCGAGCCGCCCGCGCCCGTGACCAGCACGGTCTGACCCGACAGCAGCTCGGACAGTCCCTTGACATCGAGCTGCACGGGTTCGCGGCCGAGCAGGTCCTCCAGTTCGACCTTGCGCGGGCCGACGCCATCGCCGCGGTCGGTGCGCAGCCATTCATCGGGGCGCGGCATGGTCAACAGGGTCAGGCCCGCCCCGTTGGACTGCAGCAGCACCTCGCGGCGCTCGGCGGAGCCCGGGGGACTGGCCACCAAGGCAGTGGCAGCCCCCGTGGCACGGGCGATATCCGCTATTGAACGAATAGCACCGAGGACCGGCACATTCTGCAAAGAGCACCCCTGCTCCGCCACCACGGGCGAGACAATGCCCACCGGATGCCACTGGCTGGAGCCTTTGAGTGCGCGCAGGGCGTCCGAGGCATCGTGCAGCGAGCCCACAATCAGCAGGGGGCGCGCGCCCTCTGGATGCGACGACCGTTCAGCCAAGGTACGCCAGCCCGCGCGGGCCGCGCCCAGCAGCACCAGTGCCAGAAATGGCAGCAGCAAGAGCACCGAACGCGGGAAATTCGGGTAGCGCAGCATCAACACGGCGGCGGCAGACAGCACCCCCCCCAGCGTCACCCCCAAAGCCAGCTGCCGCAACTCGGGCAGGCCGCTGTAACGCCAGACCTGGCGGTAGACACGGGCCATCACCAGACCCAGGGCAAAGCCCAGCAAGACCCACGGACTGCTGCGCCAGGCAAGTTTCTCAAACTCCTCAGGCGTGTCCAGGTTGAAGCGCAACCAGAAAGCAAGCCACCACGCGACCGCCACCAAAAGCAGGTCTACCGTCAGCAAGGACAGGACCTCCCTACGCAGCCGCACGACGTTCCTCGGCCAGCATCAGTGCACGTCGCAAGTGGCCGATCACGCGGTCCTGCTGCTCTTCGCTCATGTTCGAACCCGACGGCAGGCAAAGCCCGTGCGTGAACAGGTTCGCCGAGATGTCAGCCTCTGCGGCATGCGCAAAGTACGGGGCACCGCTGAACAGCGGCTGCAGGTGCATGGGCTTCCAAACCGGGCGAGCTTCAATCGAGTGGCGCTCCAGCGACTTCATGACCAGATCGCATTTCAGCTGGGCCTGCGGGCCGACCAGCGTCAAGCAGCTCAGCCAGCGCGTGGAATGGTAGCCCTCGGGTTCGGGCATCCATTGCACTTGGGGCAGATCGGCCAGCGCCTCGCGGTAGCATTCGAACACGCGCCGGCGCTGGGCCACACGCTGCTGCAGCACACGCAGCTGTCCGCGCCCGATGCCGGCCAGCACATTGCTCATGCGGTAGTTGAAGCCGACTTCGCTGTGCTCGTAGTGGCGCGCCGGCTCGCGCGCCTGGGTGGCCAGTTTGCGGGCCCGTGCCACCAGATCGGCATCGTCGGCCACCAGCATGCCGCCGCCCGAGGTGGTGATGATCTTGTTGCCGTTGAAGGAGTATACCGCCACCCGGCCAAAGGTGCCACTGCTGCGTTTTTTATAGCGCGCTCCGAGCGATTCGGCGGCGTCCTCCAGCACGGGCACGCCATAGCGCTGGCAAATCGGCAGCAGCGCGTCCATGTCAGCGCTCTGGCCATAGAGGTTGACCAGAATCACGCACGCTGGCAAACGACCTTCGCGGCGGGCCCATTCAAACGCGCGCTCCAGCGCGGCCGGCGACATGTTCCAGGTCGCGGGCTCGGAATCGATGAACACCGGGCGCGCACTGCAGTACAGGATGGGGTTGCAGCTGCCCACAAAGGTGAGCGAGGAGCAAAACACCGTATCGCCCGGCTTAACCCCCAGCAACAGCAAGCCCAGATGAATGGCCGCCGTGCCCGAACTGACCGCCGCCGCATGGCCAATGCCCACATGCGCCGCCAGCTCGCGCTCGAAGCCGTCCACATGGGGCCCCAGCGGTGCGATCCAGTTGGTTTTGAAGGCCTCTTCGACGAAAGCGGTTTCTTCTTCGCCAAGGTGCGGGGAAGACAGCCAGATGCGCTGGGAGAGTTCGCGCCGGAACACGACATCCACGGGCTGGCCGGCGGCATTCAGAACCGGCACATGGTCAATCTGGTGCTGGTCCATCAAGCCCAGGACGGTCGCTGCGCTGGCATCCTCCCAAACCACAACGGGAGCCAACTCAGGCAAGGAGCCCACGGCCGATGTCCCGGCAAGCTGCCCCAGCGTGGCACGACGCAAATCGCCGTCTGTCAGCGTGCGGGCCAACGTGCCGTCGTCGCGCAGCACCAGCAAAATGCCGCGTGCGGTTTGATCCATGCGCTGCAAGGCCTCGTGCAGCGTGCACGCCGGCATCACACACAGGGCCTGAAATTCGGCCGGACTCATTGAACCCTCCTGGCGGGCACGCCCACATAGGTGCCGGGCTCCAGCAAGGCCTCACGCACCACGGCGCCGGCACCGATCACTACGTCGTCGGCAACCGTCACACCCGGCAGCACCACGGCCCCCGCCCCCACCAACACACGCCGGCCTATGCCAACAGCCCCGCCCAGCGTGGCGTGCGGCGCGATGTGTGAAAACGCACCCACCTGCACATCATGGTCGATGATCGCCGCATGATTGATGATGGTTCCCGGGCCGACCCGGGCGCCAGGGCCCACAATCGCACCCGCCGCCACAAAGCAGCCCGCCTCCAGCCGTGCAAAGGGCGACAACACCGCCTGCGGATGCACCACCGTGACCAGGCGCTCATGCCCCCAGAAGGCAGCTTCGCGTTCGCGCGCGGCATTGTTGCCAATCGCCACATGAACCATGGTGTCGATGCGCCCAGCATCCAATAGCGGCAGCAGGGGCACATCGGGCAACAGTTCACCCACGCAACGCGCGGGATCGCGGTCGCACGCAAGGACGTGGCGCCAGGCTGGCGTCAGCAGGGCCGCGTCCGCCACGACGCGCGCATGGCCGCCGGCGCCAAACAGCAGCAGCGTGGAAACCTCGGGCGTGGTGGGCACAATCGTTGTCACGGGCAAAACGGGGGTGTGGTCTTCAGTAGCTGTTGGTTTTTTCGAGAAGGGCCGGCTCCAGCGGCAAGCTCGCCAACAGTTCCGTGATGCGCTCGCCGGCATGGCCGTTTCCGTACAGATTGTTGCATGGCCAGCGTCCCTGTTCGAGCGCCGCGTGCAGCGCCACCAGAATCGCATACATCTGGGCCGGCACATCGGTCACATTGCTGTTGCGTTCCCGCAATCGCTGCCTGTCACCCACATTGACCACGGGCGTGCCGAATGAAGCGGCCTCGATGATGCCGGACGAGGAGTTGCCCACCAGCAAAGCGCAATGCTGCAGGGCGGCGCAAAACAAGGGTCGAGCCAAATGCTGGACGCGCCGGGAATGGGCCGGCAGGGCCTGCTCATCGAGGGCGCGCAGTATTTCCAGCGAACCGGCATCGGCGTTGGGCTCCAGCCAGACCACCGGCAAACCCAGCTGTTGCAAGGCTTCAAGCAGGGCGGTGGTTTGCCTGTAGGCGTCCCCCGCCTGCTGCACCACGGGGTGAAACAAGGCCAAGACAAAGCCTGCGTCCGCCGGCAGGCCCAACTGCTCTCGGCAGTCGTGGGCCGGGAGTCCCGTGTCGCTCACGAGTTCATCCAGGCCCGGCGCGCCGGTCACGAAAATGCGCTCGGCCGCCTCACCCATGCGAAGCAGGCGCTGGCGCGAGCCTTCTGTGGCCACAAAGTGATAGGCGCTGAGCTTGCTAATGGCATGGCGTACAGGTTCGTCCACCGTGCCCGAGCGTTCGCCGCCATGGATGTGCGCGCAGACAATGCCCAGATGCAAAGCGGCTATCGCCCCTGCCAGCATCTCGCCACGGTCGCCCAGCAGCAACAGCATATCGGGGCGCTCACGCGCCAGCACCTCGGTCACGCCCATCAGGCATGCGCCTACCGCGGCCGACATGCTTTGCGGCGTGCGCGTGCGCACATCCACCGGCACCTCGGCGCACACTCGCAAACCGGCGGCACGAATCTCATCGACCGTGCAGCCATAGGCTGCCTCCAGGTGCATGCCCGTGGCCACCACGCTCAGGTCCATCACCCGGGCAGCCTGCTGCAGTGTGGACTTCATCAGTCCGAAGTCGGCACGTGTGCCACTCAGGTAGATGAGCTTGCGTTGCGCAATGGTCTGGGCCCTCATCAGACGGGCCCGCTTTCGAAGTGGTCCCATTGCAGCACGGTGCCGGCAGGCAAGGCCTCGCGCAAGCGCAAGCCCACCACGCGCTGCAGATCCCGCGGGGCAATGCCGGTGGCAGGCCGGCGGCACATGAGCATGCCCGCTGTCACGGCCGCCCCCGCCGCGATGTCGACGGCGGCCACCACGCTGCGGCGCGCCACACGTGCGGTATCCAGCTCGTCGGGCCGGGGGGCCTTGACGCCGTCGCCCAGCATGGCGCTCACCCGCCGGATGCCTTGCACCATGCGGGCAAACTCATCGGGCTCCAAAGAAGCGCTGTGATCGGGCCCCGGCAGAGCGCGGTCCAGCGTCATATGCTTTTCAATCACGCTGGCTCCCAGCGCCACGGCGGCTATGGGCGCCTCGATCCCCAAACTGTGGTCGGAATACCCGACACCTAGCCCCAGGTCCCGCACCATGCTGCGCATGGCCTGGAGGTTGAGTGCCTCATCGGGCGCCGGGTAGGCCGAGGTGCAATGCAAAACCACAACCTCGCGCAAATGCCCCCGTGCAGACTCAGCCCATTGCAAGGCCTCAGCGATTTCCTCCATGGTCGCCATGCCGGTGGACATCAGCAAGGGCAACTGCGTTGCTGCCGCATGCTCCACCAAAGCGCGATGGGTCAACTCCCCGGAAGAGAGTTTCAAGCGCCGAACACCCAGGCCGACCAGCATGTCCACCGCTTCCACTGAAAACGGGGTAGAAAAGAATTCGATGCCGATGGCGTCGCAGTACGCCTTGATCTGTTGGTGCTGGGCTTGCGACAGTTCAAGCCGCTGCAGCAGGGTGAACTGGTCCTGATCGCCGGTCTGGCGCGACTGATACGCTGCCGTGGGGGCGCCAGGCACCACCAGATCCTGGGCCCGGAAGGTCTGGAACTTGACCGCATCCGCCCCGCACTGCCGCGCCGCATCGCACAGGCGCAGGGCCAGCGCGAGGTCGCCGTTGTGGTTGACGCCGGCTTCCGCAATCACGAAGACAGGCTGCACCGCTACCATACCGTCCACCCTCCGTCGACCACCAGGTTATGCCCTGTGACGTACTTCGCGGCATCGCTGGCAAGGTAGCGCATCGCGTTGGCCATGTCATCGGCCTGGGCCATGCGCCCCAGCGGCGTGCGCTTCGAATAGTTTCCCACGAAGGTATCGTTCTGCCCGCTGAACACGCCGCCCGGCGTCACGGCATTGACCCGCACGCCGCGGTGCCCCCAATAACTGGCCAGGTACTTGGTCAAGCCCCACAAGCCCGCCTTGCTGGCAGCATAGATCGCCGGCGTATTGATGGCACGGCCCAGGTACTGCGAGCCCTCGTAAATCCGCTGGTCGGGCGCAACGATGCCGTAGATCGAGAGGGTGTTGACGATGCTGCCCCCGCCGCGTTGCGCCATCGGACCGCCGAACACCTGGGCGCACAGCATCGCGCCGGTCAGGTTGACGGCCATCACCTCATTCCAGTCCCCGAGCGGAAAGCTTTCAAAAGGCTCGAAGAAGTTGTCCGACTTGGTGGCCGCGTTGTTCAGCAAGGCGTGGGGAATGCCCCACTTCGCTTCTAGCAGGGCCCAGGCCTGCTGGAGCGAATCGGTTCGCGCCACGTCCGCGGCATAGGTCATCAGGGACGCATGCGCTGCGCCGAGTTTGTGTTCGAGCAACTCCGCCTCGCGATCGATCGCGAACACGCGTGCACCCGCTTCCAGAAAAACCCGGGTCACTTCGGTGCCGATAATGCCGGCCGCGCCGGTCAGCACCACCACCTTGTCATCGAGGCTGAAAGCGTCACTCATGACGACTGCCCTTTCTTCTTCATCAGTAGCTCGACCAGGTCGAAGTCGACCGCGTGGTCGATATCGATCGATCGCTCGCGCGGCATCACATGCAGCCTGATGCGTGGTGCGGCCCATAGCGAGGACGACAACGTATGGCGATGCCAAGCATAAATGGAAGCGTTCATCGCGTACACCTTGGGCGCGAGTTGGCGGCCCAGCACTTCGCTGGGGGGCGCACAGACCCGCTCGTAAAACCCATTCGCCTTGAGCTCGACCATGTTGAAGTAAGGATTCTTGTCCGACTCATAACCCGTGATCACCACATCGGTGGCGCCATCGAGCATGGCGTCGCAAGCCTGAATGTCCGAAATATCGCGCAAGGGCGAGGTCGGATCAAGGTCCATCACGCGGCTCACCGGGCCCGCGTGCGCCTCGACCCACTGCACCAGATGCTGAATCACCGGCAGTTTGCCTGCAGTGGCCGTAGCGAGCTCGGCAGGCCGCACGAAGGGTACCTCGGCGCCGAACCGCCGCGCGACCTGCGCGATCTCTTCGCTGTCTGTGGAGACAAGCACGCGGTCGGCTACGCTGCTCGCAAAGGCCTGCTCGATCGTCCAGCCAATCAGTGGCTTACCACACAGCAGGCGGATATTTTTCCCCGGAACGCCGGCCGATCCGCCGCGCGCGCAGATGCTGATGATCCTCATGGCGCCGCCTCCTTCATGGCGAGCATGAGTTCGGTGGTCTCGAATGCGTCGGCCAGAGGGGATGCGACTGCATGCTGCGGATCGCGCAAAGCGGCCAGCCAGTCCATCATCTGCAGCCGGTACGTGTACTCCACGTCGAAATCCCCGGGATCGTCCGTAATCATCCGTACGGCTTCGCGTTGGCCGAGGCTCAACCGCCTGGCCATCAGATCGCACACCAGCGTGCCGCCTTCAGCGACGATGGCGTAGCGGCGCACGGGTCTTTGGGACACGTAGTCGAGGCCCACCACCACCGGTGCGCCGCCTGCGTCCTGCAGCAAGGCTACATGAACGTCGTCGGCCGCTATCTGCAGCGAACTGAAGTGGCCGCCGATCGCAGCGCGCACCTGCAGCGGGCCCAGCAGCCAATGGGCCAGATCGATCTCGTGCACCAGGTCGAACACCACTCCGCCGCCTTGTTCCGCATGGGCGCTGTAGGAGCTTTGCAGGTCGCGGGCCGGCCGCCATTGGGTCAGGTTTTGGCCGACCTCGAGTTGGGCGCGGACGACTTTACCCAGAGACCCGCCCTGCAGTTCATCCCGCAACTTTCGCAACGCCGGCAGATGGCGCAGGTTGCACCCTACGGCCACGGGTGTAGAGCTGGCTGCGTCCCGGGCAGCACGGATGCGTGCCAGTTCGGAACGGGCTATGACCAGTGGCTTCTCCGCGAGGCAGGGCAGGCCCCACTGCAGGCAAGTCTCGAGCTCCTGGGCATGCCGGCTGGATGCGCTGGCGATCACCACGGCATCGGGCTTCCAGCGCAACCCCGCATCCAGATCGGCGAGAACTTCACAGGGGTGGAGCGCCGCATCGACCTCGCCGGTGCCCGACAGCAGCGCAAGCTGAACATCGGGCACGAGCTCACGCAGGTGGCGAACATGGCGCCCGGCGATCGATCCACGGCCCGTCACCAGCATGCGCATCGACATCAGAGCTCCAGAAAGGCCTTGAGAATGCCCAGGCCCTGGGCGGCACTGCGTTCCGGATGGAACTGGCAGCCATAAATCTGGTTGTACGCTACGGCGGCACAGATCCGCACGCCGTTGTAATACGTGTCGGCTAGCCGGTGTTCCTCATGCGCCGGCACCGGCGCGAAGGAGTGCACAAAATAAACTGGCTCTCCCGGCGCCATGCGGGAGAGAATAGTGCAGTCCCAACTGGCCCGTGCGGGCGGCCGTTCCAGCCTGCTCCAGCCGATGTGTGGAATGCTATGCGGCTTTCCGGCCGCATCGGCGGCAGGCACCGGCTGCACCCGGCCGGGGATCAGCCCCAAGCCGGAGTGAACACCAAACTCCTCGCCCGCATCGAACAGCATTTGCGCACCGACGCAGATGCCCAGAAAAGGCCGCTCGGTTTGCGCATAGCGTTTCACCAAGTCGTCGAAGCCGCGGGCCCTGAGTTCGACCATGCCGTCGGTGAAGGCGCCGACCCCGGGCAACACCAGCCGGTCGGGCAGCACCACCACTTGATCGGCACGGTCCACCACCTGCACTTCGGCGCCGCAGTGCTGCAAGGCGCGCACGACGTTCAGCAGGTTACCAATGCCGTAGTCGATGACGGTGACGGGCTGCGTTTTCAAAGGCGCACCTCCAGCCCCAGCTCCGTGGCCCGCTGCTTGAGCTCGGGCACCGTGGTGCGCTGCCAGTGCAGGGCATCGGCAATCGCCACCGCGGAACAGCCCGCGTCGTTCGCCCGCTTCAGATCCTCGGCTGCGGCAAAACCGCCACTGGCAATCACGGGCACGCTGACGCGGGACGTGATGGCCTCGATCAACTCAATGTCTAGTCCCTTGCGTGTGCCTTCCTGGTCAACCGACGTCAACAGCACCTCGCCGGCGCCCATGGCCACGGCACGCTCGACCCATTCGACCACATCGAGCCCGGTGTGCTCACGACCGTTGTCGGTGTAGGCCTCCCATTGGCCGGCGCCGTAGCGCTTGGCCTCGACCGACAGCACCATGCATTGGGAACCGTAGCGCTTGGACACTTCGGTGATCAACGCCGGTCGCGCGATGGCAGCCGTATTGATGGCCACCTTGTCGGCCCCGGAGCGCAGCATGGCGTTCACGTCGTCGAGCGAACGGATGCCACCGCCCACCGTGATCGGAATGTAGATGCGGTTGGCCGCGCCGCGGATGATGTTGGTCAGGCTGTTGCGCTGGTAGAGGCTGGCCACGATGTCCATGAACACCAGTTCGTCAGCGCCTTGCTCGTAGTAGCGCAGCGCGAACTCGTGAGGGTCACCCACCACGCGCAGGCCTTCCAGCCGGATGCCCTTGATCAGATTTGGGCCCTTGATGTCCAGCCGTGGAATGATGCGCAAACCAGCCATGCCCGGGCCACGCCTATGCCGGATCGAAAACTGTGTGGCGCAGCTTCCACTGCCCCTGGTCGCGCTTCCACAGGTGCGGCGAGCGGAAGGTATCGGCCAGCCGCGTGAAATAGTCGCGATCCATCAGCGGCGATTCGAACATTTTCGAGGCCTGCGGAAACTCCTTGGCCGGAATGCTCAGGTAGCGCAGGATTTCATCGATAAACCGCTCGGGAAACTCGCCGTCATAGCGGCGCACCAGCGCCACACCTTCGTCACGCGTGATGTCCCTGGAGCGGATCTCCTGTGCGGCATCGTAGGTGGCGCGACCAATGCCGAATTTGATGTAGGTCGTGTAATAGTGGTAGTCATCGATCCGATCGTCGATGCTGTTGTATTTGCTGTAGGTGCCCGGGGTGCGCTCGGGCGACGCCTCGAAGCCACCGTGCTCCACCGCGTAGTAATAGCAGCTCTGCGGATGCCACTTGAGATAGTAGCCGAGATAGTGCACCTCGACCTGTTTGCGCTCGATCTGCACCGGATCGGCCGGCAGGTAAGGCAGCAAATCCTGTTCCTCCAGGCCGTAGTCGTTGTAGAGGCTTTGCACCGAAGTGCCACCCAGGTAAATCTCCGACTTGTTTGCTGCGGTGAAGTACGACCAGTCGCGCTTGGCGCTGCTGGTGTCGCCGATCGGGTTGCCGTACTCGGCTTCGTTTTCGCCGTAGATCACAAACGGGATGTCATGGAGCAAGGCCATCTTGGGCGCCAGCGACTTCTGGCCGAAGATGAAAGCCTGGAACGGGTGAAACAGGTTTTCCACGGCCAGGCGCGTGAGCAGGCGGTGCACCCGGCCGTTCGGCGTCATGAGGTAATTGTCAAAACCCGCGTGCAACCAGGACTGGAAGTTCTTCCAGCCCCACTCGGTATAGACATGGGGCGCCCAGGTCACCGTCAGCGGATGCATGCCAAAGCGCGTTTTCAGGACGTGCGAGGCATAGAAGCTGTCCTTGCCGCCCGAGCCGGGCACCAGGCAGTCATAGCCCGACGTGCTGCGGAACCGGTCGCACAGCGCGGCAAGTTGATCTTCGCGCGTCTTCCAGTCGATCGTGCCGTGCTTCTGCTCGGCAAAACGGCAAGCATCGCAAACGCCCTCGTCATCGAACGCAATGGTGGCCTTCTTGCTGGCCTTGGTGTGCTGGTATTCGACCGCCGAATTGGGGCGCTGGTTGGAGATCACGCAGTGCTTGCAGAAGTGCACATAACGCGGCAGGCCATACATTACGCGAGCGTCGTCATCAGAGGCTTCGAAGGCAGACAAGTCGACTGGGGAAGGGTTCTTGATGAGTGACATGGGATGCAGATAAGTGGCTGAAAAGCCGCAGTTGATCAGTCGCAACAGAAGACGAATTGATTATAGGAAGCCACGAACGACCTCCAGCACCTTGTGCGTGGCCAGCGTGGCCTGCGTAACGCCATGCCGGGGCTGCCCTATCTGCCGCTGCAGCGCCGGCGCCAGGGCCGCGGCGGGCACAGCCTCGTCGACCAGGCCATAGCGCAGCACGGGCATGGCCTCGTCAAACACCGATCCCAGGACCTGAATCAGCCTGGCGCCTACCAGACGCCCTTCAAGTCCCACCGTGGAACTGAGCGTGACCACCAGGTCCGTGGCGCACAGCAAAGGGGGCAGCTTCCAGTCCTGCCCGGTCAGCACGAAGCGGCGGTCATCAGGCAAATCGATGGCAGGTTCACCGGCGCGGGGGCGCACGCACAGCACGCAGTCATCACGTGTGCCCACCCATTCCAGCAAGGCTTGCAGCACCGTGCCGGGCAAAGAAGGGTCGCCCGCTCGGCCATCGAAGGGATGGACAGCGGGCTCGGTCTGGGCGGGCCACAGGACGACGTGGCGCCCCTGCCATCCCATGCGCTGCCGCAAATCCCGCCCTTGGGCGGCAAGCCCAGGGTCGAACAAGGCATCAAAGCCGGGATTGCCCGTCACGCTCACCTGCTCGGCCGCGCGTCCCGCTGCCACCAGAAAGCGCTTGACCGAGTCGTTGAGCACGCAGACCTGGTCCGCATAGTCAGGTGCGCCAATCCATTTCACCTCGTCGATCGCAAACAGATCGACGATGCAGACGGAGGGGATGCCAAGCTCGCGGGCGGCCACGATGGCGGCCCGCTCGGCGCGCGGCGAGTTGGTGGCCACCACCACGTCAGGCGCCACCTGTCGCAGGATGCGCTGCAGCGTTCTCACGGGCACGAAGGCCTGGCGGCCATGGCTCGCGTACCGGGCAAGCGCCTCTTGCCGGCCCACCGCCGCCACCAGATCGGAAAACGACAGGCCCAGGTAAGCCGCGGTTTCCAGCTCGTCGACGACCTGGCCGTTCAGGCTGGCCATCAAGCTGTGGCCCTGCGCCAGCGCCTCGGCATCGGCCGCCGTCAGGAAGTCCTTGAACTGCAGCAGCGCCAGCCCCGATTCACGCACCACGGGTGCAGCCGTCGTCAGCGCCAGCACCACGGGCTGGGCCAGGCCAGACGCTGCCAGCGCCCGCGCCACGGGCAGCACCATCTTGACGTGGCCGCTGCCGTAGGTGACGAACAAGACCTTTTTCATGGCTTGGGGAGGTCGCCCCCGTGCGCTTGCTGGGCCCACAAGGCCAGCGCCGCCAGCGCCCGCAGTTCGCGCGTGAAATTGGCCTGCCCGCTGCGGTGCTGCTCCAGCAACGAATCGACCACAGGCCCTTGAAAATACTTCGCGAGCAGCTCACTTTTTTGTAGCGTTTGCCTGAGCCATGGATAGCTTTCAGCACGAAACCACTCACCCACGGGAACGGTGAACATCTGTTTTTGGCGATAGGCCAGGTCCTCGCCGATCAGGGGCACAACCGCTTTTTTGTACCAATGCTTCTTGTCCTGCCCGTTGAGCTTGGTGGCGCCGCGCGAGCGGAAGGCGAACTCCATCATGCGCCAGTCCAGAAACGGCGTGCGCGCCTCGATGCTCACCGCCATGCCCATGCGGTCGGGCTTGACGAGGTTGTTGCCCGACAGCAGCAGTTGCATGTCCAGGTACAGCGCCTGGTTGATGCGGCCGAAATGCTGCGCTTCGTCGAACCAGGGTTTCGCGGCCTCGGCGAAGCTGTCGATGCCTTCAAGCTGGGCGCGGATTTCAGGGCGGTACAGGGCCAGCTTGGCTTGCGGAGAGAACAGCGAGATCGAATCGAAATAGCAGCGCTGCCAGGCCGCGCCCGGCAGGGTCTGCGCCTCGGGCCGGGCGAAGAAGGCCGCGTACTTGTCGTAGCCGGCAAACAGCTCGTCGCCGCCGTCGCCAGTCAGCACCACCTTGACATGCTTGGCCGCCAGTTCGCTGACGCGCAGCGTCGGCATGAACGAGGCATCGCCGTGCGGCTGATCGAGGTGATGGAGCACCTGCGGCCAGCGGCCCAGCATGTTGAGCTCGGCCACCTCGCTCGTGTGCTCGCAGCCAAAGCGCTGCGCGGCCTGCAGCGCAAAGGCGGACTCGTCGTAGCGCGGGTCAGCGAAGCCAATGCAAAAGGTCTTGACAGGCTCCTTAACATGGTGCGCCATCAGGCCCACGATGGTGCTCGAATCGACGCCGCCCGACAGGAACGCGCCCCAGGGCACGTCGGCGCGCAGGCGGATGCGGGTGGCGTCGTCGAGGATGGCCAGGAACTCTTGGGCCCAGGCCTCGAAGCTGTGGTCCTGCTCACGCTGGTCGGCCAGGCTCCACCAGCGCCGGGTCTGAACCTGGGCCGAGCGCGTGAACTTCATCCAGGTGCCCGGCATCACATGGCGCACGCCCTGCCAGACCGTCCACGGCGCGGGAATGTAGTTGAACGTCAGGTAGTGGTGGATTGCTACCAAATCGATAGCTGACTGCGCCCTGCTTTGCTGGACTGCAGGCCAGATGGCCTTGATTTCGGAGGCGAAGGCCAGGCGCTGGCCGTCGTCGGCCACATACAGGGGCTTGACGCCAATGCGGTCGCGCACCAGGTACAGCGCATCTTCGCGCGCATCGTCAATGGCAATCGCGAACATGCCGTTGAGCTTGCTGACGAAACCTATGCCTTCGCGCTCGTACAGGCGCAGGATCACCTCGGTGTCGGACGCGGTCCTGAGCTGCACGCCCTGCGCGCGCAGCTCGGCGGCGA
>JBOHHM010000164.1:0-4910 GCA_050725495.1 Burkholderiaceae bacterium | reverse complement strand
GGCACGGCCGCCTCGGCGCCGCTCACGGGGTCGAAACCCTTGCCATCCTTGACGACAAACACCTTGTCGCCGGCGAGCTTCACCGCATCCTCCGACAAGGCCTGGATGAAGGCGGCCGTCTTGTCGTCGGCGGCAGACACGGCCTTGTTCAAGGCCTCGATGCGCGCGTCCGGCTCGCCCGACGCTATGGATTTGGCCTCTTCAGCCGTCAATGCATGGGCGCCCGACGCTATCAAAAACGCAGCAAGAAAGAATAAGTGTCGAATCAGCATGAAGGAACCTGTAGGGTGAGCACGGCAGGCCATGCCCACACTGCAACTCCCGGGCCAGACTGCCGTCATTCCCGCGCAGGCGGGAATCCAGTGCGTCTGTGCATTCCTGGATCCCCGCCTTCGCGGGGATGACGGGAAGAAGGCGGGGTGACGCTTGTCGCCTTACTTCTTCGCCGGCTCGTCAGGCTTCTTGTCGTTGCCTTCGATGTACGGGCTCCAGGGCTTGGCCTTGACCGGGCCGGGGGTCTTCCAGACCACGTTGAACTGGCCGTCGGCCTTGACTTCGCCGATGAACACCGACTTGTGCAGGTGGTGGTTCTTCTCGTCCATCTTGGAGACGATGCCCGACGGCGCCTTGAAGGTCTGGCCGGCCATGGCGGCGATCACCTTGTCCACGTCGGTGGACTTGGCCTTCTCCACCGCCTGCTTCCACATATTGATGCCGATGTAGGTGGCTTCCATCGGGTCGTTGGTCAAAGGCTTGTCAGCACCGGGGAGCTTCTTGGCCTTGGCGTAGTCGGCCCACTTCTTGGTGAACTCGGTGTTGGCCGGGTTTTTGATGGACATGAAGTAGTTCCAGGCGGCCAGGTGGCCGACCAGGGGCTTGGTATCGACGCCGCGCAGCTCTTCCTCACCGACCGAGAAGGCGACGACCGGCACGTCCTTGGCCTTCAGGCCGGCGTTGCCGAGTTCCTTGTAGAAGGGCACGTTGGAGTCGCCGTTGATGGTGGAGACCACGGCGGTCTTGCCGCCAGCGGCGAACTTCTTCACGTCGGCCACGATGGTCTGGTAGTCGGAATGGCCGAAGGGGGTGTACTTCTCGTCGATGTCGGACTCCTTCACGCCCTTGCTCTTGAGGTAGGCGCGCAGGATCTTGTTGGTGGTGCGGGGGTAGACATAGTCGGTGCCCAGCAGCACCCAGCGGCGGGCAGCCCCGCCTTCCTTGCTCATCAGGTAATCCACGGCGGGAATGGCCTGCTGATTCGGCGCGGCACCGGTGTAGAACACGTTCTTGGACAGCTCTTCACCTTCGTACTGCACAGGGTAGAACAGCAGGCCGTTGAGTTCTTCCACGACCGGCAGCACCGACTTGCGCGAGACGGACGTCCAGCAGCCGAAGATCACGGCGACCTTGTCCTGCGTCAGCAGCTGCTTGGTCTTCTCGGCGAACAGCGGCCAGTTGGAAGCCGGGTCGACCACCACGGGCTCGAGCTTCTTGCCGAGCACGCCGCCCTTGGCGTTGATTTCGTCAATCGCCATCAGCACCGTGTCCTTGAGCACGGTCTCGGAGATGGCCATGGTGCCAGAGAGGCTGTGCAGCACGCCGACCTTGATGGTGTCGGCGGCGTGGGCCGGCAGGGCGGCGAGGCCTGCGAGCGCGGTGGCGGCCGCAAGGGCCTTGAGGGTGAATCGACGTTGCATGTGCTTCTCCTGCGAAGTGAAACCTGGATCAAACGGTGAGGTTCGCCCCATCCCCGCCCCCGATGGAGCGCCTCTGATGCGGACCGTCTCATGCTAGGAACAAGCCCGCGGCCGCGAAATACGACGGATGGCGTATGCACGCCAACAGCCCGGCCCTCCAGCCGCCGAGTCGCTACAAATTCAATAGCACTTCATGCCGTTGCCGCAAGGGCTTTGGCACCGAATCAGCTCCGATCAGCCCTCGAACTGCGGATGCAGCTGGCGAATCCGGTTCATCGCCATCGCCGCCGCGGCGGTGCGGGTCTCGACCCCGAGCTTGGCAAATACGCGCTCCAGGTGCTTCTTCACGGTCGCCGGGCTCGATCCCAGGATGTCGCCGATGTCGCGGTTGATCTTGCCTTTGACCACCCAGTACAGCACCTCGGCCTCACGCGCCGTGAGTTTGAAGCTCAGGCTCATGGCCTCGATCACGGCCGCGTCGGAAACTTCGCGCATGACGATGAGCCAGTCGTCGTCGCCGGTCTGCTGGTGCAGGCCAAACGTCAGCCGGCATGCGCCCTGCTCGATGCTCAGGCGCGGGGCTTCGGTCTGGCGCTCGGTCTGCTGCAGGTGGCGGCGCAGCCATTGAACGACAGGCTCGGGCGCTTGCGCCGTCTGGACGCCGTAGTAGCGCAGCAGCAGCTCGCGCGCCAGCGGGGTCTGCCACATCAGCTTGCCGTCGCTGGCACGCACCGTGATGCTCGCATAGCCGAAGGCATCGAGGGCATTGCGGGTTTGCCGCTTTTCACGGGCGCCCTGCATGTGCACATGCATGCGGGCCAGCACCTCCTTGGGCTTGATCGGCTTGGTGACGTAGTCCACGCCGCCGGCTTCGAGCGCCGCCACCAGATGCTCGGTCTCGGTCAGTCCGGTCATGAAGATGATGGGAATGTGCGCGGTCTGCGGTGCGGCCTTGAGGCGTTTGGCGACCTCAAAGCCGTCCATGCCGGGCATCATGGCGTCGAGCAGCACGATGTCGGGCAGGGCCTGCGCCGCGCGCTGCAGCGCCGCCTCGCCGCCCGTGGCCACCAGCACGGTGTAGCCTGACTCGTCGAGCGCGTCGTGCAACACCGACAGGTTGTCGGGAACATCGTCGACGATCAGCACCACATCGCTGTTGGTGCGGTCGAGCGTGCCCCCCAAGTCGCTCTGCGCCGGCCCCGGGCGGTCGCCGACGGGAGGCGGCTCGCCACCGGCGGGCGTCGGGTCAGTCGGTTCAAAGGGCTTGGCGTTCATGGAGAGCGGCCTGCAGTTGTCGGCTCATGGCTTCAAACTGGAATTGTCGCGCGAGCTCGCGCATGTCTTGCGCAAACGGGCTGCACGCGGGCTCCTCCGCCTCGAGCTCATCGAGCTGGTTCATGATGCCGCGGTAGTAGCCCAGGTTGACGACCTCGTGGAGGGCCTCCAGCCGCGGCCGCGCCGGGTGGACCTGGGCCACCGGGCCAGCCACGGCAGCGGCCTGCGGCACCTGCGGGGGGGCGCTGTCCAGCCAGCTGAGGGACAGGCGGCGCTCCAGCCAGTCGAGCAATTCGGAATGGCGCACGGGCTTGAGGATGAAGTCTTCGGAGCGGATGCCCACATCGTTGTCCAGCCCCTTGTCGAAAGCATTGGCCGAGATGACCGCGATGTGCTCGCATGCCGGCTCGAAACGGCCACCGAGATCGCGAACACGGCGTATCGTTTCCCAGCCATCGATGCCGGGCATGGCCAGGTCCATCAGGATGGCGTCGGGCCGGTAGCCGCTGGCCAGCAAATCGAGGCAGTCGTGCCCGCTGGCCGCCAGCCGCAGCTCGAAGCCCAGGGGCTCCAGCAGGTTGACCAGCAGTTCGCGGTCGGCTTCCTCGTTGTCCACGACCAGCACGCGCCGCCGCGCTCCCTCATAGCCGCGCCGCGACCTGGGCCACGCCTTGGCAGCAGGCCGCGGCAAGGCGCTCGCATGCACCTCGGGCAGAAACAGCTTCACGCGAAACACCGAGCCCACACCGGGCATGCTCGAGACCGTCAGCTCGCCGCCCATCAAATCGGTCAGCATCTTGGCGATGGTCAGGCCCAGCCCCGCCCCAGGCGCCGCCGGGCCCGGTGCCGAGGCGCGGGTGAACGGCTCGAAGATCCGCTCCAGCTCCTGCGCCGTCATCCCCGGGCCGCTGTCCTCGATCTCGATGTGGGCCATCTCGCGCGCATAGCGCAGGCGAAACCTGACCTGCCCGACCGAGGTGAACTTGATCGCATTGCCCAGCAGGTTGATCAGAATCTGGCGCAGGCGCTTTTCATCGGCCCGCACGACCTCGGGCAGCACGCCCTGGGGCTCGAACTGAAACGCCAGGCCTTTGCCCGAGGCCTGCAGCTCGAACATGCTGGCCATCTCGTGCACGCAGTCGGCGAACTGCATGGGCTTGACGTTCAGCGTGAGCTTGCCGCTCTCGATGCGCGCAATGTCCAGCGTGCCCTCGATCAGCGACAGCAGGTGCTCGCCGCCGCGGCGGATCACGCTGACGGCCTGTTTGCGGTGCGGCGGCACGGCCGGGTCCTCACCCATGAGCTGGGCATAGCCGAGGATGCTGTTGAGCGGCGTGCGCAGTTCATGGCTGATGGCGCTGATGTAGCGGCTCTTGGCCTGGTTGGCCTGCTCGGCCACGCGCTTGGCATGCTTCAGCTGCTCGTCGGTCTGGCGGTGCAGCTCGATCTCGCGCATCAGCAGATGGGTCTGGCGGTTGGACTCTTCCTGCGCCACCTGCCGGCTCTTGTGGGCCAGCACCAGCCACCAGGCCACGATGCCGGCAATCACGAGCAGCGCCATATAGGCTTTCAGAAAGCCCGAGCGCAGAGGCGCCTGTGGCGCCAGGGCGGGCCAAACATCACCCAGCGCCCGCAACTCCTGGCGGTACAGCAGG
Source organism: Burkholderiaceae bacterium (assembly GCA_050725495.1). Lineage (GTDB taxonomy): Bacteria > Pseudomonadota > Gammaproteobacteria > Burkholderiales > Burkholderiaceae_C > JBOHHM01. The sequence continues at coordinate 286 of JBOHHM010000164.1, read as the reverse complement.
CCGAAGACGGTGGCCAGCAGCGGGACGATGACCAGCATCAGCAGCAGGAAATGGCTGAGCCCCGTATCCAGGTAGGGCCAGATGCGACGCGGCAGCAGCCAGCGCAGGGCAGCAGACCACTGGGCCGACAGGCTGGCGTGGGGCTTGCACAGGTCGCCACAGCGCGCGTCCAGCGTGCAGCACAGCGAGCAGATCGGGCCCTGGTAGGCCGGGCAATGAGCCATGTCGGGCGCCTCGTAGTCGCGCTCGCAGATCACGCAGCGCCTGAGGCTGTAGCGCTGGTAAG
>JBOHHM010000163.1:0-7335 GCA_050725495.1 Burkholderiaceae bacterium | reverse complement strand
GTGACGCAGGTCTCCAGCTTCAAGGAAAGCATGCAGCTCAACGACCCGCGCTTTCTCGACATCGCGCCCGAGCCTTGGTGGGGCGGCCCGACGGCCGTCATGACGACCCTGTTCCCCAGCGTCATCCTGCAGCAGCAGGTCAACAGCGTGTCAACCCGCCATATCCAGCCCAATGGACACGGCTCATTCGACTTTGTCTGGACGCATTTCGCGTTCGAGGATGACAGCGAAGACATGCTGCAGCGCCGCCTGCGCCAGGCCAATCTGTTCGGGCCGGCCGGCTTCGTCTCGGCCGACGATGGCGAGGTGATCGAATTCTCGCAGCAGGGATTCGAGCAGAAGCCGTTTCATCGCACGCTGGCCGAACTCGGTGGGCGGGAGGTCGAGGACACCGACCACATGGTGACTGAAACGCTGATCCGCGGCATGTACCGCTACTGGCGCGAAGTGATGGAGGCCTGAGCATGAGCCCTGCGATGAACTTCAACGACTATCTCGCGCTGACGCAGCTGTATGCCGACTACGCCAGTGCGGTCGATGCCGGCCACTGGGACCTGTGGCCCGAGTTCTTCACGGAGGACTGCGTGTATCGCCTGCAGCCGCGCGAGAACCACGAGCGTGGTTTCCCGCTGGCCACGCTGTCGTTCGACAGCAAGGGCATGTTGAAGGATCGCGTCTACGGTATCCGCGAGACGCTGTTTCACGACCCTTACTACCAGCGCCACGTGGTTGGCGCACCGCTCGTTCGCAGGGTCGTCGACGACCGGTTCGAATCCGAAGCCAACTACGCCGTTTTTCGCACCAAGCTGTCCCAGGTGTCGACCGTGTTCAACGTGGGCCGCTACATCGACACCGTGGTGCGCACAACCGAAGGTCTGAAGTTCAAGTCGCGCCTGTGCGTGTACGACAGCGAAATGATCCCCAACTCGATCATCTACCCCATTTGAGGCATCCATGAGCGACCCGAACTGGATTGAAGCTGCGACTGTCTCCGATGTTCCTCGGGACGACGTGCTCGGCGTCGAAGTGGGCGGGCACGAGATCGCCCTCTACAACGTGGACGGCGAGGTCTACGCGACCGACAACATCTGCACCCATGGGCAGGCACGCCTGTGCGATGGATTCCTCGATGGCCATGAAATCGAGTGTCCTCTGCACCAGGGCAAGTTCGACGTGCGCACGGGCAAAGCGGCCTGCGCACCGATCACCGAGGACCTTCGAAGCTACCCCGTGAGAATCGAGGCCGGGCGCGTCTACCTCGCGATGGGCTGAGGGAAGCTGCACGTCTGATCTTTACCGAGCGCCTTGCCGACGCTGCTGGTCTCAGGCGTGCCATGGCAGTCACGCCATGGCCCCAACCCGCCCTTGGAAGCTCGTCCCTATGCCATTGGGCACTCAGACTCCCAACTACCCGACACGAGTTGCGATAAAAAACAGAGCACATCTGATGCCCGCCACCGTCAGCAGCAGCGAGCCGAACAAGTGCAGCAAGGCCGTGCCCAGGGCCAGGGCATAGCGCTGCTGCTGCAGCATGCCGACCACTTCGGCCGAGAAGCTGGAAAACGTGGTCAGTGCGCCCAGGAATCCTGTGATGATGGCCAGCCGCCAGGCCGGGTCGAGCTGGGGCAGGGCGTTGAACACCGCGACGCACACGCCGACCAGGTAGCCACCGATCAGGTTGGCGGCCAGCGTGCCCCAGGGCAGCAGGCCGCCGGCGTTGAGCCACAGGCCCAGGGCCCAGCGCGCCAGGGCTCCGAAGCAGGCGCCCGCGCAGATGGCCAAGACCGAAATCACATCTTTCCCGGCAGCCAGGTGGCGATCTGCGGGAAAAACCACAGGAGCAGCACCATGGCGCACATCAGGAAGAAGAAGGGCAGGGTCACGCGGGCGATGTAGGTGATCTGCTTGCCGGTCATGCCTTGCAGCACAAACAGGTTGAAGCCCACCGGCGGAGTGATCTGCGCCATTTCGACCACGATCACGATGAAGATGCCGAACCACAGCAGGTCGATGTGCGCGGCCTGCACCGTGGGCAGGATCACGCCCATGGTCAGCACCACCATCGAAATGCCGTCCAGGAAGCAGCCGAGCACGACGTAGAACAGGGCCAGCACGATGATCAGCAGAAAGGGGCTCAGGCCCAGCGAGGTGACGAACTCCGCCAGCTGGCGCGGCAGGCCGATGTAGCCCATGCTGAGCGTGAGGAACGAGGCGCCGGCCAGGATCAGCGCAATCATGCAGTACAGCCGCGTGGCGCCCAGCAAGGAGTCGCGGAAGGTGTGCCAGTTGAGCGAGCCCTGCAGGCCCGACAGCACCAGCGCGCCCACCACGCCCACGGCGGCGGCTTCGGTGGCGGTGGCGATGCCGCTGTAGATCGAGCCCAGCACGGCGCCGATCAGCAGCACCACCGGGATCAGGTGGCGCGACTCGTGTAGTTTTTGCGTGAACGTGAGGACCTCGGTCGGTGCGGGGACCTGGTCCTTGTTCAGCAGCGCCCAGATCGCCAGATAGCCCGAGAACAGCGAGGCCAGCAGGATGCCGGGAAACACGCCGGCGATGAAGAGCTTGGCGATCGAGACATCGGCCGTCACGCCGAACACGATCATGATGATCGAGGGTGGAATCAGCAGGCCCAGGGTGCCGGCGCCGGCCAGCGAACCAATGGTGATGTCTTCGGGGTAGCCGCGCTTCTTGAGCTCCGGCAGGGTCATCTTGCCGATGGTCGCGCAGGTCGCGGCCGACGAGCCCGAGACCGCGGCGAAGATGGTGCAGCCGATCACATTGGTGTGCAGCAGGCGGCCCGGCAGGCGGCTCACCCAGGGGGCGAGCCCGCGGAACATGCTTTCGCTGAGCTTGGTGCGAAACAGGATTTCGCCCATCCACACAAACAGGGGCAGGGCGGTCAGCGTCCAGCTCGACGAGGCGCCCCAGATCGTGACGGCCATCGCGTCGCCGGCGGGGCGCGCGGAAAACAGCTGCATGCCGATCCAGGCGACGCCCGCGAGCGTGAGGCCGATCCACACGCCGCTGCCCAGCAGGGCAAACAAGGCAATGATCAGCAGGGTGGTGACGGCGATCTCATTCATGGTGCAAGGCCTCCTCCGGTTCGCCGACACGGCGCCGGCCGCGCCACTCCATCATCCATTCGTCCACGAAGGCAATGAGCAGGACGACCGTGCCCAGCGCCATCGCGATCTGCGGAATCCACAGCGGCGTGGCATCGCTGCTGGTGGACACGTCATTGAGCAGGCGCGATTGCCAGGCCAGCCGCACCGCGTAAAACGCGAACAGCCCGGCCAGCACCACGGCGGCCGAGAGCGCCCAGAGTTCGAGCGCGCGTTTGGCGTGGCCGCTGAGTCGGCTGACGAGCAGCGTGACGCGGATATGTTCGTTGCGCTTGAGCGTGTGGGCCAGTGCCAGAAAGCCCGCGGCCGCCATGCTGTAGCCGGCGTAGGCATCGGTGCCGGGCAGGTGGAAGTTCAGCTGCCGCCCCACAATGGACAGCAGCACCATGACCAGGACGCCGATCATGGCCAGCGCCGCGAGCCAGGCCGCGCCATCGTACAAGTGATCCAGAATTTTTCTCATGGGGGTTCGTGCTGGAACAATAAAAAACCCCGCTGCGCGACGGAAAGGGGGCGCACGCGGGGTGGGTCAGGACCCGGTTTACTTCATGTAGGCATCGACCACGGCCTTGCCTTCGGGGCCGGCCTTGTCAAGCCATTCCTTGAGCATGGTGTCGCCCACCTTTTTCATGTCGGCCTTGAGCTGGGCTGAGGGTGGGGCCACCGTCATGCCGTTTTTCTTCAGCAGCTCGATGTACTCGGTGTTTTTCTTCACGCTGGTTTCCCAGCCGCGTTTCTCGGCCTCGGCGCCGGCCTTGAGCAGGGCGGCCTGGGTCGGCTTGTCCAGGGCGTCGAACGCTGCCTTGTTCACCAGCACCGCGTTCTTGGGCAGCCAGGCCTGGGTGTCGTACCAGTACTTCAGGTGTTCATAGGTCTTGGAGTCGTAGCCGGTGGAGCCCGAGCTCATGTAGCTTTCGATCACGCCGGTGGCCATGGCCTGGCTCAATTCCGCCGCCTGCACCGTCACCGGTTGGGCGCCCACCAGCTCGGCCACGCGGGCGGTGGCCGGGCTGTAGGCGCGCCATTTGACGCCCTTGAGGTCGGCGGCCGAAGCGAGCGGCTTCTTGGCGTAAATGCCTTGCGGCGGCCAGGGCACGGTGTAGAGCAGCATCATGCCCTGCTCGGCGAGCTTCTTCTCCACGGTCGGCTTGCTGGCCTTGTACAGCTTCATCGACCCCTCATAGCTGTCGGCCAGGAACGGCACTCCGTCCACACCCCAGATCTGCCATTCGTTCTGGTAGTTGGCCATCAGGATCTCACCGATCTGGGCCTGCCCGCCCTGCACGGCACGCTTGATTTCGGGGGCCTTGAACAGCGAGGCATTGGCGTGCACCGTGATCTTGAGTTTGCCGCCGGTGGCCTTGTCCACGTCGCTGGCAAACTGCACCAGGTTCTCGGTGTGGAAGTTGTTGGCCGGGTAGGCCGCGGGCAGATCCCATTTGGTCTGGGCCAAGGCAGAGGCGCTCAGGGTCAGCGCGGCTGCGATCCATCCGAGTTTGAGTTTCATGGTCTCTCCGGGACAATGATGAAATGAACAGACTGATAAGCATAAATGCAATTTGCGGGCCAGCTGATCCGGTGTTTCCCCCGGGTTTTGTGTTGAACGCCTGCGGGGCGTTGGCATGAATTTGCGATTCGTCGAAGCGTTCTACTGGGTGGCGTCTCTCAAGAGCGTGACCCGCGCGGCCGAGAAGCTGTTTCTGACGCAGTCCGCCATGTCCAGCCGCATCGCCGCGCTCGAGGAGGAGCTCGGTGTGCTGCTGCTCGATCGGCGCGACAAGCAGTTCCGCCTGACCATCGCGGGCGCACGCTTTCTGACCTACGCCCAGAAACTGCTGGAGCTGCAGCGCGAGGTCAAGGCCGAGATGGGCTCGGGCGCGCCGCTGGCCGTGTCGATGCGCATTGGCGCGATCGAGTCGGTGCTGCACTCCTGGCTGATTCCCTGGATTGAAAAGCTGCGGGCCGACCATCCCGCGCTGGAGCTTGAACTCACGGTGGAAACCACGCCCATCCTGGTGGAACAAGTCCAGCGCGGCACGCTGGACCTGGCGTTTGCGGTGCTGCCGGCCGCCGCCGAGGGAGTGCGCAGCCGCGCCTTGCCGCCGATGGAGATGGTGTTTGTCGGCAATCCACAGCTCCACAAGAAGCGGCGCTACAGCCTGGCGGATCTGTCCGAGGTGGATTTGCTGACCTTCCAGCGCGGCTCGCAGCCGCATGTGGCGCTGGTCGACCAGTTGCGCAGCGCGAAGCTGGAGCCCAAACGGGTGCATACCATTTCGTCGATCTCGGCCATGGTGCAGCTGGTGCAGGGCGGCTTCGGCGTGGCCACGCTGCCGCGCAGCGCCGTCGCCCGGCTCGCGGCATTTCCGAACCTGAAGATACTGGCCAGCGATGTGCGGCTCCAGCCGCTGCCGATCCACGCGAGTTACCGCGCCGACCCGTCCTCGCTGGCGGTGGAGACTGTGGTGAAGTCGGCCTTTGCCTTCATTGATTCCGCTGCCGCATCGAAATCTGGTGCACCGTCTGCGTCTGCAAAGTCATCAAAAAAATCGATGACGTAAGCCAAATATTTTGAATTTGCCGAGGCCCGGAGGGCCCACCACAATTCCCCCATCGTCATGGAATTGACATCTTGGTTGAGGAGTTGCGGTGGGTTCAGTTTCTGAGTTGGCGCTTTCAGTTTTCGGCCGTGACGGTATCCAGAATGCCGCCCATGTGCGCCGCTTGATCCGCCAGGGCCTGTGGGCATCGCACACCAGCGGCCTGGCCCATGACCATGTGCAGGGCAACGTCGTGATCCTGCCCGAGGCCCAGGCCAACGATTTCCTGCGCTACTGCCAGCGCAACCCCAAGCCGTGCCCGGTGCTGGCTGTTTCCGAGCCCGGCGATCCCAGGCTGCCCACGCTGGGCGCCGACATCGACATCCGCACCGATGTGCCGCGCTACCGGGTCTGGCGCCATGGCGAACTGGCCGACGAGCCGACCGAGATCAGCTCGCTGTGGCGCAATGACCTCGTGACCTTCGTGCTCGGCTGTTCCTTTTCCTTCGAGCAGGCCCTGCTGGAGGCCGGCCTGTCGCTGCGCCATATCGACGAAGGCAAGAATGTCGCCATGTACCGCACCAATATGGCGACCGAGGCGGCAGGTATGTTCAGTGGCCCCATGGTGGTGTCGATGCGGCCCCTGCGTGCGGCGGCGGTGATCCGGGCGATTCAGGTCACTTCGCGCTTTCCCAATGTGCATGGGGCGCCGGTCCATATCGGCGATCCCTCGCTGATCGGCATCAAGGATCTCGCTCGCCCCGACTATGGCGACGCGGTGGCCGTGATGCCCGACGAGCTGCCGGTGTTCTGGGCTTGCGGCGTCACCCCGCAGGCGGCCATCGCGCAGGCGCGCCCCGAGTTCTGCATCACCCATGCGCCGGGCGCGATGCTGATCACCGATCTCAAAAACAACCAGCTGGCCAGTCTTTGACGGCCTTTTTTTACCTGCCTCATCCTCTCAAGGAGTCGTTCATGAAAAAGCTCTTCGTTGCCCTGGCCGCACTGGCGGTGTCGTGGGCCAACGCTCAGGTCAAATGGGACCTGCCCACAGGCTACGGCGTCAACAGTTTCCAGACCGAGAACGTCCAGCAGTTTGCCAATGAGGTGGACAAGGCCACGGCCGGCAAGCTCAAGATCACCTTGCACCCCAACGGCTCGCTTTACAAGGCCAACGAGATCAAGCGCGCGGTGCAGACCGGGCAAACCCAGGCCGGCGAGTTCATCCTGTCGGGCGCGGCCAACGAGAATGCCCTGTTCGGTGTGGACTCGATTCCGTTCCTCGCCACGGGCTATGGGGATGCGCGCCGGCTCTACCAAGCGGCCCGGCCCAGCCTGGAAAAGCTGCTGGCGGCGCAGGGCATGAAGCTGCTGTTCTCGGTGCCCTGGCCCGGGCAGTCGCTCTACTCGGTGAAGGCGATCAACAGCCCCGATGATTTGAAGGGCACCAAGATGCGCGCCTACAACCCCGCCACCGCGCGCATCGCCCAGCTGCTCAAGGCCCAGCCGACCACGATCCAGCTGGCCGAGCTGGGCCAGGCCCTGGCCACCGGCACGGTGGAGAACTTCCTGACCTCGAGCGCCAGCGGCATCGAGAACAAGCTGTACGAGCAGACCAAGTTCTTCTACCCGGTGAACGGCTGGTTGCCGCGCAATGCCACGGTGGTGAA
>JBOHHM010000162.1:0-13169 GCA_050725495.1 Burkholderiaceae bacterium | reverse complement strand
GCAACCTGGTCGAAGCCGGGGAGGCCGCAGGTATCCTGGAGCAGCTGCTGGACCGCCTGGCGGTCTACATGGAAAAGACCGAGGCCATCAAGTCCAAGATCAAATCGGCCCTGATGTACCCGATCTCCGTGGTGGTGGTGGCGTTCGTGGTGGTGGCCGTGATCATGATCTTTGTGATTCCGGCGTTCAAGAGCGTGTTCTCCTCCTTCGGCGCCGACCTGCCGGCTCCCACGCTGTTCGTGATTGCCATGAGCGAGTTTTTCGTCGCGTACTGGTGGCTGATTTTTGGCGGCATCGGCGGCGGCCTCTACTTCTTCATGCAGGCCTGGAAACGCAATGAAAAAGTGCAGGCCTTCATGGACCGGCTGCTGCTCAAGGTGCCGGTGTTCGGCGCCCTGATTGAAAAGTCATGCATCGCGCGCTGGACCCGCACCCTGGCCACCATGTTTGCCGCCGGCGTGCCGCTGGTGGAGGCGCTGGACTCGGTGGGCGGCGCATCCGGCAACTCGGTCTATGCCAGCGCCACCGAGAGAATCCAGCAGGAAGTCTCGACCGGCACCAGCCTGACAGCCGCCATGGGCAATGCCAACCTGTTTCCGACCATGGTGTTGCAAATGTGCGCCATTGGCGAGGAGTCAGGCTCCATCGACCATATGCTGGGCAAGGCCGCCGACTTTTACGAAGCCGAGGTCGACGACATGGTCGCCGGCCTGTCCAGCCTGATGGAACCCATCATCATCGTGTTCCTGGGCACCCTGATCGGCGGGATCGTGGTGTCCATGTATTTGCCTATCTTCAAGTTGGGGCAGGTTGTCTGATGTTGTTGTCGCCCTGGTTTGACGCTGCACTCGGCGGCGTGGCGGGCCTGCTTCTCGGCAGTTTCCTCAACGTCGTGATTTACCGCCTGCCCAAGATGCTCGAGCAGCAGTGGGCGGTCGAATGCAGTGAGCATTGCAGCAAGGAGCCGGCATCGGCCGAGGTCTTCAACCTGGTACTGCCGCGCTCGCGCTGCCCGCAATGCGGCCACCAGATTCGCTGGCATGAAAACATTCCGGTGCTCAGCTACCTCGTGCTGCGGGGCAAATGCTCGGCCTGCGGCGCCCCCATCAGCCTGCGCTATCCCCTGGTGGAACTGGCCACCGCGGCCCTTTTCGTCTGGTGCGTCGGGCATTGGGGCCTCACCTGGCCCGCCTTGGCGTGGTGCGGCTTTGCTGCGGCCATCGTGGCGCTGGCCTTCATCGACTGGGACACGACGCTGCTGCCCGATGACATCACCCTGCCTCTGCTGTGGGCCGGGCTGATGGCCGCCGCCCTGCAATGGACGCAGGTTGCGCTTGCCACGGCCGTCTGGGGCGCTGCCCTGGGCTATGTGTCGCTGTGGCTCATCTACTGGGTGTTCAAGCTGCTGACGGGCAAGGAAGGCATGGGCTATGGCGACTTCAAGCTGTTCGCGGCGCTGGGCGCCTGGTTCGGCTGGCCGGCGCTGGTGCCCATCATCCTGATGGCTTCGGTGATCGGCGCCGTGGTCGGGATCGCCCTCAAATTCTCCAGCGGACTGCGTGAAGGCGGCTATGTGCCATTCGGCCCCTTTCTCGCCGGCGCGGGTCTCACCGCCATGATTTTCGGCCCGCAATCCATTCTGCGGGTCGCAGGACTGTGAGCCCATGGCTGGCGTCACCAGGCTGGGGCTCACCGGGGGCATTGGTAGCGGCAAGAGTACCGTGGCCCGGATGCTGGCCGATCTGGGTGCCACCGTGGTGGACGCCGATGCGATCGCCCGCAGCGTCACGGCCGCGGGCGGACCCGCCATTGGCCGCATCGCTGCCGAATTTGGCGCCGGCTTCATCACCCCCGAGGGCGCGCTGGACCGCGACAAAATGCGCGAGCTGGCCTTTGCCGACGCCACGGCCCGCACGCGCCTGCAAGCCATTGTCCATCCTCTGGTTGGGCGGGCCACGGCACAGCAGGCCCAGGCCGCGATCCGGGCCGGCCATGGCTGCATCGTCTTCGACGTGCCCCTGCTGGTCGAGTCAGGCCGCTGGCGGCAACAGGTGGACCAGGTGCTGGTGGTCGACTGCGCCGCCGACACCCAGTTGGCGCGCGTCATGGCCCGCAGCGGCTTGACGCGTGAAGCGGTGCAAAGCATCATGGCCACGCAAGCCAGCCGGCTGCAACGCCTCGCTGCAGCCGACATCGTGATCTGCAATGACAGGCTGTCGCTGGATAGCTTGCGTGCCCAAGTCACCCAAATAGCGCGGCGCTTCGGGCTATGATTGCCGGCACTGGAACAAGCAGCGTGATTCTGTACGAGTACCCCTTCAACGAACGCATCCGTACCTATCTGCGCCTGGAACACCTGTTCCGACGTCTGGGCCAGCTGGTTCCGCGCGACCATGCACTGGATCATCACTACGCGCTGGCAACCATCTTTGAAGTCATGGACGTGGCCGCCCGCGCCGACCTCAAAACCGATGTGCTCAGAGACCTGGAAAAGCAAAAGCATGTGCTCAACGGCTACCGTGGCAATCCGGCCATTGCCGAGTCCGTGCTGAACAAGGTCATTGGCGAGCTCGACAGCTGCTTTTCAGCCTTGACCCACCAGGCCGGCAAGGCCGGCCAGGTGCTCACGGAAAACGATTGGCTCATGAGCCTGCGCAGCCGCGTCGGCATTCCGGGCGGCACCTGCGAATTCGACCTGCCCGCCTACTATGCCTGGCAACACAGGGACAGCGCGTCGCGCCGGGCTGATCTGGAGCGCTGGGCCTCCACGCTGGGCGCGCTGGCCGAATCGGTCCACATGCTGCTCAAACTGCTGCGCGACTCGGGGGCGCCGCAAAAAGTCGTCACCACTGGTGGACAGTTCCAGCAAAACCTGCCGCAGGGTCGCACGTTCCAGCTGATGCGGTTGCGCATCGATCCCGAGCTGGGCCTGATCCCCGAGATCAGCGGCAATCGCCTGATGGTTTCGGTGCGCCTGATGCAGCATGAGGCCGACGACCGGCTGCATTCGACCAACACCGACGCAGCCTTTGAACTGACACTGTGCTCCTGAGCGCCTGGATGCGAGCGACCTGATGAACCAGCAAGCAAGACACGTGACCTGCCCCGGCTGCGGCGGCGACAGCCTCTATGTGCCCAGCAATAGGTTCCGCCCGTTTTGCAGCGAGCGCTGCAAAAACATTGATTTGGGCGCCTGGGCCAGTGAAAACTTCCGCCTGCCCACCGAAGCACCGCCAGAGGATCTGGTCTTCGGCGATGCCAAGCTGCAGTAATTCAAGAAAAATCCGCTTCCAGCCCACATGAAATGGGTATCTCACGCTACAAAATGTGTAGCATCGTGGAAGTTTCTTTCAGCCGCGAACCAAGCCAGGACCGGCACCGTCCCCGGCAACACGGGCACCACCTGGACCGGCAGGCTTTGCCATGCACAGGACTGGCCTTCGCGCATTTGCAGTTCACCGGTCCACTCGAACACCTTGCAGAAATTCAGCCGCACCAGGGCGTGGGGATAGTCCACCAGCTCGACTTTCCAGGGATGGGCGTGGCCAATCGTGATGCCGAGCTCCTCGTGGAGTTCACGGCGCAAGGCCTGCTCCACCGTCTCGCCCGCTTCCAGCTTGCCGCCCGGAAATTCCCAGTAGCCCGCATAGACCTTGCCCGCGGGCCGTGAGGTGAGCAGGAATTCGCCGCCGGGCTGGATCAGCACGCCCACGGCCACGTCCACCACCTCGCGCTGCGCGCCACCTGCGCGAGGGCGGTGCGCGTCGGCCACCAGTGGCTGTGCGCTCATGTTCATGGTGCAGCGTGCTTGCCAGCGTAGTCGCGGGCAAACTGGTAGGCCACGCGGCCGCTGCGCGAACCCCGCTCCAGCGCCCAGACCAGCGCCTCAGGGCGCGCCGCTTCGATGGCTTGGTCGCCCACACCGAACGAGGACAGCCACTGCGCTGCGATGGTCAGGTATTCGTCCTGGCTGAACGGGTAGAAGCTGACCCACAGGCCAAAGCGCTCGGACAGCGAGACCTTCTCTTCCACCACTTCGCCAGGATGAACTTCACCGTCCTCGGTGTGGGTGTAGCTCAGGTTTTCCTTCATGTACTCGGGCAGCAGGTGACGCCGGTTGCTGGTGGCATAGATCAGCATGTTGGGCGTGGCCGCTGCCACGGTACCGTCCAGAATCGACTTGAGCGCCTTGTAGCCGGACTCGCCCTCCTCGAAGCTCAGGTCGTCGCAGAACACGATGAACTTCTCGGGCCGCTCGAACACCACGTCCACGATGTCGGGCAGGTCGGTCAGGTCGGCCTTGTCGACCTCGATCAGCCGCAAACCCTGCGCGGCATATTCGTTGAGGCAGGCCTTGATCAGCGACGACTTGCCCGTGCCCCGCGCTCCGGTCAGCAGCACATTGTTGGCGGGCTGGCCCTGCACAAACTGCTGCGTGTTGCGCTGGATCTTGTCCTTCTGGCCCTCGATTTCCTTCAGGTCGCCCAGCCGCATGGCCGCCACATGGCGCACCGGCTCCAGCACCCCATGGCCGGAGCTGCGCTTGCGGTAGCGCCAGGCAATCGATGCGCTCCAGTCGGGTGCCGACAGGGGCTGGGGCAAGACGGACTCGATGCGGGCCATGAGCTGCTCCGCGCGCACGAGCAGATGCTCAAACTTCTCGTTCATGGGTTTGCAGGGCCTCAGGACCTGTAGTCTGCATTGATGCTCACATAGTCGTGGCTGAAGTCGCAGGTCCAGACCGTGTCGCTGGCAGCGCCGCGGCCCAGCACCACGCGCACCGTGATTTCGCTTTGCTTCATCACCCGCTGGCCATCGTCCTCGCGGTAGGCCGGGTTGCGGCCGCCGTTGACGGCGACATGGACATCGTCGAGATACAGGTCGATCTTCGTCTGGTCCAGGTCATCGATGCCGGCATATCCCACCGCGGCCAGGATGCGACCCAGGTTCGGGTCGCTCGCATAGAACGCCGTCTTGACCAACGGCGAATGAGCGATCGCGTAGGCGACCTTGCGGCACTCCTCGCCTGTCTGGCCGCCTTCGACCTTGATGGTGATGAATTTGGTCGCCCCCTCGCCGTCGCGCACGATGGCCTGGGCCAGTTTGCGGGCAACCTCGGCCATCGCCGTCTTCAAGGCCAGGCCATCGGCGCTGTCGAGCGAGGCAATGGGCGCATGGGCCGCCTTGTTGCTGGCGATCACCACAAAGGAGTCATTGGTGGAAGTATCGCCATCGATCGTGACGCGGTTGAACGAGCCATCGGCCAGCTCCTTGGCCAGTTGCTGCATGACGGCCTGATCGACACGCGCATCGGTGGCCATGAAGCCGAGCATGGTGGCCATGTTGGGGCGGATCATGCCCGCCCCCTTGCTGATGCCGGTGATGCTGACCGCCGCGCCGCCGATCAACACCTGCGCGCTGAAGGCCTTGGCCACCGTGTCGGTGGTCATGATGCCTTCGGCCGCGCGCGCCCAGTTGTCCACCTTGGCGTCGGCCAGGGCGGCGGGCAAGCCCGCCTCGATGCGGTCATGGGGCAGGGGCTCCATGATCACCCCGGTGGAAAACGGCAGCACCTGTTCGGGCGCCAGCTCCAGCTGGCGCGCCAGTGCGATGCAGGTGGCGCGCGCGCGGACCAGGCCATCTTCGCCGGTTCCCGCATTGGCATTGCCGGTGTTGATGAGCATGGCGCGCACGCCCAGGCCCTTGGCGAGGTGCTCGCGGCAGACCTGGACCGGCGCGGCGCAAAAGCGATTTTGCGTGAACACGCCCGAGACCGAAGCGCCCTCGTCGATCAGGACCACGGTGAGATCCTTGCGGTTGGCCTTGCGGATGCCGGCTTCGGCCACACCGATGCGCACACCGGCGATGCCATGAAGATCGGCGGGATTAGGGACAGACAGATTGACGGGCATGGACGGCCTTCACAAAAACATCGTCGAATTATCCGAAAAACAGGTGCTCAAAGAACAACACGGGCCGCAGCCCGCGTTGTCGCCCTGAACCGGCTCAAGCGAGCTTGCCGTGGCAATGCTTGTACTTCTTGCCGCTGCCGCAGGGGCAGGCATCGTTGCGGCCCACCCTGGGGACACCATGTGCCAGGGCAAAGCCCGCCGCCGCTGCTTGCCGGCCGACGGTATCCTTGTCCACGGTGGTCTGCACCTCACCGGTTTCGGTGGGCGCGATGTAAGTGACGTTGGCAATCTTTTCAGCGCGAACTTCCATCTCCTCGGCCGCCTGCTCCAGTTGCTCGTCGGACTGCACCTTGACGGTCATGAGCACCCGGGTGACTTCGTTCTTGACCGAGTCCAGCAGCTGGCCAAACAACTCGAAGGCCTCGCGCTTGTATTCCTGCTTGGGCTGCTTCTGGGCATAGCCACGCAGGTGAATGCCCTGGCGCAGGTAGTCGAGCGAGCTCAGGTGCTCGCGCCAGTGCCCGTCAATGCTTTGCAGCAGCACGATGCGCTCGAACTGGGTGAAATTCTCGCCGCCCACCTGCTCGACCTTGGCGGCGAATGCCGCGTTGGCGGCCTGCAGCACCTGCTGCAGAACGTCCTCGTCCGTGATGGCGCTGGCGGCCTGCACCCACTGGCCCAAAGGCAGCTCGATCTGCCAGTCCTGGAGCAACGCCTTTTCCAGCCCCGCGATGTCCCACTGCTCTTCGACCGACTCCTCTGGCACATACTGGCGCACCAGGTCGGTGAAGCAGCCCTCGCGCAAGGCCGCGATCTGGGCCGACAGATCGGCTGCATCCAGGATGTCATTGCGCTGCTGGTAGATCACCTTGCGCTGGTCGTTCGACACATCGTCGTATTCGAGCAGCTGCTTGCGGATGTCAAAGTTGCGGCCTTCGACCTTGCGCTGCGCGGATTCGATGCTGCGCGTCACGATGCCGGCCTCGATCGCTTCGCCATCGGGCATCTTCAGGCGATCCATGATGGCCTTGACCCGGTCGCCCGCGAAGATGCGCATCAGGGGATCATCCAGGCCCAGGTAAAAACGCGAAGAACCGGGGTCGCCCTGGCGGCCCGAGCGGCCCCGCAGCTGGTTGTCGATGCGGCGTGACTCGTGGCGTTCTGTCGCGATGATGCGCAGGCCACCCAGCTGCCGAACGAACTCGTGATCCTGGGCCCAGTCGGCGCGCAGCTGCTCGATCCTGGCCATCTTGACAGCCGGGTCCAGCGCTTCAGCGGCCTCGACGGCCTGGATGGCTTTTTCCAGGTTGCCGCCCAACACAATGTCAGTGCCACGGCCAGCCATGTTGGTGGCGATGGTGACCATCTTCGAACGACCGGCCTGAGCCACGATCTCGGCCTCGCGGGCATGCTGCTTGGCATTGAGCACCTGGTGCGGCAGTGTCTCTTTCTGCAGCAGCGCCGAGATGATTTCCGAGTTCTCAATCGAGGTGGTTCCCACCAGCACCGGCTGGCCACGCTCATGACACTCGCGAATATCCTTGATCGCCGCCTCGTATTTTTCGCGCGTGGTCTTGTAGACGCGGTCGAGCTGGTCGTCGCGCTGGCTCGGCCGGTTGGGCGGTATCACCACCGTTTCCAGGCCGTAGATTTCCTGGAATTCGTAGGCCTCGGTATCGGCCGTGCCCGTCATGCCGGCCAGCTTGCCGTAGAGGCGGAAGTAGTTCTGGAAGGTGATGGACGCCAGCGTCTGGTTCTCGGCCTGGATCGCCACGCCTTCCTTCGCCTCCACCGCCTGGTGCAGGCCATCGCTCCAGCGCCGGCCCGACATCAGGCGACCGGTGAATTCATCGACGATGATGATTTCACCGTTCTGAACCACGTAGTGCTGGTCGCGGTGGTACAGGTGTTTGGCACGCAGGGCCGCATACAGGTGATGCAACAGCGTGATGTTGGTCGGGTCATACAACGACGCGCCTTCGGGAATCAGGCCCTGGCTGAACAGGATGCGTTCGACGTTCTCATGCCCCTGCTCGGTCAGGAACACCTGATGCGATTTTTCATCGAGCGTGAAGTCGCCGGCCTTGATGATGCCTTCGCCGGTGCGCGGGTCTTCCTCGCCTTCCTGGCGCTGCAGCAGCGGCACGATCCTGGTCATGGCGATGTACAGCTCGGTATGGTCCTCGGCCTGACCGCTGATGATGAGTGGCGTGCGCGCCTCGTCGATCAGGATCGAGTCCACCTCGTCGACGATGGCGTAGTTCAGCCCGCGCTGGACGCGGTCCTGCACCTCGTACACCATGTTGTCACGAAGGTAGTCGAAGCCGTATTCGTTGTTGGTGCCGTAGGTGATGTCGGCCTGGTAAGCCGCCTGCTTGTCCTCGCGCGGCATTTGCGGCAGGTTGATGCCGACGCTCAAGCCCAGAAAGTTGTAGAGCTTGCCCATCCATTGGGCGTCGCGGTTGGCCAGGTAGTCGTTGACCGTGACCACATGAACGCCCTTGCCCGTCAGCGCATTGAGATAGACAGGCAGCGTGGCCGTCAGCGTCTTGCCTTCACCCGTGCGCATTTCGGAAATCTTGCCGTTGTGCAGCGCCATGCCGCCCAGCAACTGCACGTCGAAATGGCGCATCTTCATGACACGCTTGGAACCCTCGCGCACCACGGCAAAGGCTTCGGGCAGCAGGGCATCCAGCGACTCGCCCTTGGCGACGCGGTCCTTGAACTCCTGCGTCTTGCCGCGCAGCGCCTCGTCGCTCAGCTTCTCGAATTCGGGCTCCATCGCGTTGATGCGATCCACCGTCTTGCGGTACTGATTGAGGAGCCTGTCATTGCGGCTGCCGAAAATTTTGGTGAGAAAGTTGGTCGCCATGAATACAAGACCGCCCTGCCGGCCCACCGGGGCTCGCAGGGCGACCGAAATCCCTAAAGTGTTGTGGATTCAGGTGAGGTCGCCGCCGCAGAATGCAACAGGGGCCATGGCAGCCGCAGCGTTGACCAAACCGCGGATTTTACCTTTGCCCCGGGACCCGGGCGGGCGTGGCGCCCCCTGTTGGCGGCACGGCTGTCAGCCTGGCCACCTGCGCAGCCGGAAGGTGTTGGCCCGCCGTCAGGAACTTCTGCGGATCCTGCGGCACCCCTTGCACCAGCACCTCAAAGTGCAGATGCGGCCCGGTGGAGCGCCCGGTGGTTCCGACCTCGGCGATCTTCTGGCCGCGCTTGATCAAGTCGCCCTTTTTGACCCAGACTTTGGAACTGTGCGCATAACGGGTCACCAGGTCGTTGCCATGATCCACCTCGACCATGTTGCCGTAGGCCGGGTGAAACTCCTGCGTGACCACCACGCCGCCGGCCGCGGCCAGAATCGGTGTACCGGTATCGGCCTGGAAATCCAGCCCGGTGTGCAGGGCGGAGCGGCCGGTGAACGGGTCAATGCGCCAGCCGAAAGCCGAGCCCAAACTCTTGCCGGGCACGGGCGGCTGGGTCGGCACCATCATCTTCTTGATTTTCTGATCAAACAGGCGGGACTCCACCACGGTCATGAGGTCCACCCGTTGATCGGTCAGCCTGTCGAGGTCGGCCAGGGTGAGCTGCAGCTCTTCCATCGTGAGCGGACGGCCCGAAACCAGCGCACCGCCGCGACCCGGGGTCGCCTGGAGCTCGCCCGGGTTGACGCCGGCCAGGCCGGACACCCGCTCACCCAGCGACTCGAGTTGGACCATTTTGGCCTGCATCTCACCGAGCTTGCGCGCCATGGCATCGAGGTTCTCGCGCATGAAGCGATCGCGCTGCTCGAATTCATCCTTGACCATGAGCCTGACCAGCGAGCCGATGACCGGCCAGCCCTCGCGAGCTCCCTTGAGAAACACCCAGTGGTAAAGACCAGCGGCCACCATCATGAGCGCCAACGAAACAGCAAGCCCCGCAAGAACCAGCTTGCTGCCGCTTAAATGTATGGCACGGCTTTTGGCGAGCCATGCATCCGTGATAATCAAATGCACCAGAACGTCCTTTCCGTCAACGATCTTGCAGTTTCATGAACCGCCGCCACCATCCCGTCACGCTACAGCAGGCAGCACTCGACTCGCCGACCTTGGCGAGACTGGCTGAGCTCGCGCAAGACTCCAGCGAGCGGCTCAGAGCGGTTGAATCGCTCATTCCGGGTGCGCTGCGATCCGCCGTCAAGGCCGGCCCGATCGAGGGGCCGACATGGTGTCTGCTGGTGGATAGCAACGCGGCGGCTGCGAAGATCAGGCAGGTGTTGCCTGCACTGCAATCCCACCTGCGCAGCCGGGGTTGGCAGGTTAACTCAATTCGGCTGAAGGTCCAAATCACCCAAAGCTAGCCGTCGGGCGAACCATGGTGCCGATTATCGGATTCGAACTGATGACCTACCGCTTACAAGGCGGTTGCTCTACCAACTGAGCTAAATCGGCGGTATCTGTATTTTAGCGGGCCTGCAGGGCACAGGCTCCCGATCAATGCCCTACTTCACCCGCTTGAGCGAGGGGCGCACTCCGGTCGCAGGGCGCGGCGGTTCGGTGCCATCATCGCCTGGCGTTGGCTCCACGGACACCAGCTGAACCACCTTGGCATCGCCCTCTGCAGGGTGAGCCGCATCGGGCAAACTGCTCGGGCCCGACGCCTGGGGCGCTGCGTCATCCGAGGTCGCGGGCACAGGCACGGGAAAGGCCATGCCCTGTCCGTTTTCCCTGGCGTAGATGGCGATGACATGGCTGATGGGCACCATGATCTCGCGCGCCGTCCCCGCGAAGCGGGCCTTGAACTCAATGAACTCATTGCCCAGCTTGAGCGAACTCGTTGCGTCAAAACTGATGTTGAGCACGATTTCCCCGTTCTTCACGTATTCGCGCGGAACTTGCACCGTCTCATCGACGAGCACGGCCACATAGGGCGTGAAACCATTGTCGGTACACCAGTCGTACAGGGCCCGGATCAAGTAGGGGCGCGTCGACGTGGATTCCAGAGCATTCATCATGCGGGACAACTACTGCAAAAAACGGACGGACTGCCTGCTTACTTGCGCATGACTTTTTCGGAAGGCGTCAGCGCCTCGATGTAGGCCGGACGCGAAAAAATGCGCTCGGCATATTTCAGCAAAGGGGCAGCGTTCTTGCTGAGATCAATGCCATAGTAGTCCAGGCGCCACAGTAGCGGAGCAATCGCCACATCGAGCATCGAGAAATTCTCACCCAGCATGTATTTGTTCTTGAGGAACACCGGGGCGAGCTGCGTCAGGCGGTCGCGGATATGGGCGCGGGCCTTTTCCAGGGCTTTTTCGTTGCCCTTGGTCGCGCGCGACTCCAAGGTGCTCACGTGGACAAACAGCTCCTTTTCGAAATTGAGCAGGAACAGACGCACGCGCGCGCGATCCACAGGGTCGCCAGGCATCAGCTGCGGATGCGGGAAGCGCTCGTCGATGTACTCGTTGATGATGTTCGATTCGTACAGAATCAGGTCGCGCTCGACCAGGATGGGCACCTGGCCGTAGGGATTCATGATATTGATGTCTTCGGGCTTGTTGTAGAGGTCCACATCACGGATCTCGAAGTCCATGCCTTTTTCAAACAGCACAAAGCGGCAGCGGTGGGAAAACGGGCAGGTGGTTCCTGAATAAAGCACCATCATGGTGGAGGCTCCTTAAATCAAAAAGAGTGACAGGAAGCCTGTCACTCCGATGTCTACAAAAAAGCGCCGGGCCGCCCCAGGCTTTTTTGTCTGATCAAACCGATGAAAAGTATCGGGCGCAGCGAAGCGGAGCGAAACTTTTCATTCGAATCACTTCACGTCTTTCCAGAATGCGGCATTGAGTCGCCAGGCAATCACGGTGAACACGCCGAGGAAAATCAGCACCCACACGCCCACGCGAACGCGGGTGTTTTGCGTGGGCTCGCCCATCCACTGCAGGTAGGTGACCAGATCGCCGACGGCCTGGTCGTATTGCAGCGGCGTCATGCTGCCGGGGGCGATCTGCTTCCAGCCCTTGAAGACCTTCACCTCGTGGCCGTGCTCATCCCTTTTCTCGAAAACGGGCTGGCGATCGCCTTGGAGCTCCCACAGCACATGCGGCATGCCCACGCTGTCGAACACCAGGTTGTTCCAGCCCGTGGCCTTGGTCTCGTCGCGGTAGTAGGTGCGCAGATAGGTGTAGAGGTAGTCGGCCCCGGTGCCGCCGTGGCCGGCGCGCGAACGGGCAATCAGGGTCAGGTCGGGCGGATTGGCGCCGAACCAGTCCTTGGCCTGCTTGGGATCGATCGCAGCCTTCATGGTGTCGCCGACCTTGTCAGTGCCAAACAGCAGGTTGTCCTTGATCTGTTGCTCGGTCAGGCCGATGTCCGTCAGGCGGTTGTAGCGCATGTAGGCGGCCGAATGGCAATTCAGGCAGTAATTGACAAACAGCTTGGCGCCGTGTTGCAGGGCAGCCAGGTCGTTGGTCTTGGTAGGTGCCTTGTCCCAGGCGATGTCACCGCCGGAAGCCTGTGCACCGCCGATGAAACCAAGCGCCACAATCAACGTGAGGATGAGCTTCTTCATTGTTGTTGTCTCCAGCTTAGTGCGCAGCAAAAGTCACGCGATCCGGCACCGGCTTGGGCTCACCCAGGCGGCTCCACCACGGCATCAGCAGGAAGAAGCCGAAGTAGAAAAGGGTTCCGATCTGCGACACGCGCTCGCCCACCGGCGAGGGCGGCTGCACACCCAGGTAGGCCAGCACGACGAAGACGACAACGAAGACGGCGTACACATACTTGTGCCAGCCCGGACGGTAGCGGATCGACTTGACCGGGCTGTGGTCCAGCCAGGGCAGGAAGAACAGGATGACGACGGCGCCGCCCATCACGAGCACGCCCCAGAACTTGGCGTCAATCGCCAGCATCAGCGCCGAGACGACGATGGCAGCAACCACGATCACGGCCTTGAACAGGCTGGGCATCTTGATCTTGGTGACACTGAGGGCGGCGCCACCGAGCACACAGGCAATCAGCGCATACATCATCTCGCCGGTGATGGCACGCAGCATGGAGTAGTACGGCGTGAAGTACCAGACTGGCGCGATGTGCGCAGGCGTTTTCAGCGAGTCGGCCGGGATGAAGTTGTTGTACTCCAGGAAGTAGCCGCCGAACTCGGGCGCGAAGAAGATGATGGCGGTGAAGACCATCAGGAACACGCTGACACCAAAGATGTCATGCACCGTGTAGTAGGGGTGGAACGGGATGCCGTCCAGCGGCTTGCCATTGG
>JBOHHM010000161.1:0-14700 GCA_050725495.1 Burkholderiaceae bacterium | reverse complement strand
GACAGGCGCAGCTGATGACCCTGTGCGAGGGCTTCGCTCTCGGCAAGGACAGTCTCGGTTCGATCAATTATGGGTAAAGGGCAGCCCTAGGCTTTGGCGGCGATGAAGCCCAATGGTAACGATTGGCTACGTGCACACCATGTTTGCTGCATCGCAGGGAACTCCGTTGCACAAAAGTAGCGGTTCTGGCTTGTTCGCGCGGGATCGAGCACTTAAGAATGACTCCCCCTGGACATTTTCCCGCTGCGGGAAAGCCAAGACTGGAGGACGTCATGGGAATTTCGCATCGCTTGACGCGGTACGCCGCCGCCGCAACTCTTTGCGCCTGCGCCGGCATGGCAGGGGCGCAGACCTCGGCCGCGCCGCCGGGCCGGCTGCTGGCATCGAACTGCTTCCAGTGCCATGGCACGAACGGCAACCCCCAGGTGGCCGGCTTTGACCGGCTGGCTGGCCGGTCTGCCGACGACCTGTTCAAAAAGCTCAAGGAGCTGCAGGCCGAAACCGACCCCAACGAGATCATGAAGGTCCATGCGCTGGGCTACAGCGACGACCAGCTGCGGCTGATCGCCGATTTCTTCTCGCGCCAGCTCCGCTAGCGCCGATACGACTGCAACGGAGAGACTCATGAATCAGCGAAGGGAATTTCTGGGCGCCTTGGGCGCCGCAGGACTGAGCCTGGCCCTGCCCGGCTGTGGCGGAGGCGGCGGGGACGCGACAGCCCTGCTGGACTCCAATAGCCGCCGGCTGCCGGTCGTGCCCGACACCGGCCCGAATGGCTCGATCGGACGGGTGGTCGTGGTCGGCGGCGGCATGTCCGGCGCCGCCATGGCCAAGTATTTGCGGCTGTGGGGTGGCACGGGGGTCGGCGTGACCCTGGTCGAGCGCGAAGCCAGCTACACCACCAACATCACGAGCAACCTGGTGCTCAACGGATCGCGGCAGATTGCCGACCTGGTGTTCCAGTTCGACCGGCTGCGCGGCTATGGCGTCGATGTGCGCGCTGGCGACGTCACAGCCGTCAACCCCAGCGCCAGCGGCGGCAGCATCAGCGTGGGCGGCACCAGCCTGCCCTACGACCGGCTGGTGCTCGCGCCGGGCATCGATTTTGATGTGATCCCCGGGCTCGAAACCCCAGCAGCGCAGGCCCGCGTCACCCATGCCTGGAAAGCCGGTGTGCAGACCGAGACGCTGCGGCATCAGCTGGGCGCGATGCGCGCTGGCGGCACCTTCATCATCAGCATTCCGCCGACACCGTTTCGCGCCGCGACCGCGCCCTATGAGCGGGCCTGCATCGTGGCCGACTTGTTCAGGCGCATCAACCCGACGGCCAAGATCCTGGTGCTCGACGCCAACGCGGACTTCGCTGGCGGCGCACGCACCTTCAACACGGCGTTCACCGGCGAGTTCCAGGGGATCATTACGCGCATAGCCAAGGCGGTGGTCACCGCGATCGATGCGTCGGCGACACCGATCAGGGTTACGGCGAGCGTCAACGGCGTGTCGCAGCTGTTCATGGGCGACGTCGTCAATGCGATTCCGGGCCAGAAGGCAGGGGACATCGTGACCTCGGTGCCGGGCCTGGCCAACGCGAACGGCAACCGCTTTGCCGCCGTCAACGTGCTGAGCTACGAGTCCACCGCCGTGCCGCGCATCCATGTAGTGGGCGACTCCTGCGCCAGCGCGCCGCAACCCAAGGCCGGGCACATGGGCAACCAGCAAGGCAAGGTTGGCGCCGACGCCATCGTGCGCCTGCTGCGCGGTGAGCCGCTCGATCCCTTGCCCGCCACCGCCACGGTCGGCTTCTCGCCGATCACGGCCCGCACCGCCTCGTGGTTCACCACGGTGTTCCAGGCCAGGCCCCCCCTCGTTGCAGGCGGCCCCTTCAGCATGGCGTCCACCGCCACCGGCGAAGCGGCCGACCCGACCGACAAGAATTTCGAGCGCCTGTTCAAGTGGTTCGGCGAGCTGCACGCTGATACCCTGGCCTGAGCCGTCGGGCGCCCGAGCGCGCCCGATATGGGGATCAAATACAGCCTCAGCCCATGTCGAATGGGCGTGAGGCGCTATATTTTAAATAGCAAACCTCAGCCGTCTTGTTCCATCGCGCGGCGGTGCCGCTCGACGAACTCCTGGTAGGTGTCGACGCCGCGCAGCTGCAAAATGGTGTTGCGCACGGCAGCCTCCACCAGCACGGCGATGTTGCGCCCGGCCACCACCTGGATCACGGCCTTGCGCACCGGCACACCGAGCACATCCTGGGTCAGCGGCTCGTAGGGCAGACGCTCGTACTCGCGCTCCAGGGTTTCACGGCGCACCAGGTGCACGATGAGCTTGAGGCGCATCTTGCGCCGCACCGCCGTCTCGCCGAAGATGGCGCGGATGTCCAGCAGGCCAATGCCGCGCACTTCCAGCAGGTTTTGCAGCAGATCGGGGCAGCGGCCCTCGATCGTGGTCTGGTTGATGCGGTACAGGTCGACCGCGTCGTCGGCCACCAGGCCGTTGCCGCGCGAGATCAACTCCAGGCCCAGCTCGCTCTTGCCCAGGCCCGACTCGCCGGTGATCAGCACGCCCAGGCCCAGAATGTCCATGAACACGCCATGCATCGAGGTGCGGTCGGCGAAATGCTTGGACAGGTAGGCGCGCAACACGTCGATCACAAAGGCCGAGGGCTCGTGCGTGGCAAACATCGGAATCTGCGCCCGTTCGCACATCGACAGCAGCGCGTCAGGCGCCAGCTGGTTGTCGGTGAGCACCAGCACCGGCGGCTCCAGCGTGACGATGCGGGAAATCCGGCGCGCGCAGTCTTCCGCCGTGGCGTTGGTCAGGTAGGCGATCTCGCGCTCGCCCAGGATCTGCACGCGGTAGGGGTGGATGTAGTTGAGGTAGCCGACCAGATCGGCGCCGGAGCGGGCGGCCCGCACAGCCACCTCGTCAAAACGGCGCTCGGAGGCGCCCAGGCCGGCGACCCATTCCCACTTGAGGGCGGCACGAAACTCCTCGAACAGGACGTCGGCGCTGACAACCGTGGGCTTCATGCCAAGGAAGCCTCTTGAGCAGCGCCGGGCCTCCCCAAGCTGCGAGGCCCGCCTTGGGGTGCAGCGCAGTACACGAAGGGACAAGCGTGGGGGCCCATTTGCTCAGGCGGCTTGGGTCGACTGCCAGTTGGCGATCATGCCGTGCAGCTCGGCGGCGTCGGTGCTGGCCTTGATTCTCTCGCGCAGCGGCGCGTCGCTGAGCAGCTCGGCGATCTCGGACAGGATTTCCAGATGCTTTTGCGTCGCGGCCTCGGGCACCAGCAGAAAGATGAGCAGGCCCACGGGCTGCTCGTCGGGCGCGTCAAAGCCGATGGGCTGCGCCAGCTGGAACACGGCCGCCATCGGCGCCTTCAAGCCCTTGATGCGGCCATGCGGAATCGCCACGCCATGGCCCAGGCCGGTCGACCCCAGGCGCTCGCGGGCAAACAGGCTGTCGGTGACCAGCGCGCGCGACAGGCCGTGGAGATTCTCGAACAGCAGGCCGGCTTCCTCAAAAGCACGTTTCTTGCTGGTGGCATCGACGCTCACAAGCACTTGAGCGGCTGGCAGGATGGACGCGAGGCGGTTCATAGATTGAGGAACTGGATTATGCACCTCCCGCGCGGCCTTGCCAGTTCCCCGGGCCGGGCCATCCTGGCTGGAAAAAAAGCCGCCCGGCAAGCCGGGCGGCTTTCGCTGAGGTCCTTCTATGAAATGCTTACATCAAACGCTTGGCCGAGTCACGGTGATGGTCCTGCAAGCGATCCTTGTGGCGCACCACCTGGCGGTCGAGCTTGTCGACCAGTTCGTCCACGGCGGCGTAGAGGTCGGCATGCGAGCTTTCGGCATACATGTCGTTGCCGCGGACATGGATGTTGCACTCGGCGCGCTGCCTTCGTTCCTTCTCCTTCTGCTTCTCCACGGTGAGTAGCACTTTGACATCCACGACCTGGTCAAAATGCCGGGTAATTCGATCAAGCTTGGTGGTCACATAGTTGCGCAAGGCTGGGGTGACTTCGAGATGGTGACCGCTGATCGTCAAGTTCATGAATAGCCTCCTGTTGCTCTCTGGGGGTTGAAATGGCCGCCCTCAAGCGGTGAACGGCCGACGAACCTGGATTGTTGAAGGTCAGTCCACTATGCGCCGGAGCGCCGCCAAAAGCAATCCCGTTTCCCCCAAGCCCTTGCACCGCAAATGCAACCCTTTGCAAAACAGATTGCAAGTCATTGATATCATTCATGTTTTTCCGGCAACCGCGAGCGCGGCGGGCACTGCCCGTGCGCCGTGCAGGGTCAATTTGCCGGCCATCCGGGATGGCCGGCAGCGCCCCGTGACCAGCATGGCCGCGCCGCCGCCGCAGTGCGGGGAAGTGGGTCTGCCCGGCCCCGCTCGCGTTGACGCCGGGAAGAGACCGCTGGCATAAACAACAACCATGAGCCTGGACACCATCATCACAGCCACCTTCCCTGAGCCTGCACGGGAGGCCAGTGCCCTGGTGCTGATGGGTGGCGGCGCCCGCACCGCCTACCAGGCCGGCGTGCTGCGCGCCATCGGCACCCTGCTGGGCCTACAGCGGCCCGGGCCCGAGCGCTTTCCGTTCAAGATCCTGGTGGGCACCTCGGCCGGTGCGCTGAACGCGGCTTATTTGGCCAGCCGCGCCTGCGAGGGTCTAGCGGCGCTTGAACAGCTGGCCCGCTTCTGCACCCAGCTGCGCTCGTCCCATGTGTACAAGCTCAACCTCTCGCCCTGGGCGCAGGCCAGCAAGTGGGCCGCGGCATTCAGCCTGTCGCGCCACGCCCGCGCCCACGGCGCGGTGCTGGACAACACGCCGCTGGTCGACACGCTGCACCGCGTCATCTCGCTGCCCGGGATTGAGAAGGCGCTGCAGCACCGCGTGCTCGATGCGCTGGCCATCACCGCCTCGAGCTACACCAGCGGCGTGCACTGGACCTTTTGTCAAACCCGGGACGAGTCGCGCCCCAAGGCCTGGGTGCGGCCGGGGCGGCGCGCCGAGTTCCAGCCCATCACCATCGAGCACCTGATGGCCTCCAGCGCCATTCCCTTCATTTTTCCGCCCACAGCGCTGTGGGTGGACGGACACCGCGAGTTTTTTGGCGACGGCTCGATGCGCCAGGTCTCGCCGCTGTCGCCGGCCATGCATCTGGGCGCCACCAAGGTGCTGGTGATAGGCGTGAGCCAGTCCGAGCGCTTCAGCCTGACCAACGGCTTGCCGGCAGCACCGACGCTGGGCAGCATTGCCGGCCACGCCATGGCCAGCGTGTTTCACGACACGCTGCAGGCCGACGTGGAGCAGACCCTGCGCGTCAACCAGACGCTGGCCAAGTTGCCGCGCGATGTGGCGCAGCTGCTGCCCTACCGCAGTGTCAATGTGCTGGCGATCCAGCCCTCGCAGTCGCTGGACGCGCTGGCGCAAGCCCACGCGCACGAGTTGCCCGCCGCGACGCGGCGCGCGCTCGGCGGCCTGGGCGCGCTCAAGGGCGGCGGCGCGGCGCTGGCGAGCTACCTGCTGTTCGAGCCCGGTTTTGTGCAGGCGCTGCTTGACCTGGGCGAGCAGGATGCCCATGCCCGCAGGGCCGAACTGCTGGCGTTTTTCAACGCCGCGGCCTGATGCTGCAGTGCCATAATCCAGCCTTTGCCATTTTCGGAGACAGCTCCTTGGAAACCTACCCTAGTCGGTAGCTTTCAACTCCCTCACTGCGTCGGGGTTGAAAGCAGCACCGCCTTTCGCCGCCTGATGCACAACGTTCAACGGGAGTGAGCCCATGCTCAACATCTTCACGCTGGCCAACGGCCGGCTGTTCCAGGAAGAGATCGAGTCGCTGGAAGAGCTGTCCAGGTTCAAGCCGATCTGGGTCGACCTGGAAACCCCCACGGTCGAGGAAAAGCGCTGGGTCAAGCAGTACTACGGCCTGTCGATTCCAGAAGACGCGATGGCCGAGGACATCGAGGAGTCCGCGCGCTTTTATGAAGAAGACAACGGCGAGCTGCACATCCGCAGCGACTTCCTGATCGCCGACGAAGCCGAGCCGCGCACGGTGCGTGTGGCCTTCATCCTGAACCAGCACAACACCGAGCTCAAGAGCTGCGGCGTGCTGTTCTCGATCCACGACGAGGACGTGCCGGTGTTCCGTCTGCTGCGCATGCGCGCGCGCCGCGCGCCGGGGCTGATCGAGGAAGCCAAGGAAGTGCTGCTCAAGCTGTTCGACGCCGACGCCGAATACTCGGCCGATGCGCTCGAAGGCACTTACGACGAGCTCGAGAAAGCCAGCGGCAAGGTGCTCTCGGGCGATGTGACCGACGCCCTGGCCGGTGAAGTGCTGGCAGCCATCGCGCGCCAGGAAGACCTCAACGGGCGCATCCGCCGCAATGTGATGGACACGCGCCGCGCGCTCAGCTTCATGATGCGCAGCAAGATGCTCAATGCCGAGCAGTTCGAGGAGGCGCGCCAGATCCTGCGCGACATCGAGTCGCTGGACAACCACACGGCCTTTCTGTTCGACAAGATCAACTTCCTGATGGACGCGACGGTCGGTTTCATCAACATCAACCAGAACAAGATCATCAAGATCTTCTCGGTCGCCAGCGTCGCGCTGCTGCCGCCCACGCTGATCGCGAGCATCTACGGCATGAACTTCCAGCACATGCCCGAGCTGGCCCAGAAATGGGGCTACCCCTACGCTGTCGTGCTCATGGTGGCCAGCGCACTCGTGCCCATGTGGTATTTCCGCAAGCGCGGCTGGCTCAAGTAGACGCCAAGGCGGGCGCGGCCGCCTCAATCCTTTCCGTCGGCCGGGCCCGCAATGCAGGCCTGCTGCAGTTTCTTGAGCGACCGGTGCATGACGCGGCGCTCTTCGGGGCTCAGCACGCGAAGCATGGCCGCCTGGCGCTGGCGGGCGATCGGGATAACCTGGTCGTGCAGGGCCTGGCCTGCGGGCGAGATGATGCAGATCAATTTTTTTCTCGGGGTGTTGCCTTCGCTGTGCAGCTCCACCAGGCCGCGCTCTTCCAGCAGGCGCAGGGTACGGCTGACCAGGGCCTTGTCGGTGGACGACAGCACGACCAGTTCGCTGAACGGTAGCGTGTGCGCTTGCGCGAGCACGGAGAGCATCCGCCACTCGGCCACCGTCATGCCGTGCTGCTCGGCGTAGGGCAGGGTGACGGTGCGCCGCAGCGCGTTGCCGACGTGGCTCATCAGCGTTGTCAGGAAGTTGTCCACTGTCAGTCCGTCGCCCGCTTCGTTCAGGTCGGCCCAAGGGCAGGGCTGCACGGCGGTCGCGTCGGCAGTTTTTTCGGGCTCGGGGGAGCGTTTCATGAGGCTTTGTCTCTTGTCTGGCGTTGCCGCTGCACCGGCGGACTGAATCGGCGACAGATTGTTTCACACATGCATTGACCGAGATGGCCGGCTGGTCGGCACAACGGAGAGCCAATAACTTTCACACAAATTTAATCATGTCAATGGGTATTTGCGATAAGTTGATCCATCAACAATAGAATTCTACGATACGTGTTCGCTTCTATTGCGAACCATTGTTTCACATATGGAACGTCCAATATTTGCCCGTTCGTTGTGTAGCCGTATTGAAACCAGCATCCCGGAGCCGGTCCACTTGGCCCCGGGATGCCTTCTCAGGAGCCAGTGATGAAGTTTGATCGCCGACAAATCCTTGCCGCCGCCATGGCGGTGGCCTGTACTTTCGCTTCGGGCATGGCCCAGGCCCAAGTGCCCGCCTATCCCGCCAAGGCCATTACCGTCGTGGTGGCCTATCCGCCCGGCGGCGACACCGACGCCATCGCGCGCCTGTTCGCGGACAAGCTGTCTCAGCGGCTCAACCAGACGGTGATCGTCGACAACAAGCCCGGCGCCGGCGGCACCCTGGGCAACTCGTATGTCGGTCGCGCGGCGCCGGACGGCTACACGCTGCTGTTCACGCCCAATCCCTTCACCACGGCGCAGATGGTGCTCAAGCTGTCGCCCAGCACCGGCTACGACGTGCTGAACGGCTTCGAGCCCATCATCAAGACCGCGACACAGCCGCTCGTGCTGGTGGCCCACCCCAGCGCCGGCGTCAAGAACGTGCCGGAGATGATCGCCGCCGCCAAGTCCGGCAAGCCCCTGAACTACGCCAGCCCGGGTGCGGGTTCGCCCATGCACGTCGTGGCCGAATGGCTCAACCGGGCCGCGGGCGTGAAAATCACCCACGTGCCCTACCGCGGCGTCGGCCCCTCGGTCACCGACGTGGTGGCGGGCCACGTGCAGACCGCCTGGGTGACGCTGGGCCCGGTGACGCAGTATTTCAACCAGAACCGCCTGATCCCGCTGGCGATCGGCGACGCCCAGCGCTCGCCGCTGGCACCCAACGTGCCCACGCTGGCGGAGCTGGGCTACAAGGACGTGGTGGTGGGCGCCTGGAACGGTTTCTTCGCGCCCAAGGGCACGCCAGCGGCGATCGTGCGCCTGCTCAACAGCCACTTGAACGAAATCATGAAGATGCCCGAGGTCAAGGAAAAGCTGGCCACCTTCGGCGCCTTGCCGGCCGGCGGCACTCCCGAGGTGCTGGGCAAGACCAACGCGTCGGACTACGAAGTCATGGGCCGGGTCATCAAGGAACTGGGCATCACCGCCGACTGAGCGCAGGCCTGCTGCCACCGCCACGGAACCGTCATGGGAGTTCGGGATGAATGAATCCACGCTGGGCACCGATGTGCCACAGGTCACGGCGCGCGCCAAGGTACTCGGGCGCGCGCAGTACGCCGGCGACCTCAAGGTCGCGGGCATGCTGCACGGCAAGGTGCTGCGCAGCCCTTACCCACATGCGCGCATCGTGTCCATCGACACCTCGGCGGCACTGGCGCTGCCGGGCGTCAAGGCGGTGCTGACCGGCGCCGATGCGCCCCGCACGATGTGGGGGGTGTATCACAAGGAGCGCCGCATCCTGGCCGAAGGCGTTGTCCGCTTTGCCGGCGAAGAGGTGGCCGCGGTCGCGGCCACCTCGGAGGAAATCGCCCGTGACGCGCTCGACCTGATCCAGGTCGAGTACGAAGAACTGCCCGCCATCCTCTCGCCCGAGGAGGCGCTGGACGAGGAAGCGCCGGGCCTGCATCCCGGTCGCAACAACGTCTCGCACGAGATCAGGTTCCACCGCGGCGACGTCGATGCCGGCTTCGCCTCGGCCGACCTGATCCACGAGGCGACCTACACCACGCACGCCCAATACCCCGGCTACCTGGAGCCGATGGCCACGGTCTCGGCCCTGGACCCGGACAGCCGTCTGGTGGTGTGGACCTCCACCCAGTCCGCCACCCTGGCGCGCATGCGCCTGGCCTCGGCGCTGGAAATGCCGGTCTCGCGCATCCGCGTGCACCAGGCCACCACGGGGGGTGGCTTCGGCGGCAAGCTGGTGGAAGACGCCAACAACCTGATCGCCGGCCTGCTGACGCTCAAGACCGGCAAGCCGGTGCGCCTGGTCAACAACCGCCTGGAAGACTTCCTGGCCGCGCCCTCCAGCGTGCCCGAGCGCATCACGCTCAAGCTGGGCATGACCCGCGACGGCCTGGTCGTCGCCAAGGACGTGCGCATCATCGCCGACTGCGGCGCCTACAGCGGCCTGTCGGCCGAGGTCATGCACGTCAGTGCCATGCGCAGCGACAACATGCACCGCAACCCCAACGTGCGCTCGCACGCGACCCTGGCCTATACCCACACCCCGCCGCACGGCGCGTTCCGCGGTTTCGGCGGCACGCAGATGCAGTTTGCGCTCAACAGCCACATCCACACCATGGCCGAAAAGCTGGGCCTGGACCCGGTGGCCATCCACAAGCTCAACGCCATCGGCGCGGGTGAAACCTCGATCCACGGCTGGAAGATCGGCAGCACGGGCCTGAAGGAGTGCATAGCCCAGTGCACCGACGCCATCGGCTGGGAAGCCAAGCGCGCGGCTCCCAAGTCCGCCGGCGTCAAGCGCCGCGGCGTGGGCATGGCGGCCGCCATGCACGTCAGCGGCAACCGCACGATCGGCAACTGGGACGGCTCCACCGTCGTGCTCAAGATCAACGAGGACGGCCGTGTGTTCATCCACAGCGGCGAAGCCGACATGGGCCAGGGCGCCATGACCATGCTCAGCCAGGTCGTGGCCCATGAACTCAACATCCCGCTCGGCCACACCTACGTGGTGCCGCCGGACACCGACAACTCGCCCATCGCCATCGGCTCGCTGGCCTCGCGCGTGACCATGGCGGCCGGCAATGCTGCCATCGTGGCCGCTCGCCTGGCGCGCGAGAAGCTGTTCGCCCTGGCTGCGACCGAGCTCATCGCGCCGGCAGACCAGCTGGAAATCGCCGAATGCGCGGTGCGCGTGATCGGTGCGCCCGAGCGCCGCGCCACCCTGGGCGAGCTGGCGCGCCTGCACATCTGGCGCCACGGCGGCGAAGGCATTCAAGTTTCCGGCACCTGGGACGCCAAGACCCGGATGCACGACGACAACGTCTACGGCAACATCGCGCCGGCCTACTCCTTTGCGGCCCAGGCCGTGGAAGTGGAAGTCGACACCGAGACCGGCCAGGTCACGGTGCTCGACAGCTTCGTCAGCGACGACTGCGGCAAGGCGCTGAACCCGCTGGCCATCCATGGCCAGACCAACGGCGCCACGGTGCAAGCCATCGGCTGGACGCTGTACGAGCAATTGCAGCTCGAAGGCGGCCGCATCATGAACGGCAACTTCGCCGACTACACCATGCCCACCGCCGATGCCGTGCCCATGCTGCGCGGCGGCATCGTCGAATCGAACGACCCGAACGGCCCCTATGGCGCCAAGGGCGCGAGCGAAACGGCCATCCTGCCGGGCGCACCGGCCATCGCCAACGCGGTGTACGACGCCATCGGCGTGCGCATCCACGATTTGCCCATCACGCCCGAGAAGGTGCTGGCGGGCCTGCGCGAGAAGCACAAGCCTGAACAGGAAGGGGCCCGTCATGCGTGATTTTGATTTTCTGGAGCCCACCTCGGTGGGTGAGGCCAGCCGCATGCTGGCCGACCTGGGCGACGAGTGTCGCGTGATGGCCGGCGGCACCGCGCTGATGCTGGCGATGCGCCAGCGCATGCTCTCGCCCACCCACATCGTTTCGATGGCGCGCGTGGACGCGCTGCGCGGCATTTCCTTCGACCCGCAGCAGGGCCTGCGCATCGGCGCGCTGTCGCGCCACTGCGACGTGTCGCGCTCGCCGCTGGTCCAGCAGCACTACCCCATGCTGGCGGCCATGGCCGCGCAGGTGGCCGACGCGCAGGTGCGCCACCAGGGCACCATCGGCGGCAACCTCTGCTACGCCGACCCGGCCACTGATCCGCCGGGCTGCCTGATGGCGCTGGGCGCGCAGGTGGTGCTGGCCAGCACGCGCGGCGAGCGCGTGCTGGGCATGGAGGAATTCCTGGTCGACTACTACGTCACGGCCCTCGAGCCCGACGAAGTGGTGCTGGAAATCCGCGTGCCCGCGCCCGCGGCTGATGCCTCGGGCCAGTACACCCGCTTCCTGCGCACCGCGGCCGAACACCGGCCCATGGTCAACGTGGCGCTGGCCACGCGCCGCAGCGGCGCGCAGTGCCATGAAGCCCGCCTCGTGGTTGGCGCCTCCACGCCCATCCCGGCCCGCGTGGCGCGCGCCGAAGCCTTCCTGGCCGGCAAGACCGTCACCCCGGACGTGGCGGCCGAGGCCGCCGACATCGTGGCCGCCGACATCCTGGCGGTGTCGGACTCGCGCGGCTCCGAGGACTTCCGCCGCGACATGGTGCGCGTGGTCGCCCAGCGCACTATCGCCAACCTGTTCGGCCTGGCAACGAACCGAGAAACATCATGAGCAAACACCTGATCGAAGTCGCCGTCAACGGTGAACGGCACAGCGTGGAAGTGCCCGCACGGCGCATGCTGTCGGACTTCCTGCGCGACGACCTGCACCTGACCGGCACCAAGCGCGGTTGCGAAACCGGCGTCTGCGGCGCCTGCTCGGTGATCGTGGACGGCGACGTGGTCAAGTCCTGCCTGTCGCTGGCGGTGCAGGCCAACGGCTGCAACATCACCACGGTGGAGGGCCTGAGCGATGGCGAAACCCTGCACCCCCTGCAAGAGAGCTTCATGCAGTGCGGCGGCCTGCAGTGCGGCTACTGCACCCCCGGCTTCCTGATGGCATCGTGCGCGCTGCTGTCCAGGAACCCCAACCCGACGGTCGACGATGTGCGCCACGGCCTGGGCGGCAACCTGTGCCGCTGCACCGGCTACACGCAAATCGTCGAGTCCGTCATGACCGCTGCGGAGAAGATGCGTGGAAATTGAAAAAGTAATGACGGTGACCGCGCCCGCGGCCCAGGTCTGGAGCATGCTGCTCGACCCCAATGTGATGGGCAGCTGCGTGCCCGGCATGAAGTCGATCGAGGTGATCAGCGATGTCGAGTACGTCGCCCTCATCCACGTCAAGATCTCCTTCATCAGCGCCAAGTTCAAGCTCAAGACCACCATCGTCGAGCAAAAGGCGCCGCACTACCTGCGCTGCGAAGGCACGGGCGAAGACGCCTCGGTGGCCAGCTCGCTCAAGCAGCAAAGCGAAATCTTCCTGGCCGAGCTGCCCGATGGCCAGACCGAGCTGCGCATGAAGGTCAAGGTCGACGTGCTGGGCCGCCTGGGCACCTTCGGCCTGAGCGTGATGAAGACCAAGGCCGACCGCATGTGGGAAGAATTCGGCCAGAACCTGGTGGCGCGCCTGAACGCCGGCGTGGCCGCTGCGCCCCAGGTGGCCGCGGTCACGCCCGCCGCCATGCCGGCACAGGCTGCTCCGGCGGCCGTGGTCGAGGCGGTTGCGTTCCTGCACGCCACACCGGCCGCGCGACCCCTGCCCGCAGTACCGCCGGCCGTCCAGACAGCGCACCAGCAGGCAGGCTGGCTGGCGCGGCTGCTGGGCCGTCCGGTGCCGGCGGCGCCCGATGCCACGCATATCCGTATCGAAGTGCGCCGCGCCGACACCACCGTCACCGTGCACTGGCCGCTGCAGGGCGCCGGCGAATGCGCAGTCTGGCTGCGCGAGTGCCTGAAATAGGCAGCCACCGCACGCGCCGGGATGCCGTGGCGTCTCGGCCGATGTGATGGCGTCTGCGGCAGCGCTCAGAAGCTGTGGCGGAGGCCCGCTTCGTAGCCGCTGGAATCGCCTCCCAACGTCGTGCCGGTGGCCGTCAGACCTTGCACGCCGATCGAGCGCTGGGCGCCCGCCTTGTTGCTCAGGCGCGCCAGCGTGCCGTAGACCCGCGTGCGCTTGGACAGGTGGTAGCCATAGCCGACGGCGTATTTCCTCCAGTCGGCGTTGCTGGCCGCCGAGTCGTAGCGACTGACTTGCGCGCGCAGTTCACCGGCGCCCAAGGGTGCCGTCAGACCCAGTTCAACGGCGGTGATCTTCGCCGCGCCGGTCTTTTCCGTGGCCCACAACAGCATGGGTTTGACGACGCCGAAGTCGTAGGACGCGCCCGCGTTGTGGATGTCGATATCTTGTGCGGCGGTTGCACCCTGGAGTTTGCCGATCGCCAGAGCGGCATGCATGGGGCCGCTGCGATAGCCAAAGCGTCCACCCGCATAGTTGCCCTGCTTGCTGTTGGCCGCCGTGGACCGTTGCTCGCCAAACGCGTACTGCGCCTGACCATAAAAACCGCCCAGGTCGCCCGGCAGAAAGTAGCTCACGGCGTTACCGATCTGGATCGGTGCGCCCAGCATGATGAAAGCCATGTTGCCGCCCACGCCGTTGGTCAGGAACGGATCGAAAATCAGCGTGTTGAGGAAAGTGGCCGCGTCATCGCGCCCCAGCCGCACCTCGCCGACGGACCCGGACAGGCTCACGGTGGAGCGGCGGTTGAAGCTCAGACTGCCACCGGCCCCCTTGCCGGTGCCACTGTCGACATCGATGCCAGCTTCCAGCCAGAAGCTCGCGGCCAGACCGGCCCCCAGGTCTTCGCTGCCGCGAAAGCCCAGGCGGCTGATGTTGACGCCGCCGGTGGACAGGCCGGTGCGCGACACGCCCGTGCCCGACAGGCGGCGACGCCTGCGTCCACAATGCCGAACAGCGTGACCGACGACTGGGCCGATGCACAGCCGGCCGCCACCAGCGCCGCGATGGCGATCAAGTTTTTTCCCATGGATTTCTCCCCCGGCCCATGTGCCGGTTGTTGTTGGTTGCAAAGCAATGAGGGGGTGGGCGGGACTCTCCGGCCGAAGATGCGGCCGGTCCCCAACCCGTCCTGGGGGAAACTCAAAGATCCAGGGTCAGCGAGTCGCTCTTGCAGCCGGAGACGCACACCATCATGACCTTGTTGGCCGCGCGCTCCTTGGCGCTGAGGATGGAGTCGCGATGGTCCGGCTCACCCGCGAGCACGCGGGTTTCGCAGGAGCCGCACACGCCTTCGCAGCAGCTGTGATCGACCTCCACCCCGGCAGCCAGCAGCGTGTCCAGCAGCGACTTGTCCGGCGTGACGGTGATGATGCGGCCGCTGCGGCGCAACTCGACGGTGTAGTTTGCATGCGCATTGGGCGATGCGGCCACCTCCACGGCAGAGAAGCGCTCGATGTGGGCATGCTCGTGTCCGAGTTCCTCGCAGATTTTCTCGAAGGCGTCGAGCATGACCGTCGGGCCGCAGGCGTA
>JBOHHM010000160.1:0-13052 GCA_050725495.1 Burkholderiaceae bacterium | reverse complement strand
GCCCAGCTCGACCACGTCGGTGAAGTCGTGCAGGTTGGTGCGGTCGTACTTGCGCAGGCCGCGCGGGTCGATCACCACGATGGCCAGCAGCGTCGGAAGCTTGTGCCGGATCTCGAGGACCTTGTCGAGCTGCTCCTGGTCTTCCACCACGATGATCGGCGCTTCTGCCAGCGACAACAGGTATTCGACCTCAGGCGCTGGTGAGGTCGGGTATACACCCGCGGTGACGCATCGGAGCATGGCCGTACCCATTTGGGCGAAGACCCACTCCTTGCAGTTCTCACCCAGGATAGCCACTGTCTGCCCGGGCTTGAGTCCGAGCTGCAGCATGCCCAGGCCAAACCAGCGCGACTGCTGCTCGTACTCCGCCCAGCTGATGGTGTTCCAGACTCCGTACTGCTTTTGCCGCAGAGCCGTCACGTTGGGCCGGTTCTTCGCCCAGTACTTCAGCTGCTGCGGCAGCGGCAGGTCCTTGAGCTCGTTGTGAATGACTGTCATGGTACTGAATCAGGAGAGCCAGCGCTTGCGACGCTTGTAATGTTTGAGATCACGGAAACTGACGTGTTCCTTGCCCTCCTCACCGGCGCCGAGGTAGAAGCGCTGCACGTCGGGGTCGTTGATCAGCTTCTCGGTCGGGCCGTTGATCACGATGCGG
Source organism: Burkholderiaceae bacterium (assembly GCA_050725495.1). Taxonomy (GTDB): domain Bacteria; phylum Pseudomonadota; class Gammaproteobacteria; order Burkholderiales; family Burkholderiaceae_C; genus JBOHHM01. Next base: position 12,397 of record JBOHHM010000160.1, on the reverse strand, counting down.
CCGTTTTCCATGATGTAGCCGTAATGGGCCACGCCCAGGGCGACGTGGGCGTTCTGCTCCACCACCAGGATCGCCACGTTTTGTTCGCGGTTGATGCGATCGATGATCGAGAAGATGTCAGCTACGACCATGGGCGCCAGGCCCAGCGAAGGCTCGTCGAGCAGGATCAGGCGCGGCTTGCCGATGATGGCGCGGCCGATGGCGAGCATCTGCTGCTCGCCGCCCGACAGGTAGCCCGCCACTTGCTTGCGGCGCTCGAGCAGCCGCGGAAAGTACTGGAAGACCACCTCGAGGTCAAGGGCGCCCTCTTCGCGGCCCTTCAGGGCGTTGCCAGCAGCGATCAGGTTTTCCTCGACGGTCAGGTCGGCGAAGATATGACGACCTTCTCGCACATGGGCCAGGCCCTGGCGGGCCAGGGTATGTGCAGCACGACCAGCGATGTCCTCGCCGTAGAAGCGGATCTGTCCAGAGGCCAGCTCCCCCTTCTCGTAGGAAAGGATCCCCGATGCCGCCTTGAGCGTCGTGCTCTTGCCGGCCCCGTTGGAGCCGAGAAGAGCCACGATCTTGCCCGCCGGCACCGCGATCGACAGCCCGCGCAGGGCCTGGACGCTGTGGTTGTAGACGACCTCGATGTTCTCGATGGACAGTGCCGCTTCACTCATACCTTGATCCAGTCTCCAGCGGGTTCCATGGCCTTCTTCGCGGGGTTGTACTTGATGACCCGGCCTGCCGGCACTTCGTGCTTGCTCAGGTCGACCGGCAGCCCGATCAGGCCGCCCGTGTCCCAGTTCTTGATCGACTCCAGCGCCGCCCTCATGTTATCCAGGGTCAGCGCCTTGTTGGCCTTGAGGCAACGCTCGGCGATCTCGGCGAACACCATGCCGCTGAACCAGCTCGTCAGGTAGAAGGGCGAGAGGTGGGTGACACCCGGTCGGGCCTTGGCCAGGTGCAGGCGGATCTCGCGCAGCATCGGCACGTCTTCGTCGGAGACGGCGTAAAGGCTGGCGCCGGTGAGGTTCGCGCCCACCGCGGCCAAGCCGTCGAAGGCCGGCTTGTCCAGCCCCCAGGCCGTGCCGTAGATATCCACATTCATGCCGGCTTCCTTCATCTGGCGCGCGAACTCGGGCATCGGCGCGTTGATGTAGCCCTGGAAGACCACGATGTTCGGCTTGGCGCGGCGCAGCTTGGCGACTTCGGTCGAGATGTCGACGCCAACACCGCCGGGCTTGGTGATGACCTCGGCGACGATGGGCAGGCCCAGCTTGGCGGCGCGGGCCTTGGCGGCCGGGATGCCGTCGATGCCGAACTCGGCCTCGGTGTAGACGTAGGCGATGCGCGGCTTCTCGGCGCCCTTCCAGGTCTTGGCGATGTGCTCCATCAGCACCTCGTGCAGGCGGCCGTAGGTCGCGCCCGGCACGAAGTGCTGCGGCACGTTAGCCGCATCGGCCACGGCCGACGCCAGCGAGGTCGAAGAGGTCATCACATGCTTGGAGTCCACGGCGTCACGGGTGATGGCCTTGACCAGGGGCGTGCCGTCGCAGTAGAAGAAGTTGGGCTTCTCGGCGGCCATGATCTTCTTGAAGATGGCCACGCCCTGGTCCACCTTGAAGCCGCTGTCCTCCATGACGTAGCGCAGCTTGCGGCCCTGGACGCCGCCCTTGGAGTTCTTCCACTCGATGAAGTCGTTCAGGCCGTTGTTCATCTGCACGCCGGCGAAAGCGAACACGCCGGTGATGGGCTGGGCTGCGCCGATGACGATTTCCTTGGCCTGCGCGTGCGCCGAGCCGTGGTTGACGAGGAGCGGGCTGAGCGCCGAGGCGCCGAGGCCTTGGATCACTTGGCGGCGGTTGAGTTGTGTCATGCGAGTCTCCTAGGGGGTGGGTTGGAAAACAAGGAACTCACGTCTTGAAGGGCCAGAGATGGAACACACGCTTGGTGCGGCGCCACACCGCTGTTAGACCGTGCGGCTCAAAGACGAGGAAGCCAATGATCAGCAGACCGAAAACCACTTGGCCCATCGGCAACACAATGCCCGCGAGGCCTGGAAACCATTGTGCGCCCGCGTTGGCCCCCAGGCGCAGAGTCTCGGGCACGAAGGTCATGAACACCGCGCCCAGGATGCTGCCCAGCACGCTGCCCAAGCCTCCCACGATCACCGCTGCGAGGTAGAAAATCGAGAGGGTGAGCGCGAAGTACTCCGGCGTGATGGCACCATAGAAGTAGCCCAGCACCCCACCGGCGACGCCGGCATAGAACGCGCCGATGGCGAAGGCCAGCAGCTTGGTCCTGAGCAGGTTCACGCCCAGGATCTCGGCCGAAATGTCGCGGTCGCGCACGGCGATGAAGGCCCGGCCGATGTAGGTGCGCGCGAGATTTCTCGCCGCCACGCCGAGGATGAGGGCAACCACGAAGATCAGGTAGAAGTTGTCCCGGTCACCCGTGAGTTGGTAGCCGAACAGCTCGGCCTTCGGGATGTTGGTGCCCTGGATGCCGCCCGTCACGCTGCCCCATTCACGGAACAGGAAGGTCAGCAGAAAGTGCGCCGCCAGCGTCGCGATGGCAAGGTAGATGCCCTTGACCCTCAGACTGGGCAGACCGACGATCACGCCCAGCAACGCGGCCAGGCTACCGGCGATCGGGAGGGTGATGTAGAAGGGCACGCCCATCTTGCCGAGGTAGGCCACGGTGTAGCAGCCCACCCCCAGGAAGGCGCCATGGCTCAGCGAGATCAGACCGGCGTTGCCCGTGGTCAGATTCAATCCAAAGGTGGCAATCACGTGGATGCCAATGATGCAGGCCATCGCCAGGATGTACTTGCTGGCCCAGAACGGCAGGGTGAACAGCAGCACGAGAAAGACCGCCATCCACCAGCGTTGAGGCAGGGAGTTCCACAGGCGCTCTTCGGCCTGGAACGTTTCGAAAAAGACACCGGTTCTCACTTACAGCCTTTCAATAGTGCGGGTACCGAAAATCCCGTAGGGACGGACCACGAGGATCAGGAGCACCACCACATAGGGCAGGATGTCGCGGGCCTTGCCGCCCAGATAGCCGGCAGCCAGGGACTCGACCAGGCCGATGATCAGGCTGGCCACGATGGCACCGAGCACGCTGTCCATGCCGCCGAGGATGATTGCCGCGAACACGCTCAAGGCTGCCGCCGCCAGCGCGGGCGACAGCCCGGCGGAGCTGGCAATGAGCACGCCCGCGACGGTGCCCACCGAGCCCGCAAGGATCCAGGTCAGGCGCGAGGCGTAGTTGATGTTGATGCCGAGCGTGGCGGCGGTCACCGGGTCGCTGGCGGTGGCCCGCAGCGCGACACCCGTCTTGGAATAGCGGAAGAACAGCAGGAAACCGGCGATCAGCAGGGTCGCAACCGCGAAGTTGCCCAGCACGGTGCCCGGGATCAGGACCTCACCCAGCAACAGCGGCGTACGCGGCAGGAGCGTGGGCGGGCTGTAGGTGTCGCCACCCCAGATCGCCTCGACGCCGCCATGCATGATGCTGGCCATGCCGATGGTGGCCATCATCACCGACACACCAGGCTGGCCGGACAGCGGCCGCAGGATCGCGCGCTCGACCAGGACCGCCAGCACCGAGATGACGGCCAGGGACAGGATGAAGGCGACCACCGGCGGCAGCTCGAAGGTCACGGCCGCCGCGTAGTAGAGGTAGGCGCCGACCATCATCACCTCGCCGACCGCGAAGTTCACTACCCCGGTGCCCTTGTAGACCAGCACGAAACTAAGGGCGATCAGCGCCATCACGCCGCCGCTGAGCAGGCCCAGCAGGCTGTATTCGAGGAATTCGATCATTTCTTCACGCTTTCTGCACCGAGGTACGCTTCGATCACCTGGGGATGGGCCCGGACCTCGGCCGGGGTGCCGGCCGCGATCACCTGGCCGAAGTTCAGCACCACCACCTGGCTGGAGATGTCCATCACCATGCTCATGTCGTGCTCGACCAGCAGCACGGTGACGCCCCACTCCTCCTGGACGTCCAGGATGAAGCGGGCCATGTCCTCGGTCTCCTCGCGGTTCATGCCGGCGACCGGTTCGTCGAGCAGCAGCACACGCGGGCGCATCGCCAGCGCACGCGCCAGTTCCACCCGCTTTTGCAGGCCGTAGGGCAGTACGTCGACCGACTGGTGGCGGATATGGTCGATTTGCAGGAAGTCGATCACCTTGCGCTCGACCTCGGCGCGCAGCGCCAACTCCTCTTCACGGGCTGACTTGGAGTAGGCCAGCGCCGAGAGCACGCCGCCACTCATGGTGTGGTGCCCGCCGAGCTTGATGTTCTCAAGAACGGTCAAGCCGTGGAACAGCGCAATGTTCTGGAAGGTGCGCGCCAGCCCGCGCTTGGCACGGGCATTGACGGGAACCTGGGTGATGTCCTCGTCACCCAGCTTGACGGTGCCAGCGGCCGGCTTGTAGAAGCCTGAGACGGTGTTGAACACACTGGTCTTGCCGGCGCCATTGGGGCCGATCACCGCGGTGATCTCACCCGCCCTGGCAGAGAACGAAACGTTCTTGAGCGCATGGATGCCGCCGAACCGCAGGTCCACCCCCTCGACGGACAAGGGCAGGCCAGGCGCCGCAGCCGCCTGCACCTTGGTTTCTGGTTTGGAAATGATCGCGGACATCAGGAGAGTCCCTTGCGTCGCTGGAAAATCACCGACAAAATGCATTTTGGAAGCTTTCGCAGACATATGGTACTGCACATGTCTATACACTACAGTACTATTTAGAGACGCCTTACTGGTACTTTCCCTAGTCGGAACAAATGAACCCCGCCCTGAACGTTCCACCCAGCGGGTCGGCGGCGGACACGAGGCGAAAAAGAAGCCACCGGCAGGCAGAGCCCGGCCGGCGGCTTTCTTGGCTGTGGCTGGATCAGGCCGTGGCGTCGGTTAGGCTCAGCGCCATTTCCTTGAGCTTGAACTTCTGGATCTTGCCGGACGGCGTGGCGGGCATCTGCTCGACCACCACCAGCTTCTCGGGCCAGTACTGCTTGGCGACCTTGGACTGCGCCATGTAGGACTGCACGTCTTCCAGCGTCAGCTTCCGACCCTGGCGCAAGACCACAAAGGCGCAGGCCCGCTCGCCCAGGCGCTCGTCCGGGTAGCCGACGATGGCGCTCATCATCACCGCCGGGTGCTTGGTGAGCAGCGCCTCGATCTCGACTACCGGCACGTTCTCGCCGCCGCGGATCAGGACGTCCTTGGTACGGCCGCTGATACGGATATAACCTTCTTCATCACGGTAGGCCAGGTCGCCCGAATCGAACCAGCCTTGCTCGTCGAAGGTCGGGACCTCGGGCATCCTGTAGTAGCCCAGGAACAGCTGGGCGCCCTTGACCAGCAGGCGGCCCGGCTTGCCCACGGGCATTTCGTCGCCCCTGTCGTCAACCACTAGGACCTCCATGCCTTCCAGCACACGGCCATCGGTGGTGGAGGACTTTTCGTGGGCACGCGCAGGCTCGGTCAGCGTGCCCGACAGGACCTCGGTCATGCCCCAGAGCGAGCAGACGTCGATGCCCATGGTCTCGCGGGCACGCTCGATCAACACGGGCGGAATTTGGGCGCCGCCACAGAGGAAGGACTTGAGGCTGGTGGGGGCCGACTGGCCAGCGGCCACGATCTCGCACATGTCGTTGAGGAAGGGCGTGGAGCCTGCGAAATAGCTCACCTTCTCGTCGACCATGATGGAGACGCCCTTCTTGGCCTCCCAGAAGTCCTGCATGATTACAGTGCCACCTTGGCGCAGTCCGATCAGGACCACGGCCACGTAGCCGGTCATGTGGCCCACGGGGGTGGAGGCGAGATAGATGTCGTCTGGGCCCAGGCCGAAGCGGCCGCTCAGCGCGTTCATGCAGGCGACCAGCGTGTTGCTGGTATGCATCACGCCCTTGGGCGATCCAGTCGTCCCCGAAGTGAACATCAGCACCGCAATGTCATCCGGCTGCAAAGGCTTGGCGCCGGCCGGCACCTGGATGCCCGAGGTCTCGGGACCCGCCTGTAGGATCTGCTCGAAGCCGTCCGCCGCATCGCCGTCGACGATGACGACATGCTCGAGGTCCGGCAACGTGGCCTCGAGTCCCTTGGCCATGGTGGCGAAATCGAAGCCGCGGTAGCTGTTGGGCGCGATGAACACCTTGGCCTGGGAGAATCCGAGCATATAGGCCAGCTCGCGCTCGCGGAAGATGTGCATGAGCGGGTTCATCACGGCACCGATGCGGCCGCAGGCCAGCGTGGTGACGACGAACTCCCACCAGTTCGGGAGTTGTACGGCGACCACCTCCCCGTGCCTTACGTCCAACCTGTGCAAGGCGGCGGCCGCACGGTTGACCCGATCGGCCAGCTGCCGGTAGGTCAGTCGAGCAGGGGCATCGCGGTCGATCCGGTAACCGACCAGCGCTTCCTTGTCCGGGCAAACCTCCAGTGCATGGGCCAGAAAATCGTCCATGGACTTGTCAACCCATAAGCCCGCCTCACGCATGGCTTTTCCCCGCACGGCCAGTTGCACTTCCAAACTGCTCATATTGACTCCGCTCTAAATTTGGCCGACGGTTGACGGCACATTGGGGTGCCGAGCACACCCCTTGATTCAAGGCTCGGTGGTGTCGAGATACTCGAGAAGGTTGCGCTTCATGCCGTCCAGGGTGTGCGTCGACGCTGTAAGCTCCGCATCGGGAATTCCCCGGAGAATCACCTCGTTCATCTGGTGACTGACCTTGCGCATCTTGCTGATCAGCTGCCTGCTCTGCGGCTCGAGGAAAACCCGGTTCACACGGCGATCGGTGGCATCGGGTTCGCGACGTAACAGTCCGGATTTCTCCAGCCGGTCGATCAACCCCCCTATCGCGACCTTGCCCAGGTCCAGCTCTTCGGCCAACTGCGATTGCGTCATGCCGTCCTGACGCGATAAGTAGGCCAAGACCCACCACTGCGAACGTGTCACGTTCAGGTGTTTGAGGCAGCGATCGAAAGCGCTGCGACGCAGGCGTGAGACGTCGTGGATGAGGAAGCCGAGTTGCAGCTCCCAATCGATGGTCAGAACTTGGGTAGGCATAGTCTTTTGTGCCGATCCAGCTTTACAGTAACGATGCGTACATTCTATTCACACCGGGTCCCAGGTGAAGATGTCGCCCGACCGATCCAGCGGGAAGAAGTCGGCGCTGAGCATCGGGAATGCACCCTCGATCACGCTTTCCGGGGTCCAACCCTCGCTGCGGTGAGCGCTGCGGATGGGGCGCGGCTGACTGAACAGATAGATTTCATTGTTGCGCACGCCGAAGACTTGGCCGGTCACGTCTTTCGCCTCGTCGGCGCACAGGGCCACGACGAAAGGCGCGACTTTCTCTGGAACCAGCTTCTTCAAGCCCTCTACACGCTTCTTTTGCTCTGGTGTTTCAGCGGGAATCGAATCGATCATGCGCGTCCAGGCAAATGGCGCCACCGCATTGGAACGAACGCCAAATTTCTGCATATCCAGGGCAATCGATTTGGACAGGGCCGCGATCCCCAACTTGGCCGCGCTGTAGTTGGCCTGGCCGAAGTTGCCGATCAGGCCGGAAGTCGAGGTCATGTGCACAAACGAACCAGACCCCTGCTCCTTGAAGAAGGGGGCTGCGGCGCGGCTCACATTGAAGGAGCCCTTCAGATGCACAGCGATGACGTCGTCGAACTCCTGCTCGGACATCCGGTGGAACATGACGTCGCGCAGAATACCTGCGTTGTTGACAACAATGTCGATCCGACCAAAGGCGTCCACTGCGGACTGAACCATCTTCTGCGCCGCATTCCAATCGGCAACAGAACCGCTATCGACGATGGCGTCTCCGCCCATGGCCTTGATCGCGGCGACAACCTCGGCCGCAGGTTGCTGACCGTCCAGCTGGCCGGTCAGCGATGCGCCCAGGTCATTGACAACCACCTTGGCACCTGCTTCGGCCAACGCCAGCGCAACGCCTCGACCAACGCCTCGACCACCACCGGTTACCAGCGCCACTTTTCCTGCAAGCAGTTTCTTCATATCGTTTCCTTCTATCTGTCGGAGGGGGCCAGCGCATGGTCACCAGACATCTTCGGGAGGCCCAGGCCTCCTGTACGCGAGCCCGTTTAATGGGAAGCTCAGAAAGCGACCTTGTCCTTACCCTTGAGTTGCAGAATCTCGCGCGCCTCAGCCGGCGTGGCAATCTCGAGTCCGAGGCCTTCGAGGATTTCGCGTACACGAGTCACCTGCTCGGCATTGGTCTTGGCCAGATTGCCCTTGCCGATCCAGAGGCTATCCTCCAGGCCGACGCGAACATTGCCGCCCATTGAGGCAGCCATCGCCGCGATCTTCATCTGTGCGGCGCCTGCACCGAGCACCGACCAGCGGTAGGCGTCACCGAAAAGGCGATCGGCAGTGCGCTTCATGTGCATCACGTCATCAGGGTGGGTGCCGATGCCGCCAAGGATGCCGAACACGGTCTGGATGAAAAGCGGCGCCTTGACCAGCCCCCGCTCGACAAAATGGGCCAGGTTGTAGAGGTGGGACGTGTCATAGCACTCGAACTCGTAGCGCGTGTCATTGACCGACAGTTCCGTCAACACCGTTTCCAGATCGCGATAGGTGTTGCGGAAGATCAGGTCCTTGCTGCCCTCCAGGTACGGCCGCTCCCAGTCGTGCTTGAACTCCTTGTACCGCTTGAGCATCGGAAAAAGCCCGAAGTTCATCGTGCCCATGTTCATCGAGGCCACTTCGGGCTTGAGGACCTTGGCCGGCATCATGCGCTCCTGTACCGTCATGTACGGAGAGCCACCGGTGGTAAGGTTCACGACGGCGTCGCTGTTCGCCTTGATGGTCTCCAGAAAAGGGACGAAGGCTTCCGGACGCTGGTCTGGCTTGCCCGTTTTCGGATCGCGGGCATGGAGGTGGATGATGGCCGCCCCGGCTTCGCATGCAGCAATGGACGATTCCGCGATCTCCTCCGGCGTGATGGGAAGGTAAGGCGACATCGACGGCGTATGGATTGCGCCAGTGACTGCACAGCTAATGATGACTTTCTTTTGCTGGAACATGGTTTGCCTCGGTTGGGGTTTAGGTTGGCGAGCACTCGATGGAGCACCACCGCCGGCACGAGCATCTCGTCGGAAAGATCCGCCTCAAGCCCGGGATCTTTTGACGCATCGATCTGATCGGCCGGTGCTCAAAGGTAATGACTGACGGCCACGCAGCGCCACCCCGTGACACGCGCTGTCCATGCAGAACAACTGATGCGTATTCGCGCTCATGTCGACTCCTTAATTTGATCCGAACGGTCGGCCTTTCAACCTTTTTTCAGGGAAAACCCTAGCTAGAAAGACCATGTAAAAGGTTACCGATTTATCGTTATCTAGTGTACCATGCATGTCATCAAAGTTCGCAAGAAATATCAACGAATCGGGCACAGGATGATGATGCAAGATGACTATGGTCTGCTGGCCACCAGCCGCTACGTTCCTCGGCTGAGGCTCGAACGGGGCGAAATTTTTGCGCAGCACCGCTGGATGGCGCCTGGCCTTCGATCATTGTCCAAAGGCCAGCGCGCCATCGCCAATTGGGATGAGGACGCCGTGACCATGGCAGTGGAAGCAAGCCGGGCATTGGCGCCAGGTCTGGCTGGGCAATCTGTCACGGCACTGACCCTGACATCAACGACGCTGCCCTTTGCGGAGCGCATCAATGCCGGCATCGTGGCATCCGCTCTCGGCCTTGGGTCGGAGACCGTGGTGCGCGACGTGGTGTCGAGTGCACGCGCCGCCACAACGGAGCTGATCTCAGCCTTGGCGCGACCAGGAGTCCAGGGGCAGGCCCAATTGATCGTGGCCGCCGAACGCAGGACCGCGAAGCCCGCCAGCGCACTGGAAATGATCTCGGGTGATGGTGCAGCTGCCGTAGCGATGGGCTACGGCCCCGTGATCGCCACGCTGGTGGGCTCACACGCCGAGTACGCCGACTTTGTCGACCACTTCCGTCAGACGGGCGAGTCCTACGACTATGGCTGGGAGGAACGCTGGACCCGCGAGGAAGGCTACATGAAAATCGCGCTCAATGCGATCAAGGCCTGCCTGGCCCGCTTCGAGGTCCAGGCGACCGATGTAGAGCACTTTGTCATGCCGGCCCTCCTGCCAAAGATCAACGAGGCCCTCGCCAAGAAACTGGGCATCGACCCTGCGGCGGTGGCGCATACCCACGGCGACACCGTCGGCGACATCGGCTGCGGCCAGCCGCTGGCGATGCTCGACACGGTGCTGCGCCAGGCCAAGCCCGGCGCCCTGATCTTGGTAACGTCGTTTGGCAATGGCTGTGATGTGCTGCTGCTGCGCCGCACCGGGGTGGCCTGCCCCGGCCAGGAACCGGAAGCCGGAAAACCCGAAACCAGCTATCTGAAGTACCTCTCGTTCACCGGCCAGTTGGACCTGGAATGGGGCATGCGTGCGGAGATGGACAACAAGACAGCGTTGACGGCCGCCTGGCGCGACCACCGCCGCGTGGCCCATTTCGAAGGCGGCAAGTGCAGGCACTGCGGCACCATTCAGTTCCCCAGCACCCGCATGTGCGTAAATCCCGAATGCAACGCCCAGGACAGTCAGGAACCCATCAGCTTGGCTGACGCACCGGCCCATGTGCTGTCACACACCAGCGACTTCCTCGCCTACACGCCGCACCCACCCTTCCAGTTCGGCCACATCGACTTCGACGCTGGCGGGCGCGTCCTGATGGAATTCACCGACACCGACCAGGATGAATTGCGGCCAGGATTGCCGGTTCGCATGGTGTTTCGCATCAAGGAATACGACATGAAACGAGGCTTCCGGCGGTACTTCTGGAAGGCCACCCCCGTCCGCACCGCAGCATAACCAGGAGATTCAATTGGCCACTGGAATTCGCGACAAGGTCGCCATCCTGAGCATGGGTTGCTCGCGTTTCGGCGAGCGCTGGGACTGCAGTCCCGATGACCTGATGCTGGAAGCCTTCAATGAGGCCATCGCCGAGGCGGGCATACAGAAGTCCCAGATCGGCGCCGCCTGGCTGGGCGTCTGCCTGGAAGAAAACAACGTCGGCAAGACGGCCGTGCCTCTGGCACAAGCCCTGCGCCTGCCCGGCATCGCCGCTACCCGCGTCGAAAACGCATGTGCCACGGGCAGTGAGGCCCTACGCGGCGCGGCCTATGCAATCGCCTCCGGCGCCTACGACTTCGTGCTGGCCCTGGGCGCCGAGAAGCTCAAGGACACCGGCTACGGTGGCCTGCCGGTGCGTACCCGGGGCGTCAACAATGACCTCTGGCTACCCAACAGCACCGCGCCGGGCGCCTTCGCCCAACTCGCGTCCGGCTACGCGGCCAAGCACGGCATCGACATGGCCGACCTCAAGCGCGCCATGGCCCATGTCTCGGTCAAGAGCCATGACAACGGCGCGCTGAATCCCAAAGCCCACCTGCGCAACCGCATCACCGAAGCGGACGTGCTCAAGGCCGCGACCATCGCCGCGCCGCTGGGCCTGTACGACTGCTGCGGCGTCAGCGACGGCGCGGCCTGCGCGATCCTGACCACGCCCGAGATCGCCAAGACCCTGCGCCCGAACGAGGAAGTCGTCACGATCAAGGCGCTTGACCTGTCCGTGAGCAACGGTGAGGAAGCCTCCTTTACCCGCTGGGACGGCGCCAGCATCGCCACCGCGCGCCGCGCCGCTGCGGCCGCCTACGCCAGCGCTGGCGTGATCGACCCGCGCAGCCAGATCCACATGGCCGAGGTCCACGACTGCTTCTCGATCACGGAGGCTGTTCTGATGGAGGACCTCGGCTTCAGCCAGCCCGGGCGCATGGTTAACGACATCCTGGACGGGGTGTTCGACCGCAATGGCGCCCTTCCGGTGCAGCCGGATGGCGGCCTGAAGTGCTTTGGCCACCCGATCGGCGCCTCCGGCCTGCGTATGGTCTACGAGATCTACCAGCAGCTGCTGGGCCGCGCCGGCGAACGCCAGCTCCAGAAGATCGACCTGGGCCTGGCGCAGAACCTGGGCGGCCACCCGCACCAGAACGTCTGCTCCGTTTCAATCGTGGGGCGTCACGGGGCCTGAAGCCCTGTAGCGCCGTAGTTTCTGACATCGCATTTTTCCAAGGAGATTGTTCATGCGAGGACTCAAGGGTAAGACCGCCATCGTGACCGGCGCGGGCAGCGGCATCGGCCGTGCCATCGCTCTGCGGCTGGCTTCCGAGGGCGTGACCGTCGGCGTGTTCGACATCCGCGCCGAAGGCGCTACCGACACCGTGGCTGCCATCGAGGCCGCCGGTGGCAAGGGCGTGGCCGTGACGGCCGACATCACCGACTACCAGGCCGTGGTCAAGGCTGTAGCCGAGTTTGAGCAGAAGACCG